>NZ_JBALTF010000045.1:8604-22677 GCF_036964675.1 Parasphingorhabdus sp. | reverse complement strand
CTCCCCCTCCAGGCCGGACGTGCGCTGTTGCAATGTTTCAAAAAAGGCAGCGGCTTCGGCATAATTGCCGCTGAGATTTCTGCGGTAGCCCTCTGACAGGGCCTGATAGGGCTTGAGCGTCGCGGCCTGCACCCGGGCAAAGGCAAATGGATCTTCAATCGATGTCGATGCGACATCAATCTTGCCGTCGGCGATCGAGTCATTCAAAATCGACTTGAGCGCCAGCAAGGTCGCACTGTCGTAAGCGGTCAAGCCTTCCGCGACATAGGAAATGCCATTTTGTCGGCCGCGTATCAGCGAGTAGGCAACCGGTTCCGCCGAGAGATGGCATTCGGTGTGACGAAAGCCGCCGAGCGATGCTTGTGTTTGGTTTTCGGCACAGGTCACCGGTTCGCGGCGATTTGGTGCGATCCGGTCCAGCATATCCTGCTCCGATGAGCGAGATGAATAGACAAAGCTAACTGGTCTTGCAGAATCCCGGCAAACAACCGCCCAGCTGCGGTCGAACATATCGGTCTTCGCCTTGCTTTCGATGCTGCGATCCTGAACCTGGCATAATATGCCCTCGCTGCTTCCGATCGGGAAGCTGTCGCGCAATGAAACCGGCGTGCCTTGAGCAAATGCCGTCGCCGGAGTCATTGCCAACCCCAGCGTCAATAATATGGTGCCAATCCTCGACCGGTGCACGATATATCCCCCACAATTTTTGTGCATTGCTTAGTCCCCTCAGACTCAGGCAACAGCGATCACGACCCAGAATATTCTGATAACTACACCAGTTAGTTAGTAAATCCGAGTCTCCGATAGTAGATTATCGACTCCGATACCGGATTTAGTGATCGCTGTCACATTGCGGGACGTTTCCGTCCCGAATATTCCCTGAAAACCAGCGGTTGCGATGGTTAAAAGCCGCGAAACTCTATCGCGTCGCTGATTGGGACGCGGGACACTTCAAAATTGTTGATCGGCGCGTCCGGATCCCGATGGCCAATCGCCATGCCGCAAAAGAAGATATAATCGTCGCTGATACCGAGCAATTCCCGCATATAGCTACCGTACATCGCCCAGATTTCCTGCGAGCAGCTATCGAGCCCTGCTTCGCGCAGCAGCAACATCACCGTCTGCAGCCACATGCCCATGTCGGACCATTGCGGTGGCCCCATATATTTTCTGGTGTAAGTGAACAATTGCACCGGTGCGCCGAAACTGTCCCAGTTTTTGGCCATTTGCGCGACCCGGCCCGGACCGTCTTCCCGCGCCAGGCCCAGGCTTTCGAACATATCCCGGCCAACCGCCCGACGCTGTTCCTCATATCGGCCATCCAGATCCTTGGGATAGATCGCATATTCCATATTTTCGCCCATCGGGGCGGTCTTGGTTTTCTCTTTGATCTTCGCGGTGATATCCTTGAGTGCATCACCGCCGACGACAACCGCGCTCCATGGTTGGGTGTTGCCGCCGGAAGGGGCGCGTTGGGCCGTTTCCAGCACGCGCTCCAGAGTCGCCTTGTCGACTGGCTTGTCAAGAAACTGGCGGACGGATCGACGGGAATTAACGGCTTCGGTTACGTTCATTCACTCAATCCTCATCAAATAATCCGGCCAGCTGCTCGACCATCGTGCCGCCCAATTGCTCGGCATCCATGATCGTCACGGCTTTCTTGTAGTAACGTGTCACGTCATGGCCGATACCGATGGCAACGAGCTGCACCGGCGAGCGGCTTTCGATCCATTCGATCACCTTGCGCAGATGGTTTTCCAGATAGGCGCCATGATTGACCGACAGGGTGCTGTCATCGACCGGCGCGCCGTCGGAAATCACCATCAATATCCGGCGTTCTTCGGGCCGGGCGATCAGCCGGCTATGCGCCCAGAGCAGGGCTTCGCCGTCGATATTTTCCTTGAGCAGGCCTTCGCGCATCATCAGGCCGAGATTTTTCTTGGCATGGCGCCAGGGTTCATCGGCCTTCTTGTAGACGATATGGCGCAGATCGTTGAGCCGTCCCGGATTGGCCGGGCGATCCGCCGCAAGCCAGTCTTCGCGGGTCTGGCCGCCTTTCCATGCACGGGTAGTAAAGCCGAGGATTTCGGTCTTCACGCCGCAACGCTCCAGCGTCCGCGCCATGATATCGGCAGAAATGGCGGCGATCGAAATCGGTCGCCCGCGCATCGAACCGCTATTGTCGATCAGCAGGGTCACGACGGTGTCGCGGAATTCGGTCTCGCGCTCGATCTTGTAGGACAGGCTGTGCGACGGGTTGCTGACCACCCGGGCAAGACGAGCGGCATCGAGCATGCCTTCTTCCTGGTCAAAGTCCCAGCTGCGGTTCTGCTGTGCCATCAGGCGGCGTTGCAGCCGGTTGGCGAGCTTGGTCACCGCGCCCTGCAGGCTGGTCAGCTGCTGGTCGAGAAAGGCGCGGAGCCGCGTCAGCTCCTCTTCGTCGCACAGTTCGGTGGCGCTGACGACCTCGTCATATTTTTCGGTCCAGGCGGTATAGTTGAAACCGGGCGGCAGATCGGACATTGCCCGGTTGGGACGGACCGGCATCATGCCGTCGTCGCCGGCGTCGCCCATTTCTTCTTCGGCGCCTTCTTCCAGTTCCTCGGCGTTCTGATCGCTTTCGCCGTCCTGGCTATCGTCATCCGATGGTTCCGAGCGCATTTCGGATTCGCCCTGATCGCCAGTCGCTTCCTCGTCGGCGCCGTCGTCCTGGCTATCGTCGCTCTCGTCGTCGCTATCGTCTTCACTGTCGTCGGCTTCGGATTGATCGTCGCTTTTTATCAGATCAAGATGTTGCAACAATTGCGTCGACAATTTGGCAAAACTGTTCTGATCGTCGAGCGTCAGGTTGAGGCCGTCGAGATCCGGGCCAGCGCTTTCCTCGATCCACTCGCGGAGCATGTCGAGGCCCTTGATCGTGCCCGCCGGCGGTACCTGTCCGGTCAGTTTTTCCCGCGCCAGCAACGCCAGGGCGGTGGAAATCGGAACTTCATCCCGATTCTGTGCCCGCGCAATCGGATCGGAACGCATCCGCATTTCTAGCGCCGCGTTCAGATTGTTCCGTGCGCCTGCCATGTTGCGCGATCCCAGCGCGTCGGTGCGAACCTGTTCGAGCGCATCGAAACAGGCGCGAGCCACCGCTTCCTGCGGCGCATTTTTCCGGTGCGTTGCTTCGTCATGATGGCGCAATTTCAACGAAAAACTGTCGGCAAAGCCCCGTGCTTCGGCGACCTGCGCTGGTGGCAGATCGCGCGCCGGCATCGGCACCTTGAGATGCTGGCCGGCTTGCGACGGTGCTTCGGCGGTATAAGCCAGCTCCAGGTCCGGAAGCTGGGCCATAGCGCGCGCAGTGCCGCCAAGCACGTCTTTGAAGTCATCAAGTTTGGAACGATCAGCCATATCAGCCGACAGCTTTAAGCGGAAAGGTCGGGGGAATCAAAGGCCTAATTTTCTGCATTTTTGTTAGGTGGTATAATGTTGTTAGCGAGCCTCTCCGGGGGGACTTTCCTCGCGACGCCGTTCGATCGCCACGCCATCGCCGTTAATTTGCAAATCAACCGGCACACCGCCTATTTCCGTGCCGACCCGTACACCGGAATCGCCGTTTATCCTGACTTCCGTATCCCCGATATCGACCGGAATTTCGGGAATTTCAGGCAGATCGAGGGGCGTGACCGGGCCTTCTGGATCGGGCGTCCTGGCGGGCTTGCCGGTGCCAGCGGGCTTCTTGGCCTGAATGGCCTGCTGCATGAAGTCCTTCCAGATCAGCGCTGGCAGGCTGCCGCCACTGACGCCCTTCAGAGGTTTATTATCATCATTGCCAATCCACACACCGACAACCAGCCGGTCATCGCCGTCTCCGGCATAGCCGACGAACAGGGCATCGCGATTATTCTGGCTGGTGCCGGTCTTGCCGTAATTGGGAATCGACAGCATCGCCCGGCGTCCGGTTCCATCATTGACTGCAGATCGCAGCAGCGATTCCATGTTGGCATGGGTTCTGGACTCATAGCGACCCGGCCAGTCGAACAGCCATTCGGCCCAGCTCTGCTTGTCTTTCTTGAAGGCATAGGGTTCCACCGGCCAGCTATTGCCGGCCACCCCGGCATAAGCGGCGGTCAGCTCCATCAGGGTCATCGTCGATGTTCCGAGGGCCAGGCTGGGGTCATCCTCGGCCAGTTTCGACTTGATCCCCAGATTGCGGGCTTCGCGGATCACCGCCCGGTCGCCCAGCTGACCAAAGAGACGCACCGCCGCGACATTGCTCGACTTGGCGAAAGCTTCTTTCAACGTGATGGATCCGCGATAATTTTCACCGGCATTTTTGGGCAAATAGCCGCCTTTGGTGATCGGCGTGTCCTCAATCATGTCATCCGGTTGCATTCCGGAGCGCAGCGCAGCCAGCCAGACAAACAGCTTGAAGGTCGATCCCGGCTGGCGCTTGGCCTGGGTGACCCGGTTGAACGAGGATTTTGCATAATCCTTGCCGCCGATCATCGCGACAATCTCGCCGTCCGGGCGCATCGCCACCAGCGCGACTTGCGCCTGACCAAGCGGCGCGCGGGCGACCGCGCGGCGGGCAATTTCCTGCATCCGCGCGTCCAGGGTCGTGGTCAGGTTGAGCTTCTCGTAGCTCAGGTCGGTCAGTTCCCGCGCTTGCGGCATCGCCCAGTCGGCAAAATAAGTGCCGGTGGGCAGGGCGTCTTTCGCCCGGACATCCAGTCTGGCGGTGCCGAGACTGTCGGCTTCCTGCTGGCTCAAATAGCCGACGCTGACCATCGCCGACTTGACCAGAGTAGCCCGTTTTGCGGCCAGTTCCGGGTTGCGGGTCGGCGCGAGACGGGAGGGGGCCTGGACCAGGCCGGCCAGCATGATCGCCTGTTCCAGCTTCAGATTTTCCGGCTGGCGATAATAATAATGCAGCGATGCGGCGCGCAGCCCGTAGACATTGTCGCCAAAATAGACGTTGGAAAGATAGCGCTCGAGTATCTCATCCTTGGTCAGCCAGGCTTCGAGCCAGAAGGCGATCAGCATTTCCCGCGCCTTGCGCGTCAGGCTGCGTTCCGGCGTCAGAAAGGTGGTCTTGGCCAGCTGCTGGGTGATCGTGCTGCCGCCCTGGGTCATCCCGCTGCCCGAGATATTGCTCAGCAGTGCCCGCGCGAATCCGCGCGGATCAACGCCCCAATGGGAATAGAAGCGCCGGTCCTCGATCGCCATGAAGGCCTGCATCACATGATCGGGCAATTCGGCGACCCGGACGGGTTCGTCGACCACCGCGCCATTGCGGGCGAACGGCTGTCCGTCTGAGGTCAGCAGCGTGATTTGCGGCGGAGCGATCGGTTGCAGGGATTTGGACAGAGGCGCGGTGATTGCCAGATAGGCAACCAGCAGAATCAACAGCAACAACCCCGACGCTATCGCGCGGCTGAACCACCACCATTTGCCATGCGGCTTCTTGAGCGGTGCAACCGGCTCTTCGATGCGCGGTGGAATCGCATCGCCATAGGGCTCGTAAAATGTGGTTTCAGCGGCTTTTTTCCGGCCAAATGGCCAGTACCAGCGCCGTCGCCTTTGTTCGGAGGAGGTTTGATCAAGCATCAATTTGCTGTATTACAAAAATAATACGCCATAAGCGAGAGGAAATATTTGAACAGCGATTGCTCACCGATGAACGTCAATCTTTGGATTTCGTCTGTTTCAGTCCCTCTTCGACCCAAGCGGGGTTCTTGCCGGTTCTGTCGAATCCCGCCAAAGCCGCCAGAACCCTGGAGTCCTTGCGCATGATCTTGCGCGCCACTTCCATTTGGTATTCGAATTCTTGTTCCGGTTTCATAGGCTTGCTGTCGATAGACATGCCATGCTTTGTAAACGCTCATCGATGCACAGGCAATCCATACAAAGCATGATCTATCGCTGCATTATAATCAGTTGATCACCCGCCCGTCACACTCTCCGGCAAATCTTCACCGAATACCCGCTGATAATATTCCGCTACCAGCATCCGTTCCGCTTCGTCGCATTTGTTGAGGAAAGAGAGGCGGAAGGCGAAGCCGATATTTTTGAAAATCGCGGCATTTTGCGCCCAGCTGATCACGGTCCGCGGGCTCATCACCGTGGAAATGTCGCCGTTGATGAAGCCCTGACGGGTCAGATCGGCGACCTTGATCATATTTTCCACCGTCTGGTCACCGGCATCCGGCACTTTCGACAGGATCACTTTTGCTTCGGTCGCAGCCGGCAGATAGTTTAGCGTCACCACGATATTCCAGCGGTCCATCTGGCCCTGGTTGATCTGCTGGGTGCCGTGATACAGCCCGCTGGTATCGCCAAGGCCAACCGTGTTGGCGGTTGCGAACAGGCGGAAATAGGGGTTGGGGCGGATCACCCGGTTCTGGTCGAGCAAGGTCAGCTTGCCTTCCGCTTCCAGGATACGCTGGATCACGAACATCACATCGGGGCGGCCGGCGTCATATTCGTCAAACACCAAGGCGGTTGGCGTCTGCAGCGCCCAGGGGAGCAGGCCTTCGCGGAATTCGGTGACCTGCTGGCCGTCCTTCAACACAATGGCGTCGCGTCCGACCAAGTCGATCCGGCTGATATGCGCGTCGAGATTGATCCGGATACAGGGCCAGTTGAGGCGCGCGGCAACCTGTTCGATATGGGTCGATTTTCCGGTACCGTGATAGCCTTGCACCATCACCCGGCGATTGAAGGCGAAGCCGGCGAGGATAGCGGTCGTGGTTTCCGGATCGAAAACATAAGCTGGATCGAGGTCGGGTACCCGTTCGTCCTTCACGCTGAACGCGGGGACCTGCATATCGAGTTCAATGCCAAACATTTCGCGCGCATCGACCATCTTGTCGGGTGCGTCCATGATGGTTTCGCCGCTGGTGTCGGAATTGGTATTTGGTATTTCAGTCATGTTTGCCCTTCGAAATTACTCATCCACTAGCCCCACCCCCTATCATCGGGCCCATCGAAACACGTTCATCAAAATCGACAGGCGCCGAAGACGTGAAACGTCCATCGACAGGTTCAGGACCAACGGGAATTGGATTCTCATCGAAAATCCGGTGATTCCTTAAGCTGCGTATAGGCCTCGATCACTTTTGCCAACTGTTTCTCGTGGCTGCGGTTCCCGCCATTGCGATCCGGATGATATTTGCGGACCAGCGCGGAATAAGCGCGGCGGATTTCGCTGCGACCGATGGATCGGGAGTCAGTGTCGCCAAGCCCTAGCGTCTGCAGCGCTTTCTGGTCTGCGCCAGAGATAGCAGGACCGGAGGTTTGGCGGCGATGGATGCCGCTGGCAAATCGCGCGCCAATGGCGTCGAGAGGGTCGGAAAAATCGGCCCAGGCCGGCGGAACTTTTGGCCCCGCACCATAGACTCGCCGCGTCGAGTCCCATCCGCGCACCGGATGCTGCGCGTCGAAAATCTGCTCCTGGTCCATGCCGGCGAAATAGTCATAGCCCTGATTAAACGCGCGGACATGGTCGAGGCACAGCCAGCGATATTCGCCGGGTCCGTCGTAGCTGCGCCCGCTACCATAGATGGGAGGCGCACGAAATTCGCCGTTTTCTGCACAACCTTCTATGGCGCAGGACTGGCCCTCGGTTTCGACGCGGCCATGAAAGCGGTTCGGTTTTCTTTTCGGGGAAGGGCTCAATATTGCTCCGTTGGTCCTGCTATTCCAAGGACGGTTTGAAAGCCATAAACGCACTTCGACAAGCGCAGTGCAAACGGCTAATATGTTGAGTGAACAAGCAATATGGAGATTCGATGCCCAAAGGTCCAGTCCACAGCGAGATTGAAAAGCGGCTCACCGCCGAACTTGCGCCAATATCGCTGAACGTCATCAACGACAGCGCCAGCCATCACGGCCACGCCGGCGACGACGGCAGTGGCGAATCGCATTTTTCCGTCGAGATCGAATGCGCGGCCTTTGCCGGTCAGTCCCGGCTCAACCGCCAGCGCATGGTCAACAAGGCGCTGGGCGACATGATGCGGGACAAGGTCCACGCGATGGTGATCAAGGCGAAGGCACCGGGGGAATGAATAGACCCTTTTCCCGCAAGGGAGAAGGGTATGAGCGGGCGAGCGACAAGAGGAAGGGAATGCATGATCCGCAAAGTCAATCTGGCCGACGCTTTCGCCAGCTTCTCCGATCACTGGTCCCCGAAAGTCGCGGGCGATATAAATGATACACAAGTGAAGCTGGTCAAATTTGACGGCAAGTTTGACTGGCATCATCATGAACAGGAAGACGAGCTGTTCCTGGTGGTCAGGGGCAGGATGCGCATGGGGCTGCACACCGGCGATATCGATGTGGGCGAAGGGGAATTTATTATCGTCCCGAAAGGCGTCGAGCACTGTCCCGAGGCCTTGGGCGGCGAATGTCACGTGCTGCTGCTGGAACCGAAATCGATCCTGAACACCGGCAATGTGATCACAGAGAAAACCGTCAGAAATCCGGATAGACTATGACTATCATTACGCAAGCCATCACCCCCACTACCCATGATCTTGGCGAGTTCCAGGTCCGGCGGGTCCTGCCATCGCGGCATCGGCGGATGGTCGGGCCGTTTATCTTTGTTGATGAATTCGGCCCGGCGGTCCTTCCCGAAGGCGATGGCATGGGCGTTCGCCCGCATCCGCATATCAATCTGGCGACGGTGACCTATTTGTTCGAAGGCGCGATTGATCATCGCGACAGTCTCGGTACCTTCCAAACGATCCGGCCGGGTGCGGTGAACCTGATGACGGCGGGCCGGGGGATAGTCCATTCCGAGCGGTCGCCGCTAGAGATGAGAGACTTGCCGAAGCCAATGTTCGGGATGCAGACATGGCTGGCCTTGCCCGATGGCAAGGAAGAGATGGACCCGGCATTCGAGAATGTCGCCGAGGCGGATTTGCCGCTGATCGAAGATGGCGGCGTGAAGGCTCGAATCATCATGGGTTCGCTCTGGGGGCAGACCGCGCCGACCACTTGTCATGCAGAGACCATCTATGCCGACATCTTGCTGTCCGCCAATGGCGCGATCCCGATCGACGCGGAGGCCGACGAACGGGCGGTGATGCTGGTTGATGGCGATGGTGCGCTCGATGGCGTGCCGCTGGAAAAATATCTGCTTTATGTGATTGCGCCGGGGGCGAAGGTCTCGCTTTCATCTCTGTCGGGCGGCCGTGCGATGCTGCTCGGTGGCGAGGCTTTTGCCAGCGAACGCCATGTCTGGTGGAATTTTGTCTCGTCGAGCAAGGAGCGGATCGAGCAGGCCAAGGCCGACTGGTTTGAAGGCCGATTTCCCAAGGTTCCGGGCGATCCCGATGAATATATTCCGCTGCCCGAGGGTGAGCCGAATACGGTCACGGATTGATAGACCCTCTCCCATGGGGAGAGGCAACAAGCCTTGGCAATTCATTGCCTTAGGCGCAGTCGGTGAGGGGTTTTAACTCTTCAGAGGTCGAAAACCCCTGACCGAGTTCCACTAGTCAGCAAGCTGACAAGTTCCACTTGCCTCTCCCTATGGGAGAGGGTTGTGCAAGCTTCTATTCGTCAAACCACTCGACCCATGCACCATGGGCGTGGGCGCGGCCCAGCAGCGCCGGTTCTTCGCCGCCCGGCCAGTAGCGGAGGATCAGTTCGTGGCTGAAGGTCTTGCGGTTGGTTTCCAGTGACATCCAGGCGAGCGGCCTGTCCGGGGTGGCCGCTTTGCCTGCTGTCTCCATCGCTGTGGTGATCCGGTCCTTGGTTGTCTGCGGCAGATATTGCCAGACGATCGAATGCATCAGCACCCGGGTCACGCCGCTTTGCTGCGGCTGGGTCAGCTGCTCTTCCACCCAGTCGGCACCGTCGGCCTTTGCCACATCGGGTGGATCTTGTTTGGCGAGCGCGATGGACGCTTCCATCCGCTCGAAGCGGGCGGGCATTTCCGGCCATATATAGCCCTTGAGCCGCCCGGCGGTTTCATCGTCGGTGAGATCGATCGGATTCTGGTCACAGCCGCGGGCGCTGACTATTTCCACCGGTGCCTGTGGCGGAGGCGGGCCGCGCCACTCCGGTCTGATCCGCATTGGCGAATCGTCCGGGCCCGCGAGGACGCCGTTCAGATCATAATGATAGCGCGCCATCATCGTATTGACGCCGGCGCTGGCTCCAAGTTCGAGCAGTTCGAATCGCGGACCGACGCGCCCCGACAGCCACAGCAGTCCGGCCATGAAACTGGCCGAGCGTCCCGACTCATTGGTCTGCGGCGGATTGTCGAACCAGGGCAGGAGATCGGCATCATGGTCGGCCACGACCTGTCCGACCAGACGATCAATCTCGTCCGGATCAGTAATCCGGCCTTGGTAAATCTCGGCCAGGCGCGGTTCCCTGCCGCTGAGATAGAGGTGATGCAGGCCACCGGTGAGGCGCAGCGGCATCGCGTCTTCCAGCGGTTTTCCCGGCCAGTGCGCGATCTTCTGGCCGCAGGCGGTCGGGCCGCCCATCAGCGCCAATTGGGCAAGGATGACCGAGGCCGTCACCGGTGCGTCGTTGCGCCGACAATGTTCGGCCTGACCGCGCATTCCCTGCGCGATATCTTCCATGTCCAAAATGTCCATAACTCGTTGCCCTTTCACCTGCTAACCCGTAAAGCCGCGGCCATCATGGCCAAACCACTAATCTTTGCAATTCCGAAAGGGAGGATTCTCGACGATGCCTTGCCGCTCCTGGAGCAGGCGGGGATTGTGCCGGAAGACGCCTTTTTTGACAAGTCCAACCGCAGTCTGCAATTCGCCACGAATCTACCGCATATGTCGATCATCCGGGTGCGGGCGTTTGATGTAGCGACCTTTGTTGCCCACGGCGCTGCGCAGATCGGCATTGTCGGTTCCGATGTGATCGAGGAATTCGGCTATAGCGAGCTATACGCCCCGGTCGATCTCGGCATCGGGCGCTGCCGCCTGTCGGTGGCACAGCCGAAGGATGACGCGGAACCGCTGGCCAATATCTCCCATCTCCGGGTGGCGACCAAATATCCCAATCTCACCAGCCGCTATTTCGAGAGCAAGGGCATTCAGGCAGAATGCGTGAAGCTGAACGGCGCGATGGAACTGGCGCCATCGCTGGGCCTGTCGCGGCATATCGTCGATCTGGTCGAATCCGGCAGCACCTTGAAAGCCAATGATCTGGTCGAGACCGACCGGATCCTGGATATTTCCGGCCGGCTGGTCGTCAACCGTGCGGCGTTCAAGATGCGCAGCGCCGAATTGACGCCGCTGGTGCAGAAATTCCGCGAGCTGGCGGGGCGGGTCTGATGGAGCCGGTCAGAAAATCTAACCTCTCCTCTTCAGGGGAGGGAATCAAGGGGTGGCGGCGATTCACTTGCATCGCTCGCGTGAGTGACACGCGGCACGGAACCACCCCAACCCCTCCTTTGAAAAGGAGGGGCTAAAATGGTGCTTCGACTGTCTATTTCAGATCCCGGTTTTGCCGAAGCGTTCGACGCGCTGGTCAATGCCCGGCGCGAGGCTGACGCCGATGTGTCGGCCGATGTCAAAATGATCATTCAGGATGTCCGCGATCATGGCGACGAAGCTTTGGCGCGGCTGACCAGCAAATTTGACCAGCATGATCTGGAGCAGACCGGCTGGCGCGTGGACAAGGCCGAAGCGGCCGCCGCGCTGGAAGACCTGGAAGCATCTTTGCGAATTGCGCTGGAGCTGGCCGCCTTAAGAATTCGTGATTACCATGAGGGGCAAATCCCTGAAAATAAAGACTATATGGACGAGGCCGGGGTTCGCATCGGCGCGCGCTGGAACGCTGTCGAACGTGCCGGCATCTATATTCCCGGTGGCCGCGCCGCCTATCCGTCTTCGGTATTGATGAACGCGATTCCGGCCAAGGTTGCCGGTGTCGATCGGATCATCATGGTCACGCCCGCACCCGGTGGTTACATCAATCCCCTCGTGCTGGCTGCGGCAGAACTGGCCGGAGTCGACGAAATCTGGCGGATTGGTGGCGCGCAGGCGGTAGCCGCACTCGCTTATGGTACAGAAAAGATCAAATCTGTCGATGTCATCACCGGCCCCGGCAATGCCTGGGTTGCCGAGGCCAAGCGGCAGGTATTCGGGGTTGTCGGTATCGATATGGTCGCCGGCCCGTCGGAAATCGTGGTGGTTGCCGACGCGAAAAATGATCCCGACTGGATCGCCGCCGACCTGCTCAGCCAGGCGGAACATGACCCGACCAGCCAATCGATATTGTTCACAGATGATGACAAGTTTGCCGATCAAGTTGCTGAAAAAATAAACGAACAATTGGGGGTTCTGGCGACATCCGAAACCGCGACCACCAGCTGGAATGACAATGGCGCGATCATTGTCGTCGATCGTTTCGAACAGGCGCTGCCGTTGGTCGACCGGCTGGCTGCCGAACATCTCGAACTGGCGGTCGATGATCCTGACGCGCTGTTCAAGAAAGTCCGCCATGCCGGTTCGGTGTTTCTCGGCCGTCACACCCCCGAAGCCGTCGGTGACTATGTCGCCGGTCCCAACCATGTTTTGCCGACCGGACGGCGGGCGCGTTTCTCGTCCGGCCTGTCGGTGACTGACTTTATGAAACGCACGAGCTTCATCCACTGCGATGAACAGGCGCTGGCCAATATTGGCCCGGCGGCGGTCGCTCTGGCAGAGGCAGAGGGCTTGCCCGCCCATGCCGCCAGCATCCAAAAGCGGCTCGACCGGCGCTGACCATCAACAGAAAGATAATGTCCATGACGATTTCATTATATGATGCCGTAATTCCAACCCAGCTGCAGATCATCGCTGCGGTTCGCGCGCTGGTCGACAAGGCAAAAGCCCATTGCGACGAAAAAGGCACGGCGCCGGAAGAGATTATCGGCGCACGGCTGATCGAGGATATGCAGCCCTTTTCCTATCAGGTGAAATGCTGCCGCGAGCATTCGCTGGGCGCGATTGAAGCGGTGAGAGAGGGCGTGTTCACGCCAAGCCTGGTCGCGCCACCCAGTGACTGGGCGGGCTTGTACGAAAAGCTCGATGAAGCAAAGGCCGGGCTGGAAGCGGTCAGCGAAGCAGAGATGGAGGGCTTTATCGGCCAGCATATGGAATTTCGCTTCAAGGACAGGGTCATGCCTTTCACAGCCGAAAATTTTCTGCTGAGTTTTGCTCAACCCAATTTCTATTTCCATGCAACGACGGCCTATGATCTGCTCCGCGAACATGGGTTCCCGATTGGCAAGGGCGATTTTCTGGGCATGCCACGGATGAAAACAGCATGACCGCAAAATCCACATCCCGTTCCGCCGCTCGTCTGGCCGCCGTACAGGCGCTGTTCCAGCACCAGATGGAAAAGACGCCGGTGCCGAAGCTGCTCAAGGAATTCCATGACCACCGGCTCGGCAAGGAAATCGAGGATGACCAATATCATCCGGCCGAGCGGGACTTTTTTGATGACCTGGTGATCGGCGTGACATCGCGGCTCGAAGAAATCGACGGACTGGTGGCTTCGAAACTGGCCTCCGGCTGGACAATTGGTCGTCTGGACAAGACGATGCTTCAGATACTCCGCTGCGGGACCTTTGAATTGGTCGCACAGGAAGATGTGCCGATCGCAACGGTGATTGACGAATATCTGGATGTGGCGCATGCCTTCTTCAACAAAAAGGACGCCGGTTTTGTAAACGGGCTGCTGGACAGCATCGCGAAGCAAGTTCGGGGCTGAACGCAACCCCGGCTGGCACTGGGGGGAAAAATTGTCAGACTTTCTAGACCGGCTTGATCCTGCATTCCGCGATATGATCGCGGCGGACGGGCCCTATATTTTCGAGATATTGCAGTCGGACGTGGCCAGTGCCCGTGCCGCGCTGGATGCGCTGTTCGCCCAGATGGCTGTCGATCTGCCGGAATATGACGGCCAGAAGGACGAATATCATATGCCGGGACTGGATGGAGATCCTGATATCGCGGTGATCGAATATCGCGCGCGGGATGTGCTATTTCCGGATTGCACGATCATCTGGCTGCACGGTGGTGGCTATGTGATGGGCAGCGCCGATGATCTGTCGGCACA
>NZ_JBALTF010000045.1:2750-8505 GCF_036964675.1 Parasphingorhabdus sp. | reverse complement strand
TGATGATCAGCATGATACGCCTTCGGGCCATATGGATATCCCGCCATCGACATGGACGCGCGCAACCTCGCTTCATGCCTGGTCGCTCTATGCCGAGGAAAATGGTGCCAGCCCGTATGCAGCAGCAGCGCGGGCGACCGATCTCACCGGCTTGCCACCGGCCTATATCATGTGCGGCGATCTCGATCTGTTTCTCGACGAAGACATTGCCTATGCCAATCGTCTCCGTTCATCGGGTGTTCCGGTTGAGCTTGCTATCTATCCCGGAGCGCCGCACGGATTCAACGGATTTGCCCCACAGGCAGCGGTCAGCAAGCGCGCCAACGCTTCCATCAGAATGGCACTGGAGCACGCCCTGTCTTGAGCGAACTAGATTTTATTGACCGATTGAAGGCCATTACCACCCACCCAGCAGCACGCGGACTGGTCGACGACGTCGCGATGATGCCGTTTGGGCGGCACAAGCTGGTGATGACTCATGACATGATGGTCGAGGGAGTCCATTTTCTACCCGACGCCGATCCGGCCGATGTGGCGTGGAAGCTCGTCGCCGTGAATCTTTCCGATCTGGCGGCAAAGGGCGCGAAGCCGCTTGGTGTTCTGCTTGGCTATGGTCGGACTTCCGGCGATCAATGGGATGCCGCCTTTGTCGAAGGTCTGAAACAGGCGATCGACCGCTTTGGCGTGCCATTGCTCGGCGGCGACACCGTGTCGATGGGCGAACATGCGCCGAGAACCTTTGGCCTGACCGCGATTGGCGAGGCAAAAGGCCATATCGTGCCCTCGCGCAGCAATGCGAAGCCGGGTAACGCCGTCTATGTCACCGGCACGATTGGCGATGCCTGGGCTGGTCTGCAAATCGCCTCGGGATTGTTGCGGTCGCCGGATATCGAGATTACCGCATCATTGTTGCAAGCGCACACGCGCCCGACGCCCCGGCTGGAAGAGGGCAGAATCTTGTCCAATCTGGTCAGCAGCATGATGGATATTTCCGACGGGCTGTTGCTCGATGCGTCGCGGATTGCCGCGGCCAGCGGTGTGCAGATCGAAATTGATCTGGCGGAACTGCCGCTATCCAGGCAATTTCAGGCGCTTGTTGGCAACGACCGCCACGCGCGGCTGAAGGCGGCGACCGGCGGTGATGATTATCAGTTGCTGCTCACCGCCAGTCCCGAAACCGTCCTGTCGGTTCCGCTGACCTGTGTCGGGATCTGCCGCCCGGGATCGGGTATCGCGCTGCACAGCCACGGCGAACGACTGGATTTGCCCGAACATCTGGGATTTGTGCACGCCTGATACGACCAGATTCTATCAAATTGAATAGCTTCGCAAGCCATTCAATTTTGCCGCTAAATCAGGACTTGCGCCGTTCCCGCTTCCCGCACTATACAAATCGCGAAAGCGCCCTGATCAATGGGGGGCTCGTGAAAAAACAGGGGGGGGATGCTCAGCAATGACTGTAGTCACCATTTCAATTTTATGCGGTTTTGTCGCCATATTATATGGCTTCATTACCAGCCGTCAGGTGCTCAATGCACCGGCCGGAAACGAGAAAATGCAATCCATTGCTGGAGCAATTCAGGAAGGCGCACAAGCCTATCTGAACCGCCAATATCGCGCGATCGCTATGGTCGGCGTTGTCGTTGCGGTTCTGGTCTTCATATTCCTCGGAGCAATTTCAACAACCGGTTTCCTGCTCGGCGCCATTCTTTCGGGCGTCGCCGGCTATATTGGCATGAACATTTCGGTTCGCGCCAATGTCCGCACGGCACAGGGTGCCAGCGAAAGCCTGCAGACCGGTCTTACCGTCGCGTTCCGCGCCGGTGCGGTGACGGGCATGCTGGTCGCAGGTCTCGCATTGCTGGCAATCTCGATCTTCTTCTATGTGCTGACCACCCAAATGGGTCTGGCTGCCAATGACCGCACGGTCATTGACTCGCTGGTCGCTCTGGCCTTTGGCGCTTCGCTGATTTCGATCTTCGCGCGTCTCGGCGGCGGTATCTTTACCAAGGCCGCTGACGTGGGCGCCGATCTGGTCGGCAAGGTTGAAGCGGGCATCCCCGAGGATGATCCACGCAACCCTGCAACCATCGCGGATAATGTCGGCGACAATGTTGGTGACTGTGCCGGTATGGCGGCTGACCTGTTCGAAACCTATGTCGTGACCGTTGGTGCTACCATGGTGCTGCTGGCGCTGCTGTTTGGCGATCTGGTTGGTAGCGCGATGCTCTATGACCTGATGTCGCTGCCGCTCATCGTCGGTGGTGTCTGCATCCTGACCTCGATCATCGGCACCTATATGGTCCGTCTGGGCAAGGGCACGAACATCATGGGCGCGCTGTACAAGGGTTTCATTACCACGGCCGTGCTCTCGATCCCGGCCATCTATTATGTCACCATGCGCACGCTGGGTGACATGAACACACCCATCGGTACCGCGCTTGACGGCACTGGCGGATTCACCGGCATGGCCCTGTTCTGGTCGATGATGGTTGGACTGGCGGTTACCGGCCTGATCATCTGGATCACCGAATATTATACCGGCACGCAATATCGTCCGGTGCGGTCGATCGCCAAATCATCAGAAACCGGCCACGGCACCAACGTGATCCAGGGACTGGCGATTTCGATGGAAGCAACGGCCTTGCCGACGCTGGTTATTGTCATCGGCATCGTTGTCGCATTCCAGCTTGCTGGTCTGATCGGCATCGCCTTTGCGGCAACCGCCATGCTGGCGCTCGCCGGAATGGTTGTGGCGCTCGATGCTTATGGTCCGGTTACGGATAATGCTGGCGGCATCGCTGAAATGGCCGGTCTGGACGAAAGCGTTCGGAACAAGACCGATGCGCTGGATGCCGTGGGCAACACCACCAAGGCTGTGACCAAAGGCTATGCCATTGGCTCTGCCGGTCTTGCGGCTCTGGTGCTTTTCTCGGCTTACACGGCCGACCTCAAGGAGTTCTTCCCGAACCTTGACGTCAGCTTCAGCCTTGAAAATCCCTATGTGATCGTTGGCCTGCTGCTGGGTGCATTATTGCCCTATCTGTTCGGTTCGATGGGCATGACCGCCGTTGGCCGTGCGGCTGGCGACGTCGTCAAAGATGTCCGCGAGCAGTTCAAGGCTGATCCGGGCATCATGGCTGGTACATCGCGTCCCAACTATGCCCGCACGGTGGATCTGGTGACGAAAGCTGCGATCAGGGAAATGATCCTGCCATCGCTGCTGCCGGTTCTTGCACCGATCGTGGTCTATTTCGTGATCACCGCAGTCGCGGGTCAGGCGAATGGCTTTGCGGCCCTCGGCGCCTTGCTGCTCGGTGTGATCGTCTCCGGTCTGTTCGTTGCCCTGTCGATGACAGCAGGCGGCGGCGCTTGGGACAATGCCAAGAAATATATCGAGGACGGCAATCACGGCGGCAAGGGTTCAGAAGCCCATAAAGCGGCCGTGACCGGCGATACTGTAGGCGATCCTTACAAGGATACCGCAGGTCCAGCCGTCAACCCGATGATCAAGATCACCAATATTGTCGCATTGCTGCTGCTCGCAGCGCTCTATGCGGCGCAGGGCGGTATTCACTAGAACGCTCGCTATATTGGTTTGAAACAAGACCCCGCCGGAAGCGATTTCGGCGGGGTTTTTTCATCGCCAAAACCCCCGCAATCTCTGTCCGCATAGCGTTAATCACATTTTACCGCTTTTCCGTTAGTCCGAATGCCGAACGAGAAATTACTGCTGGCGGGACGATATCAATGGATTTGAGCGGACTACAGAAGTTGGAGGGCAAGGATATCCGGGCGAACCGGTTCCGCGAGGGCCTGTCCGCGCCCGAATTTCGGGCGGTGTTGCATCCGGTTGCCGAAATGGATGCCAATCTGATCGAAGCGTGGAGCGAATTGGCCAGGCAGGCGAGAGAACCGAATATATTCTATGAACAATGGTTCCTGCGGCCGGCTTTGGACCAATTTGACCATCACCCCGAGCTGCGGTTGTTCCTTCTATGGGCCGGAGAGCCCGGCCATTCGCAATTGCTTGGCCTGCTTCCGATTGGCCCTGACAACCGGTTTGGCCGCTGGCCGGTACCGCATGTCCAGAACTGGATGCACCATAATTGCTTTCTTGGCACACCGCTGGTCCGCAAGGGCTCCGAGCAGGTCTTCTGGGAACAGCTGCTCACCGCCCTTGACCTGAGCGCCTGGCCGGGCTTTCTGCATATCAATGGCATGACCATCGGCGGTCCCCTGGATCAGGCCCTGCGGGTGGTTTGTGGCGACCAGAAACGGCGCTGCGATCTGGTGCACAGCGAGGCAAGGGCATTGTTGCAGAGCGATCTGGCTTCGGAGGCTTATTATGAGGCCACCGTGCGGACAAAGAAGCGCAAGGATCTGCGGCGACAGGCCAAACGGCTGAGCGAGCAGGGGGACGTGACCTACGCGCACCATATCGATGCCATGGGTCTGGACCAGTGGCTTGACGAATTTCTGCAACTGGAAAAAGCCGGCTGGAAGGGCGAAAATGGTTCGGCGCTGGACTGTACTCCGGAAACCAGCGCGTTTTTCAGGCAGGCAGTTGCGGGAGCAGCAGCGGCAGGTCAATTGGAACGCCGCGACATCAGGCTCGATGGAAAGCCGCTGGCCATGCTGGTGAACTTTTTGTCCTCGGACGGAGGCTTTGGGTTCAAAACTGCTTTTGACGAGGAATATTCCCGCTTTTCCCCCGGTGTCTTGCTGCAGATCGACAATCTCAAATTTCTCGATCAACCGGTGATAGACTGGATCGACAGCTGCGCCGCGCAGGACCATCCGATGATCGACAGCATCTGGTCCGATCGCCGCCATATCGGCCGCTTCTCGATCGAACTGAAGGGCATGTCCCGCCGCGCGGTCTTCCGCGGTGTCCGGCTCGGGGAAGCGCTGATGGGGAAAATCAGGGGCCGCGCAATTTTTGATCCGACAGAGGTGCAGCAATGAATCAGATTTCCGGCAAAGAAAGCTTCCGGACGCATGTTTTTGGTGACGATAGCCGGCGGCAATTTGACAGCTGCTATCCCGAACAGGCGGGGCTGCTCGATCATAATATGTTCTCGCACAAACTGCTGACGCTCGAGGCGCTGGCCAGGCTGGGCACAGCGCTGCCGGAAAAGAGCGTCGAATATAATCCGGGCGATCTGCCGGTTGGCATCAAGCCGGAGGACGTTCCCGGCAACGTCTTGACCATCGGCGACACGATCCGGATGATCGATCAGTCGGCCAGCTGGGCGGTGCTCAAGAATATCGAGCAAGTGCCGGAATATGAAGCTTTGCTGCGCGCGCTGCTCTCTGAAATCCGTCCGATCCTGGAGGCCAAGACCGGCCAGATGCTGAAGCCGCAGGGCTATATCTTCGTGTCTTCACCGGATGCGGTGACGCCTTATCATTTCGATCCCGAGCATAATATATTGCTGCAATTGCGCGGCGAAAAATGGATGACCACTTTTCCCGCCGGTGACGCTCGCTTTGCCGCCGATGAAATCCACGAAGGCTATCATCTCGGCGGCCATCGCAATCTGGTCTGGCAGGATGATTTCGAGGCCGAAGGTACGCGGCACCATCTGACCCCCGGCAAGGCGATTTTCGTGCCGGTCATGGCGCCGCATTTTGTCAAGGTCGGGCCGGAACCGAGCATCTCGCTCTCGATCACCTGGCGCAGCGACTGGAGCTTTGAAGAGGCGGACGCCCGGGCGTTCAACGGCTGGCTGCGGAGGCGGGGATTGACGCC
>NZ_JBALTF010000045.1:0-2650 GCF_036964675.1 Parasphingorhabdus sp. | reverse complement strand
TGGCGCAGCGACTGGAGCTTTGAAGAGGCGGACGCCCGGGCGTTCAACGGCTGGCTGCGGAGGCGGGGATTGACGCCGAGGGCGCCGGGGCGGTTTCCGGCGCGGAACAGGGTTAAGGCATTGGCCTGGCGGGTTTTGCGGAAGATCGGCGGCCAGTAAGGAGATAGAGCCCCTCTTCTTCAGAGGAGGGGTTGGAGTGGCAGCGCGCCGCAGGTGAGCGCGTTTCCTGATCCGTTGGCCGGGGACTTATGGTGGCAATGCGCTGTCACCGTGGCACCGTAATTGATGATAACTGCCTATCGCGCGCCGCCGCCCGAGCCCAGTTGACGACCGTCAACAGTCTTGCCGTAGAAGGTTTCTTGCCCGGCGAAGCTGCGTTTTGCGTTGTCTTCGATACTGCCGGTCTGTCGCGGGTCCCGCGGTCGCTCTTGACTGTCGACGAACGCCGCAATGTCCCAAGCTTCCTGGCTGGTCAGGGTTCCGGGCCTGTCGAAGGGCATGTTTGCCTTGATGAATCGGGCAGCGAGGTCGACGCGGGCCATTCCTGCCCCCCAGTTGTAGCTCTCATTTCCCCACAAAGGCGGATAGACAACCTTGCCGTCAGGCTGGATGGCTCCCTTGCCCTCGGGCCCATGGCAGCCGCTGCAATATTGGTCATATAATGGCGCACCCCGCTGAGGATCGTAACCAGCGGATGTCAATTCCAGTTCAGGATAGCCGGCGCCGACCATATCCTTTCCTGTCGGTGCGCCAGTGGCGAGCCAGTGGAAATAGGTCTGGAGGTCCCGGTAAATATCGGACCCGGCTGGAGGCGGGGCGCCGGAAGCACTGGCGGGCGCGTTCATTGAATAGCGGAAGCATCCCATGATCCGGTCTTCCATCGTATTGATCGACTTGTTCTTGTTGCGATACTGCGGATAATTTCCCCAGGCTGACCACATCGGCGAACTGCCGGCGCGCCGCCCGGAATCCAGATGGCAATTTTTGCATGCCATGGAGTTTCCGACATAGGCAGCAGCGTTCACGCCGGGATTGTCGAAAATTGCCTTGCCACGGATGATGGCTTCGCCCAGCGGTCCCTCCGGAATTTCGCTCTCATCAGGTGGCGAGAAGCTTGCTGCGGTGACGGTCCCAGCTTGGAAAGGACTGGTCGCTTGGTCGCTTCGGGAGATTCCCACGACCATCAGGCCTATCCCCAAGACAGCGCCGGAAATCACCAGCGCGATCCGGCCAATTGTACGAACCAACGGGCTCGCGCTTTTCTCCAGCTCGGTATCGAGCCGATTTTCAAGCAGGCGAATGCTGTTCAAGAAATTTCGTGCCACTGCTTTACCCTCGCCGTTACGCAACCAATTCCGTCTCGGTCCCCGTCGCCAGGTCCTGACTCGGCTCCGCGTAGAAGCGCCCCGGGATTGCCGGGCGCTATTTGGTTCAAGTTACGCTGCGATACAGGTTTCGTCCAGCATGGCGTAATAGTTTTTCCCGGTTTCGGCAGACGGAATGTTGCCGACGGGCGCAAGCAGTCTTTTGTTGTTGAACCAGCAATTACCATGACTGGTGAAACAATCCTCAAGCGGTCAAACTCCATTCCACCGACATTTTAATGGATGCATATTTTTCTCCATCATTCCAAGCCAATCCCGCTTGACTTTCCCCCCGCCGCCGTCACTCTCACCAAAAAAAACAGGGAGAGAGAATATGGCCACCAGTATCGCTGCAGCACCAACCACCATGGACGCCTTTATCGAGAAGCAGGCGCGGGGGGATGCGGTGGTTAATATCGTGCTGGCCGGCGGGATCAATTACTGGCTGACCCGCGATCTGGCCTTTGTGCCGGGGACGCTGCCATTTGGTGATTCCGCGCCCAGTCTGGGCGGGACATTGGTCGGCATTGCGGTGCTGATGAGTATATTGCTGACGCTGATCGTCTATCCGATCACCGTGTCGCAGCGCAAATCGGGCAAGGTTGTTCCCGGGCTTTCCAAAGAGACACGTGTCGGTTTTGCGCCGTTTCTGCTGGCGCTGAGACATCTGGTGCTGACGCTGGTGCCCGCGGTTCTGATCGGGATGGTTCTGCAAAGCGCTGCACCCGATCTCAGCTTCTCGCCGCTGGTCTTTACCGCGATGGTCACCATCATCGCAGCGGTTCTGGCTTATTATATGTCGAAAAGCACGACCCGGGCGACGCTGAAATTGTGATGGCTGGCGAGCAGCCGGAGATCAGAATCTATCTGACGGTAGCGATTTCGGTGGCGGAATTGGGTTAGTCTTTAGGTTGTCGCCCCAGCGCAGCCTGGGGCCCAGCCCGCCTGTAGTGGGAGAACCTAATATGGGTTGGATCCCAGCCTTCGCTGGGATGACTGCGTCAAAACCGCTTGCGGAAATCAATCTCGACATAGCGGCCAACCGGATCGACAAAGCCGGTCTGGTAGCTCAGCGGGATCAGGCCGTTGCCATCGCGGATGGTCTGGATATCGTCGAAGATATTGTCGACCTTGAAGGCAATGCGGCTGCCTTTCAGGAACGGGAGCCTCTCGGTCAGGCTGCCGCGATCATCGAGATTGACGAACAGCCGTAGGTTGAGCGTGGTCAGGTCGGAAAAGCGCAGGTCGGAACCGGTCAGCCCGCCATTGACCCGGGTCGCGACCTG
>NZ_JBALTF010000044.1:11012-23276 GCF_036964675.1 Parasphingorhabdus sp. | reverse complement strand
ATTTGTCATGAACGAGATGACCAAAATCACGACCACGCTGAAAGACTGGGAAACCGATCAGGAAGTGCGCTGGTGCCCGGGTTGCGGCGATTATGCGATCCTCAAGGCGGTACAGCGGACCATGCCGGACCTTGGTGCTGATCCGTCGAAGACGGTGTTCATCAGCGGCATTGGCTGCTCTTCGCGCTTTCCCTATTATATGGAGACTTATGGTTTCCACACCATTCACGGCCGCGCACCGGCTGTAGCGACGGGCGTGAAGCTGGCCAATCCGGAACTGGACGTGTGGATCATCACCGGCGATGGCGACGCGCTGTCGATTGGCGGCAATCATACGATGCATTTGCTGCGCCGCAATCTCGATTGCCAGCTGATGCTGTTCAACAACGAGATTTACGGACTGACCAAGGGTCAATATTCGCCGACCAGCCGTCAGGGCACGCATAGTCCCTCGACGCCTTATGGTTCGGTCGACCGTCCGGCATCGCCCTGTGCCTTTGCGCTGGGTGCCGGAGCGCGATTCGTGGCTCGCGGTATCGATATCCACAAGAACCTGCCCGATGTGCTGAAAGCGGCGCATGCGCACAAGGGTACGTCCTTCATCGAGATTTTCCAGAATTGCATCGTCTATAACAAGGACGTGTTCGAGGAATTTGCCGCCAAGAAAACCGCAGCCGACACGCAGCTTCATCTGGTCGATGGCGAACCGATGCTGTTCTCCAAGGGAACGAAGGGGGTCATCCTCAACCACAAGACGCTGGAGCTGGAAGTGGTCGATGTTGTCGATGGCGACTGGCAGGCGGCAAACGTGATTGTTCATGACGTGACCAACCGTTCGGTGGCGCATATGCTGATCGAAATGCAATTTGGTGAATTCCCGATGGCATTGGGCGTGCTTTATGACGATCCGCGGCCGACCTTTGAAGCGGCGGTGGTGGCGCAGAATATTGCGTCGTCGGCTGGCAAGAAGCCTGATCTGCAGGGTCTGTTGAACAAGGGGCAGACCTGGACGATTACGGAGGACGGGCCGGAACTGTAAAGGATTTTTGCTCGCACGAAGACACGAAGGCACTGAGATGGTGGCGTGCAAGATCTTGAAGCAATCGCCAGAATCTCTGTTGATTGTGGCTTTCACCTGCACAAGGATATTGGGCCGGGGCTGCCCGAATCCGCCTACGAGATATTGCTGTTCGAAAGCCTGAAAGAGAAAGGTCTTTCTGTCGAAAGACAGAAGATCATTCCTATAACGTTCAGGGGCCGGGTTTTGGATGAGGCCTTTTGCGCGGACCTCATCGTCGAAAAGCGACTATTGATAGAATTGAAGTCTACCGAACGTCACTCGCCTGTTCATGCAAAACAACTGCTAACCTATTTGCGATTGATGAATTTGCCATTTGGTTTCCTGATGAATTTTGGCGCAGCCACTTTCAAAGAGGGGGTAAAGCGGATAGCCAATGATTATTATGCAATTTGAACCTCTTCTTCTTTGTGCCTTTGTGCCTTCGTGCGAGATAAAATTTTGGATAATCTGACCCACAGCCTCGCCGGTGCCGTTCTTGGCCAAATGGGCCTCAAGACAAAAACCGGTCTCGGCATGGCGACGCTGATCATCGCTGCCAATATTCCCGATATCGATGCAGTGGCGACGTTGCTGGACGGGGTCCAGCATCTGGCGATCCGGCGCGGGATCACCCATGGCCCGATCGCGATGCTGATATTGCCGCTATTGCTGACGGGGATCATGATTGGGTTTGATCGCTGGCAAGGGAAGCGCGGCAAGCGGCCTGCGGATCGCTTGCCGATCCACAAGGGCTGGTTGCTGGCTTTGGCCTATATCGGGTGCCTGAGCCATCCGGCGCTGGACTGGCTGAACAGCTATGGCATCCGCCTGCTCGAGCCCTTTTCGTCGCAATGGTTTTATGGCGACAGTATCTTCATCATCGACATCTGGATCTGGGCGGCGCTGATCGCCGGCTTCTGGATTTCGCGGCGGCGGGAGAAAAGGAAAGCGAGCAATTGGTCTCGACCGGCGTGGATCAGCTTTGCTGCTGTCTGCGCCTATATTTTTGCCAATGGTCTGATTACCGGCAAGGCAGAAGCGGAGGCCAGGCAATTGCTGGTGGAGCGTGCCGCCGAGTCTGGCCTCGCCGATGTCATTCAGCGGCGTGACGCTATGGTTGTCGCAAACCCGGTGCCATTGCAGTTCTGGAAACGGGAAATATTGTGGCGCGACGGGTCTGCTTTCGGGTCAGGGAAGTTTGGCCTGTTCAACAGCCTAGTGTTGGGCCGGGAACAGAAAATACCGGGAAACGCGGACTTTCTGGAATCTGAAGTCGCAAGGTCGAGTAAGGATGGCGCTGCATTCCTGTTCTGGTCAAGAATGCCGGTCATCACCGCGGTTGGCGCGCGCGTGACGGTAAGAGACCAGCGCTTCATGGATCCACTGGTCGGCGATCGGTTCACCGTTCGAGTCAATGTCCGCAAAGACAGGTTGGAAAAAACGCGTCCCTGAGTAATTGCATGGATATGACAAAACCCAAAATCATCTGGTTCCGCCGCGACCTTCGCCTATTCGATCAAGCCGCTGTCCTGGCGGCGGCATCAAACGGTCCCGTTATTCCGGTCTATATTCTCGACGATGAAACACCCAGGCACCGCAAAATGGGCGGGGCTTCGCGCTGGTGGCTGCACCGGTCGCTGGAAGAATTGGAAGCATGTTTGCAGAATCTGGGGTCGCGGCTGATCCTGCGGCAGGGGCCGGCTGCAGAGCATTTGGCCGAAATTGTCAAATCGACCGGAGCGGATGAAATTCACGCCCTGCATCATTACGAGCCATGGTGGCGCAATGCGGAGCGGGCGCTGGAAAAGGCGCTTGGCGAAGAAGCCCGGCTGATCTTGCACGATGGCAATTATTTGCTGCCGCCGGGGACGGTGACGACCGGGGCTGGCAGTCCGTTTAAAATCTACACGCCGTTCTGGAAGGCGCTGCGCCAGCATATGCCGCCAGCCGAGGCCAGACCTGCGCCTGACCGGCTCGACTCGCCGGAGCACTGGCCGGACAGCGAGGCTCTGGACGATTGGGACCTGCTGCCCACAAACCCGGACTGGGCCGCAGGTTTCGGCGACTATTGGCAGCCCGGTTCCGCAGGAGCCGAGATCAATCTGGAAGATTTCGAAGACAAGGCCACGCAATATGATGAAGGCCGGAATCTGCCTTCCGAAGAGCTGGTGTCCCGCCTGTCGCCGCATCTGCATTTTGGCGAGATCAGCCCGGCGACCATCTGGAACCGGCTGGCGGGGCAGGGTGCCAAGGTCGAAACCTATCTCAAGGAGCTGGTCTGGCGCGATTATGCGCAAAATGTGATTGATCAATTCCCGCAATATGGCGGCGAGAGCTATCGCGAGAAAATGCGCGGTCTGCCTTGGCGCGATATGAACGAGGCGGACGTGAAAGCCGACTTTAAGGCGTGGTGCCACGGCAAGACCGGCTATCCGATAGTCGATGCCGGGATGCGCGAATTATGGGCGACCGGCTGGATGCACAATCGGGTGCGGATGATTGCCGCGAGCTTTCTGATCAAGCATCTACTGATCGACTGGCGCGAGGGTGAGAAATGGTTCTGGGACACGCTGGTTGATGCGGATTACGGCTCCAACAGCGTCAACTGGCAATGGGTTTCGGGAACCGGAGTCGACAGCAATATGTTCGTGCGGATCATGGCGCCGCTCAGCCAGTCGGAGAAATTTTCTGCCGGGGACTATATCCGCTTGTGGGTTCCCGAACTGACCGATGTTGATGATCCCTATATCCATGATCCGGAAGATTTCGGCTGCAAGCCCGCACAATATCCGGCAAAAATCATCGGGCACAAGGAAGCGCGGGCGCGGGCGCTGGAGGCTTATGCCCAGGTGAAATAGGGGGCGGGGATTGAAATGCGGGCGGACCGCCGGTATTAATAATGCGCAGATCAAAAGGTTATCAGGTCGATGAATAAATAGGTCGCCGTCAGGCAATATCAAAATTTACCCCGTTCAGTCCCTAGGGCTGGATATTTTGACACCTATATTCAGGATCTTTCATGCATAGATTATCAGGAAAATTTTGCGTTATCACCGGTGCTGCGCGCGGCATTGGCAAGGCTATTGCCAAAGCTTTCGTCGATGAGGGTGCGACAGTTCTTCTAACCGACTGCGATCCCGAGTCGTTGATCGCGGCTGGCGAAGAACTGCACTGTGACACACTCGTGCTGGACGTCGAGCAGGAAGCGGACTGGCAGCGGCTTGCCACCTTGCACCCGGTTGCCGATGTCGTCGTCAACAATGCGGGCGTGACCGGTTTCGAAGAGGGCGCCCGTCCGCATGATCCGGAACATGCCTCGCTGGAAGACTGGCGCGCGGTGCACCGGGTCAATCTTGACGGGACGTTTCTGGGCTGCCGCTATGCGATCAGGGCGATGAAGGACAAGGGCAGCGGGTCGATCATCAATATTTCCTCGCGCTCCGGTCTGGTCGGCATACCGGGCGCGGCCGCCTATGCCTCGTCCAAGGCCGCGATTCGCAATCACAGCAAATCGGTCGCGCTCTATTGCGCGCAGCAGGGCTGGCAAATCCGCTGCAACTCGATTCATCCCGCCGCGATCATGACCCCGATGTGGGAGCCTATGCTGGGCGAGGGCGAGGCGCGGGCGGCGTCGGAAGCTGCGCTGGTCCGGGATACGCCGTTGCAGCGCTTTGGGGAAGCCAGCGAAGTGGCGGCGATCGCGGTCCTGCTCGCTTCGGACGAAGGGAGCTATATCACCGGTTCGGAACTCAATATCGATGGCGGGATTCTTGCCGGTTCGGCAGCAGCGCCGGGTAGTTGAACCAGGGGCGGGACCTAAGGGATAGTTCTACGTTGCCAAGCGCTTAGCACTGGTCCATATTTGCGCGCATGAATGCGGAAGCTCCCAAACGCGGACAACATTTGCTCGACGCGCGCAAACGATTCGCCACTGGCGGTGGTTTTTTCGCGCGCCTGTTTGCGCCCGGCTTTCACCATATTCTCGATCGGATCGATGCCGGAATGGATCATGGCACGTTCGAGTGCAAGCTGCCCGACGGCACCACCCGGATATTGGGAGGCCGCGGCGAAGGGCCGCTGGCAGATGTCCGGTTGCACAGTTGG
Source organism: Parasphingorhabdus sp. (assembly GCF_036964675.1). Classification (GTDB taxonomy): domain Bacteria; phylum Pseudomonadota; class Alphaproteobacteria; order Sphingomonadales; family Sphingomonadaceae; genus Parasphingorhabdus. Next base: position 18,112 of record NZ_JBALTF010000044.1, on the reverse strand, counting down.
AACGGCTTGCTGCGGCTGATCAACAGCGGATCGGTCGGCTGGTATCGGGCATGGGAATTGGGCGAGTGGGACAGTCCCGATCTGGTGCCGGTTTTTGACCTGTTCATCCGCAATCGTGACGGGCTGAAGAATACTGGCCGCGCCTCGGGCTTCTTCAACTGGGTCGTCAGGCGGCGGCATGAGAAGCGCGGCAATGACAAGCGGCGGGCGCGGCAGAATATTCAATATCATTATGATCTGGGCAATGACTTTTACCGGCTCTGGCTTGATCAAAGCATGAGCTATTCCAGCGCAATTTTTGCCGATGAGAAAAACAGTCTGGAAGAGGCCCAGCGCAACAAGATCGCGGCGATTGCCCAACGGCTATCGACCAAGCCGGGGGACAGCGTGCTGGAAATTGGCTGCGGATGGGGCGCGCTTTCGGGCAATCTGGCGCGCGACCATGGCCTGGCAGTGACCGGCATATCGCTCTCCGACGAACAGACGGCGTGGGCGCGGGACCATCATCCCGAGGCGACATTTCTCATTCAGGATTATCGGGACGTCGAAGGCCAATATGATGCCATCGCCAGTGTCGAAATGGTGGAAGCGGTGGGGCAGCAATATTGGCCCGATTTCCTCGACTGCATAGCCCGCAATCTGAAACCCGGTGGTCGCGCGGCGCTGCAATATATCATCATTGCCGATGATATTTTCGACCGATATGCTGCCAGCGCCGATTTCATCCAGACCTATATTTTTCCGGGTGGCATGTTGCTCTCGGAGAGCCGTTTCAGGGCGCTGGCCGAAGAACGGGGCCTGCAATGGACCGATCAGAAGAATTTTGGTCTCGACTATGCGCGGACCTTGAAAATCTGGCGCGAGCGGTTTGACGAAGCGGTTGAACGCGGCGCGTTGCCAGCCGGTTTCGATGATAAATTCGTCCGGCTTTGGCATTTCTATCTCGGCTATTGCGAAGGCGGTTTTCGCGGCGGCGGCATTGATGTCGCGCAGGTCACACTGATAAAAGAAAAATGAAAAAGGGAGAGCGCGACAATGAGGATTTTGGGGAAATGGGCAATGCTGGGCGCTGCCTGCATCAGCCTGACGGCGTGCGAACAGGTACAGAAAGTCGCGGCCAATGCCGCCGGCTTGCCGACTGACGAGAACGTGCTGTTCTGGACCCAGGATCAACGCGACAATGCGTTCCGCCAGATGGAGGTGCTGACCACCACCCGGACGATCGAGGCGGGTGACAGCATTCGGGAACTGCCGGCAGGCAAGCCTCTGCCGAAGACGCTGAAAACCGAGAATGGCGATGTCAGCATCGACGAATATATGGCCGAGCAGCGGCTGGCCGGACTGGTGGTCTTGCAGGATGGCAAAATCCGCCTCGAAGAATATCGGATGGATTTTGGTCCGGATGACCGCTGGACCAGTTTCTCGGTCGCCAAGTCTCTGGTATCGTCTCTGGTCGGCGCGGCGATCAAGGATGGCTTCATCAAGTCACTCGATGATCCGCTGACCACCTATATTCCGGAACTGAAGGGCAGCGGCTATGACGGCGTATCAGTAGAGCAGCTGCTGACGATGACCTCGGGCGTCAAATGGAACGAGGATTATGAGGACAAGGGCAGCGATGTTGCCCGGTTCAACACGACCAAGTCGAAAGACGGTGTCGATCCGGTGATCCTCTACATGAAGACGCTGGTCAACGAAGCCGAGCCCGGCACGCGCTGGCAATATAATACCGGCGAGACCAATTTGATTGGTGTGCTGGTCGCCAAGGCAACCGGCAAGTCGCTGTCCGAATATCTCTCCGAGAAAGTGTGGAAGCCTTATGGCATGGCCAAGGACGCAGTCTGGATATTGAATGATGGCGGCAAGGAGATTGGCGGCTGCTGTATCTCCGCCACCACCCGCGATTTTGCGCTTTTTGGTCAGTTCGCGATGAATGGCGGCAAGATCGGCGACACTGCCGTTGTTCCCGAGGGCTGGTTTGCCAAGGCTGGCACCAAGCAGGCCGACATCGGCCAGCCGGGCGCCGGCTATGGCTATCAGTGGTGGACCTTTGATGATGGCAGTTTTGCCGCGCAGGGTATTTTTGGTCAGGGCATCTTCATTGATCCCAAACGCAAGCTGGTGATTGCCGGCAATGGCAATTGGCCAAGAGCAACGCCGGATGATAAAAAAGTGACGCGCAATGCCTTTTACAAGGCTGTTCAGGACTATCTGGACAGCGAAGCGACGCCGGACAAATGATTGGGGCTAGCTGATCTCGAAACGCTCGCCGGTGGCAAAGTCGCTGGCGAGTATCTCGACCAGCCGGTCTGCGACCACCGATGGCAGTTTGACGCTCTCCGGATCTTCTCCCGGATAGGCGTTGGCCCGCATTTCGGTGCGGGTCCGGCCGGGGTCGACAATCGCTGTACGAATCTTGCCCAAATTGCGCATTTCTTCGCCATAACTGAGCACTAATGTTTCAAGCGCGGCCTTTGATGCACCATAAGCGCCCCAAAATGCCCGCGGCTTGCGGCCGACGCTGCTCGTGATCGCGACCAGTCTGGCGTTGGTGCTCTTGCGCAGCATCGGGTCAAAGCCGGCGATCAATGCTTGCTGGGCAATCAGATTGAGGGTCAGGATCTTGTTGAATTCCTTGCCGTCGATCGTTGGAACCGGTCCCAGTGACCCGAGCATGGCGGCGTTGAGAACCAATATGTCGAGTCCATCCCAGCGGCCGGAAATCGCCGTCGCCAGACGTCCGATACTGTCGCCATCGGTCAGATCAAGCGGCGCGATCGTGGCATTGCCGCCGGCCGAGTGGATCTGCTCTTCGATCTTTTCCAGACCATCGGCGCTGCGCGCGGTAATAACGACATGAGCGCCTTCCCTGGCCAATGCCAGGGCCGTGGCTGCACCGATACCGCGGCTTGCACCCGTAACGAGCGCCAGTTGACCTGCAAATTTCATAATCAGTTCGCTGTTTGCTTGATGCGCGGCAGATCGCCGGAGGGCTCATTGTCCCGTCCCGGACCAGATGAATCCAGTCGTTCGTTGAGCATGGTCAGCTGGTCTGGCTCTTCCTCACCATCGCGGTCGGTGAGGACAGTCGGATAGGCGCCGGTGAAACAGGCATCGCAATATTGCGGCTGGATATCATGGCGGGTTTCTTCACCGGCGGCGCGGTAGAGGCCGTCGATCGACACGAAAGCGAGGCTGTCGGCCTTGATGAATTCCCGCATTTCCTCGATGGATTTTTGCGCCGCGAGCAATTTTTCCCGTTTCGGCGTGTTCACGCCATAAAAGCAGCTGTGCATGGTCGGCGGGCTGGCGATCCGCATATGGACTTCGGCCGCGCCCGCTTCGCGCATCATCTGGACGATCTTCATGCTGGTGGTGCCGCGCACGATCGAGTCGTCGACCAATACGATTTTCTTGCCATTGACCAGCGGGCGGTTGGCATTGTGCTTGAGCTTGACGCCGAGATGACGGACGCCGTCGGTCGGCTGGATGAATGTGCGACCGACATAATGCGACCGGATGATGCCCAGTTCGAACGGGATTCCCGATTGTTCGGAAAAACCGAGTGCTGCGGGGGTGCCGCTGTCCGGGACCGGGATTACAATATCTGCATCGACCGGGCTCTCGATCGCCAGCTGGGCGCCGATTCCCTTGCGCACGCTGTAAACCGAATTGCCATCGACAATCGAATCGGGCCGCGAGAAATAGACATGTTCGAAAATACAGGGCCGGGCCTTAGCTTCGGGAAAAGGACGATGGGAGCGCAGTTCACCATTGGTGACAACGATCAGCTCGCCGGGTTCGACGCTGCGGACATATTCGGCGTCCACCAGATCCAGCGCTACGGTTTCCGAAGCAAAGACATAGGCTTCACCGATCCGGCCCATCACCAGCGGACGGATGCCGAGCGGATCGCGGCAGGCAATCATGCCTTCAGCGGTCATGCAGATCAGCGAATAGGCGCCCTCGACCTGTCGCAAGGCATCGATAAACTTGTCGAGCAAAGTGCGATATTTGGATGTCGCGACCAGATGGATGATGACCTCGGTATCGCTGGTCGACTGGAAAATCGAACCATGGCGGACGAGTTCGTCCCGCAAGGCCAGAGCATTGGAAATATTGCCATTATGAGCGATGGCAAAGCCGCCGGATGCGAGATCGGCTTCGAGCGGCTGAACATTGCGCAAAGTGCCGGCGCCGGTGGTCGAATAGCGGACATGACCACAGGCCGAATCACCGCGCAGTCGGCGGATCACTTCTTCGCTGTCGAAATTGCCGGCTACCGGGCCAAGCGCGCGATGACTGTAAAATTCCTTGCCGTTGCGACAGGTAATGCCTGCGGCTTCCTGTCCGCGATGCTGGAGAGCGTGCAGACCGAGCGCAACCATGGCGGCTGCGTCGTCAATCCCGGCGATTCCAAAAACGCCACACTCTTCCCGTAGCTTGTCGTCATCAAACGGGTGGGTTGTCAGCATATCTCACCTGGCTTGTTATTGGTCGGGCGGGGAATGTCAGCCATATAGGTTTGAAAGGCGGCTTTGTCTGCCCCCAATGTCATAAAATCATAATATTACGCGAACGGGCCAGCATGGGCTGGATCAATTGCGCCATTAGCCGTTGCGCGGGACCGGATCGGGTCTTAATCCACTATCATGACCAATATTGAAAATGATCCCGAGACCGGAAACCTGCTCCAGCCGAAATATGATTCGAACGGCCTGATCACAGCGGTTGTCACCGATGATTCGTCAGGCGCGTTGCTGATGCTGGCGCATATGAATGCCGAGGCCTTGCAACTGACCCAGGACAGCGGCGTGGCGCATTTCTATTCCCGCAGTCGCCAGTGCCTGTGGAAGAAGGGCGAAACATCGGGCAATATCCTGTCGGTCACCGAGATGCGCATCGATTGCGACCAGGACGCGCTGTGGATCAAGGCGGTGCCCGCCGGTCCCGCCTGCCATACCGGCCAGGCCAGCTGCTTTTACCGCAAAATCGTCGACGGCAAGCTGGAGCCGGTCGCATGAGGCATGGCGTTGCGCTGTTTCTTGCGCTGCTTCTGGCGGGTTGTGGAGGCGGGCAACCGGATTCCGAAAAAGCCGTCGCGCCCGTTACTCCGCTTGAGCAGGCGGCGATTGATGCCGGCGTCATTCCCGACGTTCGCAATGTCACGCTTGCCGGTGCTTTTGAACGCAAAAGCGATCTGGGGACAGACAGTTTTTGCGCGGTTGGTAATGACGAAAACGGCTATCAAATCGGGATGATCGCGGTGTTCGGGCCGGAGATCAAATGCGAAGGGCTGGGCGAAGCCGAACGCAATGGTGAAAAGGTCCGGATCACCCTCAACAGCGAAGAGAAGTGCAGCTTTACGGCCCGGTTTGACGGCGTCGAATTGAGTCTGCCCGGCGATCTTCCCGATGGCTGCGCCAGCTATTGCAGCTCGCGCGCAGGGTTCGAGGGGGTCAGTTTCTTCATGATCGGGGAGGGTGATGCGGTTGCCCGGTCAACCGGTGGCCGGGATTTCGAAAATCTTTGCCCTGGCGGCTAACATTGACGTTTACGTTAGCGTAAGCTATATGAGGGCTATGTCACAGTCACCAAGCCATGCCGAAATTGATACGCCCGATCTGCAGAATCGGGAAACCTATACGATATCCGACCTGTCGGACGAATTTGGCGTTACCGCTCGGGCCTTGCGATTCTATGAGGATGAGGGGCTGATCGCCCCGCACCGCAAGGGCCTGTCCCGGATATATACCAAGCGCGACCGGGCACGGCTGGCCTGGATCATGCGAGCGAAAAATGTCGGGTTCAGCCTGACCGAAATCCGCGAGATGATCGATCTCTATGACCTTGGCGATGGCCGGAAGACGCAGATGCAGGTCACCGTCGAAAAATGTCAGGAAAAGGTCGATACGCTGAAGAAACAGCGCGCCGACATCGACAGTTCGATCAAGGAACTGACCGGTTTTATAAAGATTGTGCAGGACGCCAGAGCGGACACATAAGCACAGCATCAATAGAGGATCGACGCCGGTAATATCCGGCAACCCCATTTGAGCAGAAAGTAGAAAATCATGCCCAGTTACACCGCACCTATCGGCGAAGTCCGGTTCATCCTCAACGAAGTCCTCAATCTGGAGCAATATGCCAACGTCCCGGGTTTTGAAAATGCGACACCGGAAATGGTCGATGCGATCCTGACCGAGGCCGGAAAATTTTCGACCGAAGTGCTGCATCCGCTCAATCAATCCGGTGATGAGGAAGGCTGTACCCGTCATGACGATGGCAGCGTCACCACACCCAAGGGCTTCAAGGAGGCCTATCAGCAATTGACCGAAGGCGGCTGGACGACATTGTCATCGCCTGAAGAATATGGTGGTCAGGGATTGCCGCGCGTTGTCGGCAATGCGGTGATGGAATTCATGGTTTCGGCCAATCAGGCGCTGGAAATGTACACCGGCCTGACGCAAGGCGCCATTGCATCGATCCTTACCGAAGGCAGCGAAGAGCAAAAGCAGACTTACGCCACCCAGATGATTTCCGGCAAATGGACCGGGACGATGAACCTGACCGAAGCCCATTGCGGCACCGATCTGGGCCTGATCCGGACCAAGGCGGAACCGATATCCGGCTGCTATTCGATCACGGGGCAGAAGATTTTCATCTCGGCCGGTGAGCATGACATGGCTGAAAATATCATCCATCTGGTTCTGGCAAAGACACCGGGCGCGCCAGACAGTTCCAAGGGCATCTCGCTGTTCATCGTGCCAAAATTTCTGGTCAATGAAGATGGAACTTTGGGCGAGCGCAATGGCGTCAGCTGTGGCTCGATCGAGGAAAAAATGGGCATCCACGGGAATGCAACCTGCGTGATGAACTATGATGGCGCGACCGGCTATATGGTCGGCGAAGAGAATAAGGGCCTGCGCGCCATGTTCATCATGATGAACGCGGCGCGTTTGGGGGTTGGACTGCAGGGTCTGGCTCAGGGCGAAATTGCCTATCAGAATGCGGTTATCTATGCCGGCGACCGTCGCCAGGGCCGGGCGCTGACCGGAGCGCAGGATCCGGAAGAAAAAGCGGACACATTGTTCGTTCAC
>NZ_JBALTF010000044.1:9321-10913 GCF_036964675.1 Parasphingorhabdus sp. | reverse complement strand
GCCGGCGACCGTCGCCAGGGCCGGGCGCTGACCGGAGCGCAGGATCCGGAAGAAAAAGCGGACACATTGTTCGTTCATCCCGATGTTCGCCGGATGCTGATGGACGGCAAGGCTTTTACCGAGTCGATGCGCGCGCTGGTTCTCTGGGGTGCGTTGCAGGTTGATCTGGCGGACAAGGCGGAAACCGAGGAAGAGCGCCAGTTGGCCAATGACCTGGTCAGCCTGCTGACGCCGGTGATCAAGGGCTATGGCACGGCCAAGGGCTATGACATCTGCACCGAATCGCAGCAAGTCTATGGCGGCCACGGCTATATCCGCGAATGGGGCATGGAACAGTTCGTGCGCGATGCGCGGATTGCGATGATCTACGAAGGCACCAATGGTATCCAGGCGATGGATCTGGTTGGGCGCAAGCTTGGCCAGAACGGTGGCCGTGCGGTCCAGGCATTTTTCAAGGTCGTAGCCGACGAGATTGCCGAAGCGAAAGGCCACGAAAAGCTTGCCGGATTTGCCGAAGCTCTGGAAAAAGCCAACGGCGAACTGCAAAAATCGACGATGTGGTTCATGCAACATGGTCTGGCCAATCCGAACAATGCCGGTGCCGGCGCCTATCATTATATGCACCTGATGGGCATCGTATCGCTCGGACTGATGTGGTTGCGGATGAGCAAGGCGGCCCAGGCCGCATTGGCAGCGGGCACGGACAATCCGAAATATTATGAAGCCAAGCTGGTGACCGCGCAATATTTTGCGGAACGTTTCCTGCCGGATACCGGATCGCTGCGCCGCAAGATCGAAGGTGGCAGCGATGCGATCATGGCGCTGGATCCCGAGATGTTCGCGGTTGCCTGAACCCTCTGATCAGCCGGGCTCATTCTGTTCCGCCTGTTTATAGGCCTCTTCCCACATATCGAGGTTTCGCCGGGCATCCTGTACAAAGGGTGACCGGCGAATGCCCCACAGGGCGAGATCATTGGCAATGCGGCCAAGCAGGCGCATTGGCCGCTTCACCTGGATCAGCAGGATGACCCGGCGCTGATCCGTCCGGTTATGCACTTCGTGAAAGGTGCTATCATCGAAGATCAGCCATTTGCCCGGCTCCCAGAACAGCTCATTATCCTCGACCTGCATCACGCATTTCTCCGGCCTATCGGGGATGATCAATCCGAGATGGCAGGTGACCAGACCCCGCGTAACCCCGCGATGGCGGGGAATAGTGGCGCCGGGCTCCAATATCGAGAAAAAGGCCGAATTGAGGTCGGGTATCTGGCGCACCAGTGCCGCCGTTACCGGTGCACGCGCGCAATTTTCCGCGACTTCATAGCCATAGCCGATCAGAAAGAACGAGCGCCAATTGCCATCGCCGGCAATCCGCGCATGATCGGGTGAAATATCCTTGAGCGGCGGCACGGCATCGCGGTGGCGCAAGATCGAGTCGGCTTCCTGCGCGACAAGCTGCCATTTTTCGGTCAGCCTGTCGGTCCAGTGAAAGGCACTGGCCTGAAGGACCGCCTCGGTCGGAATCTTCGATTGGCCCATCGATAGGCGATTCATCGTGCCGCGCAGACGCTTGCCGATCTTGATAATCATAG
>NZ_JBALTF010000044.1:0-9224 GCF_036964675.1 Parasphingorhabdus sp. | reverse complement strand
CCAGACTAGATCTGTCGTCCGCAAGCCTATGGAACAGCGGGCCTAATATTGGTCCGCTGTTCTTTTGGTTTCAAACACTTCATCAAACATGCTGAGCATGGCAGCCTTGCTTTGCCGGTCGGCCGAAGCGTTATAGCGGACGGCTTCGAGCGACTTTGAAGTGCTGCTGACGTCGGTGAATCCGTGCAGGACGCCGGAATAGATATGCACGTGACAATCGGCGCCAGCAATATCCATTTCTTCCAGAAAGGCACGCATCTGCTTGGGCGGGACCAGCGGGTCGGCCCGGCCATGGCAGACCAGAATGCGCGATTTTATCACGCCGCGCTTGGCTGGCAATGGTGTCGCCAGCAGACCGTGAAAACTGACCACGAGAGCGATATCTTCGCCGCCGCGCGCCATTTCGAGAACGATTTCACCGCCCATGCAATAGCCGATCGCAGCTATTCGATTATTGGCGAGCTTTGACCGCGTGCGCAATTCTTCGAGCGCACAGCGGAACCGTTCCCGATAATATTGCGCATCCGCGCGCAAGGCATCTGCCAGTTTGCGCGCTTCCCTTATGTCTTCGAGGGCACCCTTGCCATAGAGGTCACAGACCATCGCGCTATAGCCCAGAGAGGCGAGCCATCTGGCGCGATCAAACATCAGCTTGGTCGGGCCGGCAATGGTCGGGACAATCAAGATCCCGGCGCGTGGATAGCGGCTGGGTTGCGCCATATAGCCGGACAATTCCACATCACCATGCCGATAGGTGAATTGCTGGACCTCGATCGAGCTCATTCTTCGGGCAAAAACTCGGGTACGGACAGATAGCGTTCGCCGGTATCATAGTTGAAACCGAGGACTTTTGCTCCGTCGCCCAGTTCCGGCAGTTTCTGGGCAATGGCCGCCAGAGTCGCGCCGGATGATATGCCGACCAGCATGCCCTCTTCCTTGGCGGCTCTCAGGGCCATGGCCTTGGCATCGGCTGGCTCGACCTGGATCGCGCCATCGATGCTCTGCGTGTGCAGATTGCCCGGGATGAAGCCGGCGCCAATGCCCTGGATCGGGTGCGGGCCGGGTTGTCCGCCGCTGATCACCGGCGAGGAGGTCGGTTCGACCGCATAGACTTTCAAATGGCTCCAATGTTGTTTCAGCACCTCTGCCACGCCGGTGATATGGCCGCCGGTGCCGACACCGGTGATGATCGCATCAAGCGGGTTATCCTTGAAATCATTGAGGATCTCGATCGCAGTCGTGCGCTTGTGCACTTCAAAATTGGCAGGATTTTCAAATTGCTGCGGCATCCACGAGCCGGGTGTCTGATCGACCAGTTCCTGCGCCCGCTCGATCGCGCCCTTCATGCCTTTTTCTTTCGGGCTAAGGTCAAAAGTTGCACCATAAGCCAGCATCAGGCGGCGGCGTTCGAGCGACATCGACTCGGGCATCACCAGGATCAGCGTATAGCCCTTGACCGCTGCCACCATAGCCAGTCCGACCCCGGTATTGCCGGATGTCGGTTCGATAATCGTGCCGCCGGGCTTGAGCGCGCCGGATTTCTCGGCATCCTCGATCATCGCAAGACCAATCCGGTCCTTGATCGACCCGCCCGGGTTGGAGCGTTCGGACTTGATCCACACATTGGCATCGCCGAACAGGCGCTGCATCTTGATATGCGGCGTATTTCCGATGGTTTCGAGAATGTTATTGGCGATCATTATCCTGCACTCCTGGTTAGTTTCTCATTCTTTGCCGGTCCGGTTGCGGTTCTTCCGGCGGATCAAAAGTTTTGGCGGCACCCAGTTGGGGGAACAGGCGCGACCAGAGTCCCGTCACCACTATAGCACCGGCACCGCCCGCGACAATGGCAGCAACGGGTCCGACCAATACGGCAAGGCCACCAGACAATGCGTCGCCCAGTTCGTTCGACGCGCTGATTGTCATCTGGCTGACGGCGCCAACCCGCCCGCGCTTTTCATCCGGCGTGTGCAACTGGATCAGCGAACTGCGGACATAGACCCCGAACATGTCGGCGGCGCCGCAGATGCCGAGGCAGGCCATCGACAGGTAGAGATTGGTGCTGAGCCCGAACCCGATCGTGCCGAGTCCGAATATAGCCATCGCAACCAGCATGCTATTGCCGACATTCTTGCTGAGCGGAGCAAAGGAGAAGATCAGCGCCACTATCACCGCACCGACCGCCGGGGAGGCGGCGAGCAGCGACAGGCCGATTTCGCCGGCGTGCAAAATGTCCTTGGCAAAGACCGGTATCATCGCCGTCGCGCCAGCCAGGAACATGACCAGCAGATCGAGCGTAATCGCCCCCAGCACCAGCTTGTTGGTCCAGACATAGGCCATGCCGTCGCCGACCTGCTGCAGCGGTCCTTTGGTTTTATCGGCAGCCGGGCGGGCCACCGGACCAATCAGGAAAATCGCCAGCGTTGCCAGCGAATAGAGGCCGGCGCAGACGAAATAGGGCAGGGCTGCGTCAACCTTGTACAGCGGTCCAGCCATGCCCGGCCCAGCGATCACGCCAACCTGCCAGGCGATGGTGGAGAGGGCTATGGCGCGCGGGATCGATGCTTTCGGGACCAGATTGGGCGCCAGCGAGGTAATCGCCGGTCCCAGGAAGGCCCGGCAGATGCCGAGCAGCACGGCGATGACATAGATGGTCCAGAGGGTGATGCCGCCGGATGCTGTCATCAGCCCCAGAGCAAGCGCAATCATCGCCTGGGCAGCGAGCACGATGCGGGCGATCCAGCGGCGATCCATATGGTCGGCAACCCATCCGACCAGCGGCGTCAGGATGAACAGCGGCACGAATTGCAGCAGCCCGAGCAGCCCCAATATGCCGGCTGAGGCACTGATCCCCATATCTTCGCGGGCCAGATTATAGGCTTGCCAGCCGAGGATCAGCATCATCGCGTAAAGTGCAAACATCGACGTCAGTCGCGAGAACCACAGATAGCGATAATTCGCTATGGTAAAGGGATGTGGAGCGGAACTGATCACGGGATATCTGCTAGCGATTGAAGCAACTTGCTGCAATCAATTCATGCTCGGACGCGAAGATTGGGCACAAGGTGGTTGGTCGAATAAGACTGGCCAAGCCAAGGGCGAATATGCCAATCAGCACCGATACAGACAGCAATATGAAATATTCCCCGGGGAGACAGACATGAAGATGCGCAATTTGATGCTGGCGGTATCGCTGGCCGCTTTGACGGTGACCGGATGCAAGAAGATCGAGGATCAGCCGGTCGCTTCGATGGAAGTTGACGCCAGCACTGCCTGGGGTGGCTATCTTGCGAACTTTCTTGATGGCTATTTCCCGGTCAATCCGACATTTGCCGTCTATCAGGGCAAGCATGAATTTGACGGCCAGATTCCCGACTGGAGCGCGGAAGGCCTGAAAAAAGCGATCGATATCCGCAAAAAGGCGATCGCGGATGCGCAGGCGATTGATGCGGCTGATCTGAGTGAAGCGGAGCAGTTTGAACGGGATTATCTGGTCAATGTGATGGAGGGTGAGCTGTTCTGGCTGGAAACCGCCGACTCGCCGCATAAAAATCCCGCTTATTATGTCGGAGCGCTGGATCCCAATGTCTATATCGCGCGGCCTTATGCCGATGCCGAAACGCGGATGAAGGCCTTTATCAAATATGCGCAAAATGTCCCGGCGGCAGCCGCGCAGATCAAGGAAAATCTGCAACTGCCGCTGCCCGAAAGCTTTCTCAAATATGGTCAGGCCGGCTTTGGCGGTTTTGCGGATTATTTCACCGGTGATGCCAAGGCCGCCTTTGCCGAGGTAAAGGACGCCGATCTTCAGCGGCAATTTGATGTTGCGGCGGCTGCGGCTGCAGCGGCGATGAAGGACCTGGCCGGCCATATCGGTTCGGTTCCGGCGACCAAGGACGGCTATGCACTGGGCGCCGAAAAATTTGCCGCGATGGTGAGCAAGACCGAGGGCGTCAATGTCTCGCTCGACGAACTGGAAGCCATTGGCAAGGCGGATCTGAAACGCAATCAAGTGGCTCTGGCCAAGGCTTGCGGCGCATTTGCGCCGGGCGCAAGCATCATGGATTGCATGACGAAAATGGGCAGCGACAAGCCAAAGGACGGACCGGTCGAGGAAGCCCGCCTGCAACTGCCGGGCCTGCGCGCCTTTCTGATTGAAAAGAATATCGTGACGATACCCGGTACCGAAGAAGCGCAAGTGGAGGAATCGCCGCCCTATAACCGACAGAACAGCGCCTATATCGACATACCCGGACCTTATGAAAAAGGTCTGCCAAGCGTCTATTATATCTCGCCACCCGATCCGTTATGGGACGAAGCCAAGCGCCAGGCCTATATTCCGGGGACCAAGGACCTGTTGTTCACGTCGGTGCACGAAGTCTGGCCGGGCCATTTCCTCAATTTCCTGCACAGCAATCGCACCAAATCGATTTTCGGCAAATTGTTCGTCGGCTATGCCTTTGCCGAGGGCTGGGCGCATTATAGCGAGGAAATGATGTGGGAGGCAGGTCTCAACGAGGGCGACAATGAGACCCATATCGGCCAATTGTCCAACGCGTTGCTGCGCGATTGCCGGTTCCTTTCCGCCATCGGCCTCCACTCGCAAGGGATGAGCGTTGCCGAGTCGAAGAAAATGTTCCTCGAGCAATGCTATCAGGATGAAGGCAATGCCGACCAGCAGGCGGCGCGCGGAACCTATGATCCGGCCTATCTCAATTACACGATGGGCAAGCTGATGATCCGCAAGCTGCGGGAAGACTGGACCAATGCCAATTTTGCCGAGCAGAAGGCCAAGGAAAAAACCGCTGGCTGGAAGGAATTTCATGACGAGTTTCTCAGCTATGGCGGCCCGCCGATTCCGATGGTGCGCAAGGCGATGATGAAGGAAGCCGAAGCGAAGGCGGTTTTCTAGGCGCGCATATTCGCTTCCAGCGGGAAGCGGTCTCCTGCACCTGCGATCAGAAGATCGGGCACCTGTTAGCGCGGGTGTCCGATCTCGCCCGTTAACGCTCCCCTTTAACATATTCGTAACCATCGTACCGCTGCGGGACGACGCAAAATTCGACCATTTCCGGTCACGATTCCATGGTAAACACTCCGTTAACTTCTGGAGTATGAGCGATGGTCGAGAAAATAGCCTATCGGATAAGTGCATCGGTTCTGCTGGTCGCGGCACTGGCGATTGTTGCGCTGCTGGTGATGGGACTGACCCGCGCGGACGCCGGTCGCTCAGCCGTGCAGTCGCAGACGGTGGTTGCCGGGAATGTGGCTTCCGAGCCTGTCGCCCAGAATATGTCCGAACCCGAACCAATCGCAGCCGATCCGATGGATCTTGCCGAAAAATTACCGCTCAGCGACAAGTTCGTGGTCAAACGCATCCTCCAGATCGACGAACCGTTCGTACATGGTTATTATAAATGGGATGATGAGGGCGTGCCGGAAGGCGAGTTGGTCGTCACCGTCGATCTCAAGGCCGAGAGCATTTCCGTGTTCCGCGCCGGCTATGAAATCGGCGCGGCGGTGATCACCTTTGGCGATTCCGAAAAACCGACCCCGACCGGTGTGTTTCCGATTACCCAGAAGAACAAGGATCATATCTCCAACATCTATGGCTCGCCAATGCCCTATATGATGCGGCTGACCAATGATGGTGTTGCGATCCATGCTTCCGATGTCAAATGGGGTTGGGGGACACGGGGCTGTATCGGTGTGCCACTGGAATTTGCCCGGCGGCTGTTCGAACAGGCCAAGCTGGGTGACCGGGTGATCGTGACCAATGGCAAGATGATCGGTATCGGTGACGCGATTTTGTAGGAAATGGTGCGGCCCGCCAATGGGCGGTGACCGCTATATCTCGACCGGTTTCTGATATTCGTTGATCGCCTCGAAAATTGTCGTCAGCGCGCTCCGTTCGTCTTCGGATATTTCCGGGCGCCAGATTTCGAACAGCAAGATCACCCGCCGCTGGTCGCTGCGGTTCCAGGCCTCATGTTCGAAACTGTCGTCGAAGACCAGCGCCTCTCCCACCTGCCAGGGTCGGGTTTCGCCGCCGACTCGCAAAGCACAATCGGGTGGCAGCACCAGCGGAATATGGCAGATCAGGCGGGTGTTGAGCATGCCATAATGCGGCGCAATATGGGTCCCCGGTTCGAGCACCGAGTAGAGTGCCATTGGCGAACGTTCCTCAATCACCGGAATTGGCGCAGCTTCCAGCGCCGCCATCGTCCTGGGACAATGGACCGAATTTTCCGTGACCTCGACGCCATCTTTCCAGAAATAATGGGCGCCCCAACTGGGATCATCGAGCAGCGGGTTGTTCGGCCGCGGGCGGTTGGGTTGTCCCTGCACATAGGGCTTGAACTCCTTGGTCCGGGCAATCACCCCGCGCAATTCTTCCTGCATATCGGGAATGGCGGCTTCCATTTCGGCCAGCCACGGAAATTCTGATCGTTCGTAAAATTCCCGCTGCGGCATGCCTGGATAATAGAAGATAGAGGGCTTCTGGTAGAAGATTTCCTTGCGGCCCATCAGCAGATCAATGGCCTGGCGCACGGGAATCGGAGTGTCCTTGCCGGCCAGGCCGGTGTCGTCGAGCCGGCGGAGCAGGAAAGCTTCAAAGCGGCCATGCGCTCCGGCGAGAAACTCTTCCGCCTGTTTCAGCTTGGGCCGCAGATCATGCGATACCGCTGCACCAACACTGACCATGTTCAGTGCCGCCTTGTAAAAGCCGGTTGCCGCCCGGTCATCATTGGTTCTGGCCTTGAGTTCGCCCATCTGAAACAGGGCAGGGAGATGACGCTTGTCGATCAGCAGCAGTTTTTGCAGCGCCATTTCCTCGCCCGCATCATCGCCCAGCATCCGGCAGGCATGGGCGAGCAACAGCCATTGCGGATCCACGCCGCTTTCCGGCGCGCAAATCTGATCCAGCATCTCCCGCGCCTTGCGAGCGTCGCCTGAGCGCAGATGGGCAATCGCGTCGGTGCGCAACTTTTCGGATTCGGACGGGGTCAAAGTCATTATATCGCTATATCCAATCCGGATAATCGTGCAACAGCTTCGACAATCGGCACCGATGTCCCGGAAAAGCCGACGCAAATGTCATCATCAGGGTGATGCAGAAGAAAATATTCAAAAAATCCGGCAACAGCTCCATGCCTTACAATCGCCCTGTTCCATCCCTATATAGTGACTATAAGAATGCGCTCCCGTGATCGCCACATTGTCCGGCAGTGTTTCTCTGCGATCAGAAATGGTTTTGATCGGCGTTAGGGAAATAGAAAATAGCCGCGCCTGCGCCGAATGCCGTCCCGCGACTTAATCTACCGTTATCCCGCAAACCAATGCGGTTCCGGCGTTTGTTGCCTTCATCCGTTTCAACCCGAAAGGACAATATCATGGCCAAATCACAGAAGAAATCGAACAAGGAAATTCGCAAGCCGAAAGCCGCAAAGACCAAGAACAATGCTTCCAACCCTTCGGGCAAGGCGGGTGTTGTCGTCGGCCTTGATAATATGAAAAGCAATCGCGGAAAATGATAGACAAGGAAAGGCGACAATCATGCGTGTAAAAGCATCCGTTTGCCGGGAACAGGAAGCGCGTCAGCTTGATCTGGCTGCCAATGATCCTCTGGAAAGTCGGCGCAAGGTCGCCGCTTCTGCCGCAAAGGCATGGGGCCTCGAAGCGATTCAGGCGGAAAAACGCGAGGCCGGTCATGTGAGTCCGCGCGACAAGCTGGACGCGGAAATCGCGCTTGAATTTGCTGATGAAAATGAAGCCGACGGACTGCAGGACAATGACTAGGATATAGTCGACGGACGTTGGCGGATGGTTTGTTTGCCCGGATGGTTGTCGGGGTGCGTGCGGTTATTATGGTCGTGCGAAAGAAAAGCAAAAAGCGACGCGGCGGCTTTCGGTAGAACATCATCGCTTGGTTCAAATCAGCTAGACGGAAATGTCCAGCTCCCGTTTACTCCCGCTCCTCTCAAGCCGTGCGATCTCCTGCATCGACCATGGCCGGATCGACCAGGCTTATCTTTTCGCCCGCCTTGAAGCCGAAAACCTGTTCGAATTTTTCCGGCCCCAAAAGCGCGGCTGCTTCGTCGAACATTTTCTGGTTTTGTGCGTTGAGCAAGTCGGCATCCATTGCCTGGGCCTCGGGCAAAGCCTTGGCCAATTGCATCTGTGCGCCCTCTCTCAAGGCCATGAGTTGTTCCAGCAACGCGGGATCGTCTGCCAGAACGGATTGTGCATTCTCTGCAAATTCGTCGGTTTTCGTGGCCATAGCGGCTGCCTTCATGATTGTTGATTCACCGGAAATGGCGGCGGACGTGCAATGTTTCACCTTGTCCAGCCATGCGCTTTTCTGCCGACCATAAGTTCCATATAGGTAGGAGCTCAGCCAATATCCACGGGCGTCTTTGACGGTTTGCGGGGGTTGGCCGCTAATCCCGGTTGCAAACAGGGCCTGATTGGCCAGCTGGTGGCAGACGCCGTCAATCGCATAGGTGAAGATGGTACCGCGGGCCGCCTGAACATGGCGGGAGTCCGCATTGGGTTCCACCAGACAGGATGCGATGCTCAATTCGCCATCGCTGGTAGCAATCGGGGGTGCGGGGACACCTTCGGGGTGGAAATCGCCCCAGCACATCCAGTAATATTGCCCCGCTGCTGCAACTTCTGCCAGTGAAGCATAGGGGGCGCCGCTATTGTCATAAGTTGTCACCCATGTGTGATCGAGCCGTTTGTCGATGCTGAGCGGGTGGACCCAGGCGTAGAATTTCACAGTCATGACAATGATCCCCTATTTCCAGAAAATATTGTCAATTTGTAACATAGATTACGCTCTATGTCTTCAAGTATAGATTATAATAGGTAGCATCTGTTCTATGGATGGCGGCAAGGCGTCCAAAGTCCGTTTATCACCACTGTTGTCAAAGGCAAATTTCGGCCCGTTGCTGTCCTTTTCTTAATATCTCACATTAGGCGAGATCGTTGCGACCGTCAGCGCCTCTTTTTCAGAGGTCGGAGGATAGCGAACCACAAATCCCCTCCCTTGGCAGGGAGGGGTTGGGCGTGTCCGGCACAGGGGTTTTGGAGGATTGACATTCACGGTCAAATTGTCTACTATAGTGGACAATAAGATTGTTTTCCGCAATATTGGCGAGATGGTTCAGATCGTTCGCACAGAAGTTTACGAGCGTTGGGTTCGCAAACTTAAAGACCGG
>NZ_JBALTF010000043.1:0-24170 GCF_036964675.1 Parasphingorhabdus sp. | reverse complement strand
CGCCTCGTCGACCAAATCTTCCGGCGAAAGCTGCGCAAATATTTCGCGCCCCCCTTCCCCGTCAACCACTGTGCCGGCGCCATTGGCAACCGGAGAGACAATGCCATCAAAGCCAGGATTTGGTCCTTCCAGCTGCTTGAACTGCGCGCGCGACACCCCGTCGGGCAACATCATGGCGCAAATATAGACGAGCGCGTCAATCGCATCCGGTGCGGTTTCCGCTGCCTGGCTGACGACCAGTCCGCCGCGGCTATGGCCAACCAATATCACCGGTTTCTGGGTGGCATTTTTGCACAGTCCGGCTGCAAAATCAGCCCATCCCTGCAGGGTAATCGCGCGCAATTCCTGTTCGTTTCCGTCCATGCCGGGCAGATCGGGGGCGATCACTTCATGCCCCTGCCCTTCGAGCAGCAGCTTGATGCCATCGAAACACCAGCCACCATGCCAGGAACCGTGGATCAGGATAATACTAGCCATCAGAGATCACTTCTCGGGCAAATTGCCCGAAGGTCGATTGGATAGTCGCTATTTCGCATGACCCGTGAAGGTTCGCAATTCCGGATTGGTATGATCGGGCATTTCCAGTGCCGCCTTGACTCCCGGGCGCGCCTCCATCCGTGCACGCCAATCGGCGAGACGCGGACATTTCTTGTCAATGTCCATTTCCGGAAACATGCGATTGACCATCATGCCGCAATGGCTGTAAAAATTGATATCGGCGGTGGTGTACATGTCGCCAACCAGCCACGGGCCATCGGCCAGCTGGGTTTCAACCTTGTCACAAGCAAAGATGATCTTGCGCGTAGATTCTGCCAGATCCGCCTCGCTAAAGCCGGAACGGGCGGTCTTCCATTTCTCGCGCTGATGCGGGAGCGGGATTTTCTCGAGCAATTTTTCAAACTCGCCGCTTTCAATGTTGCGGGCGATCACACCAACCATCCGGTGCCAGCCGTGCATCGACACCTGATTGGTCACATGCTCGTCGACAAATTTATTCCAGTAGCGCATCCGCGCTGCTCCGACCGGATCGCGTGGGCGAAGTGGAATTTCTGGAAAGACATCGTCCAGATATTCGTTGATCACCGTCGTGTGGGTGATGATCGCGCCATTATGATCGAGCACCGGCACCTGCCCTTCCGGGTTAATGGCAATGAACCAGTCGCTATGCTGCTCGAACTTGTGCAGATCGACATAGATGCTTTCAAATTCCAGCCCTTTTTCCTTGAGCGGAATCATGGACTTCAGGGAATTGGCAGCGGGTTCCGCATGATAATATTTAAGCGTCATAATATACCTCAGATAGGAGTTTGGGTTCCAAGTATGCCGCCATCGACGGCGATTGATTGCGCGGTGACATGGCTCGCGGCATCGGAAAGCAGAAAGCAGACCATTTCGGCTACTTCGGCGGCTGAACCGATGCGCCCCTGCGGCACCGCTTTGCCCAGCTTGTCGCGCATAGCCTCTGGCGACGCATTGGCATCAAGCCCCATCAGCATCGGTGTTTCGATCAGGCCGGGAATGACGCAATTGACGCGAACATTGTGCGGGGCGGCTTCAACCGCTGCGGCTCGGGCGATACCCAGAACGCCGTGCTTTGAAGCGACATAGGCAATATTTCCCGGCATGCCACGCTCGCTGGCAAGACTGCCGGTGACCACGATCGACCCGCGCCGACGTTTGATCATAGACGGCAAGACGCGCTTGATCGCCCAAAAGACGCTGGTCAAATTTGTCCGAATGACATCATCAAAATCATCATCCGCATAATCCACCAATCCAGAAAATTTGCCGCCGGAACCGGCATTGGCAAATAATCCGTCTGCCGGACCAAATTCACTTTCCGCTTTGGTGATCGCGGCCATCAATGCGTCTTTGTCAGACACATCGACCGCGATATAAAATGTGCTGCCGCCATCGCGGTTGATCTTTGCAGCGGCCTCGGCAAGCTTGTCTTCCGAGCGCGCGAACATCGAAACCGATGCGCCGCGGCGGCTTAACATCTGGCTGGTCGCAAAACCTATCCCGGTTGATGCGCCGGTTATAATGAAATGGCGACCAGACAGACCTGTCACGTCAGCCCCAACAATTTGGCTGCATTATCTTTCATGATGCCGGGCATCACTTCGTCCTTGAAACCGACATTTTTCGCTGCATCAATCCACTTCTGCGGATGGATGAGCGGGAAATCGGAACCGAACATCATCTTCTTGCGCAATTGCCCGTTGGCATATTGAATGATCTGTGGCTGAAAATATTTGGGACTCCAGCCGGACAGGTCGATGAAGACATTGTCCTTGTGCAGCGCCATCGACAGACTTTCATCCACCCAGGGCCAGCTCGGATGGGCGAGAATGATGTTCATATCCGGAAAATCTACCGCGACATCATCGATCAGCATCGGCTGACCCCATTTGAGCCGAACACCGCCACCGCCAGGCATGCCGGTGCCCATGCCGGAATGACCGGTATGGAAAATCGCCGGCAATTTATATTCAGCGATCACTTCGTAAATCGGATAGGCAACCCGGTCAGCGGGATGAGCATCCTGCATGATGCCGTGAAATTTAAACCCCTTCACGCCATAATTTTCAATCAGGTCACGGGCTTCGCGGGCGCCCATTTTCCCCTTGTGCGGATCGATCGATGCAAAGGCCATGCAGATGTCATCATTCTTGGCTGCATATTCGGCAATCTCGTAATTGGAGACCCGCTTCGCGCCAATTCCGCTTTCACAGTCGACGGTGAACAGGCAGAATGCAATTTGCTGTTCGCGATATATCTCGATGATTTCAGGAATTTTCGGACGCTCGCGCGGTGCCTTGAAATAGGCGCTGGCGGCATCGAAGAACTTGCCCATTACCGGATCTTCAGGATCATGACATGATATTTCGGCATGAACGTGAACGTCAATCGCTTTGATCTTGCTTAAATCTATGGGCATCTAAAATCTCTCCTGGTTCGGTTAATTGGGGAAGCAGGCCTGACTAGGGATCAGACCCGCTTCCCCTCCCCCGATATTTTTGATCAGAGCTGGATGATGACGGACTTGAGTTCGGTATAGGCTTCGACACCCTGACGTCCCTGCTCCCGTCCAAGCCCTGATTGCTTGAAGCCGCCAAATGGCAAGGCCGGATCGATCACGCCATGGCAATTGCCCCAGACCGTACCCGCTTTCAGCTTCGCACACATCTGGTGCATGGCGGAAACATCCTTGGTCCAGACGCTGGCAGCCAAGCCAAAGCAGCTGTCATTGGCCTGCTTCGCTACTTCATCCAGATCGTCAAAACGCTGAGCACAAACAACCGGTCCGAAAATTTCTTCGCGAACAACGCTCATGTCCGGCTTGACGTCGACCAGCACGGTCGGGTTGACATAATAGCCATCCGCCGTCGGACAATCGCCACCCATGGCAACCGAAGCTCCGGCCTTCTTGCCCTGGTCGATATAGTCCATGACGCGGTTATATTGCTCTTCCGAGACCAGCGGCCCCATGTGGGCTGCTGGATCGAGCGAAGGGCGCGGTGCCCAGAATGCTGCGGTCTCAGCAATGCCTTCGACAACCTTGTCGAAGATCGAACTATGCGCATATAGCCGTGAACCCGCGATACAGACCTGCCCGGCATTGAAGAAAATCGCTCCGGCAGCGCCGGGAGCAACTTGTGCAACATCTACGTCCGGCAAGACGATCACGGGAGACTTTCCTCCCAGTTCCAGCGTGACGCGTTTCAGCGTGTCGGTAGCGGTACGATTGATGATCTTGCCGACTTCGGTCGAACCAGTGAACGCGATCTTGTCAACATCCGGATGCCGAACGAGACGATCGCCCGCCGTGTGACCATTGCCGGTAATGACATTGATAACACCCGCCGGAAAACCGGCTTCGGCGATCAGATCGGCAAGGCGCAAGGCGGTCAGAGACGTCTGCTCCGCCGGTTTCAGGACAACCGTACAGCCTGCTGCCATCGCCGGAGCCACCTTAAGAACGGCCATGAGCAGCGGAAAGTTCCAGGGAACGATCAGGCCGGCAACACCAACCGGTTCACGGCGCACATAGCTGTGAAACGCCCCATTGGGTGTCGACATCGGCGAAACGGAATCGGCACCGAGCTTCGTCGCCCAGCCAGCCATATAGTGCAGCATTCCGACTGCAGCAGGAATATCGACCGTGGACGACATGCCGACCGGCTTGCCATTATCGATCGATTCCAGCTCTGCCAGTTCACCAGCATGTTTCTCAACCAGATCGGCGAGCGCATGGATCATCTGTTCCCGTGCGATCGGCGGCAAACCGGTCCAGCGACCATCATCAAAAGCGGCGCGCGCAGCAGCAACGGCCCGATCGACATCGGCATCGGTCGCGTCGACGATACGGCTGATTTCCTTGCCGGAAGACGGATCAACAACCGCCAGATTCTTGTCCGCCGAGGAACTCACCCATTCATTGTTGATGAACAGCGAGGGTTTGCGTGACAATGCTTTCTTGGCGGCATCCGAATATGCGTGTTGCGCCAGCGATATGGTCGACATCTCATTCATAAGAGCATCCTTTCCTGGGATCATGCCTAAAATTATTATGCTTCATAGCTATCAAACATTGTTTGTCTTGCATACAATAAATGTTGCGCCAACAAGGTTATGACAACATTTGCGGGCCGGTTTTTGCGGCAGCGGCCTCTTCTGCAGCCCGGTCTCGCGGCGTCGGAATATCACGACCGCGCTGGACCGCCGGACGGGCTCCGACCAGATCGATCCAGCGTGCCAGATGGTCGAGCCCTTCGATGTTCACGCCGGACCATTGGTAGGAATGCACCCAGGACCAGTTGGCGATATCGGCGATCGAATAGTCATCGGCGAGATATTCGTTATTGGCCAGATGGCCGTCGAGCACCTCAAGCAGTCGCCGCGTTTCACGTTGGTAGCGATCGATGGCCGGTTGAATTTTCTCCGGGAAATAGCGGAAGAAGACATTGGCCTGCCCCATCATCGGACCAATGCCGCCCATCTGGAACATCAGCCATTGCATGACCTTGGTCTTTCCCTTCAGGTCGGTCGGCATCAGTTTACCAGTCTTCTCCGCTAGATAGGTCATGATCGCGCCCGATTCAAAAATCGGGAAGCCATCATCAACCAGCGCCGGGATCCGGCCGTTGGGATTGATTTTCAGATACCAGTCGGATTTCTGCTCATTCTCATCAAAGGAAATCGTCTTGAGCTCGTAGGGCAATTCCAGCTCTTCGAGGGTGATAGATACCTTCCAGCCATTTGGCGTCGCGGCGGTGTAAAGTGTAATTCCCATATTTCAGGTCCTGTTCTATTTGAGGCCGAGCGCCTTGTCTTCATTGGCGCGCTTGATGACATAATGGCGAATGGCGTCCGCATCGGCGGGTTTGAGTGCCGACTTGAATGAGACCATGCCGTTATGCTGCAGCATGCCGTCGATCACGACCGAGCGGAATGTCGCTTCATCATTCAGGGTACCGCTGTGGCGAAGATCGGGATTTACCCCGCCGGCAACCGCAGCATCGCCATGGCAAACCGAGCAATAGCGTCCATAGGCATTGGCGCCGGCTGCTATTTGCTGGGACGAGCCCGTGACCGGTGGTGGGTCCAGTGGCATGGCTGCCAAGGCCGGTGGTGCAGGCAGCGTGCCTTTTGCCCCCAGCTTGAACACCAGCAGGCGGCTGATATTCCGGGTCACGCCGGATTTTCCGGCCAATACGCCGGTTGCGATGTCCCAGACGCCGCCCCAGCCGACCAATATGGCGACATATTGTTCGCCCTTGACGCTATAGGTCATTGGCGCAGCAATCACGCCGCTTTGAACCGGGAAAGACCAGAGCTTCTTGCCCTTGTCGGCGGTATAGGCGTTGAAGTCGCCGCCCGCCGTGCCCTGAAACACGAGATTGCCTGCGGTGGCGAGCGTGCCGCCATTCCACGGTCCCGGATATTCCACTTTCCAGACTGCCTTTTGCGCAATCGGGTCCCAGGCGGTCAGCGAGCCGGTCGTCGCGTCCAATGCCCCGGCCTGAATGGCTTTGTCTGCCGGCATGGCAACGGCGGCGCTGTCCTGTCCGGTCTGGAAACCGATATCGCTGGGTTTCCAGTCTTTCGCGGCTGCGTAGGGGAAGGCAGCTTCCTGCACCGGAATGTAGACCAGTCCGGTTTGCGGGCTGAACGACATCGGTTGCCAGCTATGGGCACCACCTGCTCCCGGCAACGAGATGAATGGCTTGCCGGTCTGTTCATAGCGGGCCTCGGGATTGATCTGCGGATAGCCGGTCTTGGGATCAAGGCCGCTTGCCCAGTTGACGGTCGCAAAGGGTTTGCCCGAGATAAATTCGCCGGTCTTTGCATCGAGAACGTAGAAGAAGCCGTTCTTCGGCGCGTGCAGAATCACCCGGCGCGATTTACCGGCAAAGTCGAGGTCAGCAATGATGATCGACTGATTGGAATCAAAGTCCCAGCGATCCTCGGGTGTTTCCTGGAAATGCCATGCATATTCGCCGGTGTCTGCATTTACCGCAACAATCGAGCTGGTATAAAGCGTGTCGCCCTTCCGCCCCGCAGCAGCCGGATTCCATGGCTCGGCATTGGCGGTGCCAAAATAGATGAGGTTGAGTTCAGGATCATAGCTGATCGAATCCCAGACATTGCCGCCACCGCCCAGCTTCCACCATTCGCCAGACCATGTTTCGGCCGCTCTTTTCATCGCGTCATTCTCGAAACCGTCGGCAGGATTGCCCGGCACGGTATGGAAGCGCCAGACCTCGTCACCGCTTTCGGCATCAAAGGCGGCCAGATAGCCGCGTGCCTTGAATTCGCCGCCAGCGCTGCCGATCAGCACCCGGCCCTTGACGATGCGTGGAGCGCCGGTGATCGCATAGCTTTCCTGATCGGGAACCGTCATTTTCGACCAGACAGGCTTGCCCGTCGCCGCATTCAGCGCAACCAGCCGGCCATCAAGCGTGGCGATGAAAACCTTGTTATTATAGACGGCAACCCCGCGATTGACCGCATCGCAGCACACCCTCACCAGCGTCTCGCGCGGCACCTCGGGATCATAGGACCACAAGGGCTTGCCGGTCGCTGCATCAAAAGCCTTCACCATCGACCATGCGGTTGAAACATAGAGAACACCATCGACCACGAGGGGCGTTGCTTCCTGGCCGCGATTGGTATCCAGATCGGACGACCAGGCGAGGCCCAGATTCTGCACTGTCTCCGCGTTGACCTGGTCGAGCGGGCTGAACCGCTGCTCGTCATAGGTCCGGCCATAGGACATCCAGTTTGCCCCATCCTGATCGGCAGCAAGCAAGCGCTCGTCGTTGACCGCGCCCGCCGCGTCCTTGTCAAACTGCGGAACCTGCTTGCAACCGGCAAGGGCCGTAACAACCATCAAGGCAGCAAAAATCTGTGTCTTTCGCATAATGCTCTCCTAAGCTCGCGGACTTAACCCCAGCGATTTATTTCGGGACCAGGCGCCCAAGTCTTTTCTGGCATATCATTTGACGCCAGCGCAAGCGCTTGCGCTACCGAAGGCCGTGCTTTCATCCGTGCCAGCCAACCCGCCGTAAGGGGGGCGTCTGCAAAAGCAGCCGGCACGATATCAACCATGCCGGCAAGCCAGGCATAGGTTTCCAGATCGGCCAGCGAAAAATCAATGAACAGCCAATCCCGGCCATCCAGTTGCGCTTCGCATTTCTCGACCGCCTGGGTCACTTTGACCCACGAATCCTCGAGCTTTTCATCCTCGAATTTTCCGCTGCGCCAATCCGCCCAGCGGCCACGCAGATCTTCGCTCTGGATCGCGGCCATTACGTCATCACCAATGTCCGGTGCAGATCCGCTATGGATACCGAGATATCCGGCAGCCGGCGCCAGCCGTTCGATCATCTGCCGGCACCACATCATCACTTGCCAGCGAGCATAAGGATCTACCGGGCGCAGCAATGTCCCGCTGCCGATGTCGTCGAGATAGCAGCCGACAAAAACGCTGTCGGCCAGTGCTTCGCCATCGACCAGCAACACCGGACCTTCGCCCTCAATGCTCATCGCGACTTCCGTCTGCCCGGCCGAAGGCAATGCGTGGCGCTCTCCTGCCGCGAGGTCGAGCAGTTGGAGGTCGGCCTGCAAGTCTTTTTCGAACAGGGCCGCCAATACGGTCAGCGACGGGCCATTGGGCTGGCCATGATAGAGGGTCATGCTCATGCGATATAATCCTGCTCTAATATGTCGACACGCTTCACCATGTCGGTCTTGCCCATCGCCCAGCAGGCTTTCGTCGCCGGTCGCGCATAGATTGCGCGCAGCCAGCGCATGATATTGGGCGTCAGTTCATCATTGGACAGCTCGGGCTGCGACAAGGGCAGCGCATAAGCCAGATTGAAACCGTTCACATCAGCGAGGCTATAATTGTCGCTCGCCAGCCATTCTCTTTTACCCAGCTCGTCCTCCAGCATGCGAATACCCACGCCGATGCGGCGCCCTGATTCTGCCATTTCTTCGTCGCTGAACAGTCCATAGACCGCCTTGCGCCATGCCACCTGACGCTCGGGCAGCGGAATGCGGTTGATCGCCGCTTCCAGCTCTTCCTCGCCGCGCTGCTCCCGCGCATTGGGTCCGACAAAAAATTTCCAGCCAAACATCGAGAAACTGGGTGCGAGCCATTGGTCCATGAACTTCATCCACCAGCGAATCCGCCATTGCTCTTTCGCATCTTCCGGCATCAAGCGCGGGCCGTCAAAGGCCTCATCGACATATTCCATGATCGCGGTGGACTCGGTAAGCACCAAATCACCATGGGTCATCGCCGGGATCGTTCCCTGCGGATTGATTGCCAGATATTTCGGATCATGCTGATCAAAATTCAGAAGGTCGAGATAATGGCTGTCAAAGGCCACGTGTTTTTCCATCAATGCGAGCATCGGTTTTCCCGAATTGGCATTGGGTTCCCAATGATAAAGGGTAACATCGTTCATATAGGGGCCTCTCCCAAGGCTTGTTATTTGTATGCCTTACTTACTATACTCGAACCAGCGGTCAAGTCGAAAAGCTGGACGGTGCGCCATCAAGCAATATGGTCTTTGTTTCGAGATAGCCGAGCAAACCTTCGATCCCGCCCTCGCGGCCGATGCCGGATTGCTTGAAGCCGCCAAATGGCAGGCCAAAGTCCATCCTCATGCCATTTTGGCCGACAGCGCCGGTGCGGATGCGGCGCGCAATGCGATAAGCAATGTCCGGGTCATGAGTCAGCACAGAGCCGTTTAGTCCAAAGCTGGAATCATTGGCTATCCGGATTGCATCTTCTTCATCCGCAAAGGGAATGAGGCACAGCACCGGACCAAATATCTCTTCTTGCGCAATCCGCGACGCATTATCGACATTGGCAAAAAGCGTGGGTTCGATGAAATAGCCGCGATTGAGATGGGCCGGCCGCTCGCCTCCGGTGACCAGTTCAGCGGTTTTCCTGCCTTCCTCGATATACATTTCCACGCGCTCGAGCTGGCGTTTCATGGCGAGCGGGCCGAGCTGTGTTGCCGGATCATCGGACGGACCGATCACGACCTTTTTCATTTCGCCAGCGATCGCCTCGGCCAGTGCGTCGTGGCGGGCCTTTGGCACGAGCACCCGGCTGAGCATCGCACAGACCTGACCGCTCATCATCGTGATCGTGCCGGTCAGCATCTGCGCCGCAGCATCGATATCAAAATCATCCGCAATAATCGCTGCAGATTTGCCGCCCAGTTCAAGCGTGCAGCGCGCGATCCTTTCACCGCAGACACTGGCGATGCGCTTGCCGGCGACGGTCGATCCGGTGAAGCTGACCTTGTCGACTCCCGGGTTGCAAACCAGATGGTCGCTGGCATCGCGGTGGCCGCAGACGAGATTGACGACGCCAGCCGGCAGGCCCGCCGCATCGGCGGCTTCGGCAATGATATAGGCTTCCAGCGGCGTTTCCGGCGACGGTTTCATGATCACCGTGCAACCCGCGGCCAGAGCATAAGCGACCTTGTTGAGCATGATGCCATAGGGCCCGTTCCACGGCGCAATGGCGGCAACGACACCAACCGGTTCATGAGCAATCAAAGCGGTATGCACAACCGGGGATGGCCGCTGCTCAACAAATTCAAACTTTTCCGCCATGGCAATGATCTGATCGAAATTCATCGTCGAACCGGCGGTCATCGGTCCAGCGAAACTTGCGAGCCCGCCCATTTGCAAAGTCCAGGCCCGAGCTATTTCATCGGTTCGGCCGTGCAGATGCCCGGCCATTTTCTTGAGCAGCGCAATCCGCTCTTCCGGCTGCATTCTGCTCCACGGGCCTTGATCAAAAGCAAAACGCGCAGCTGTTACCGCCGCATCCATATCCGCTTCATTGGCTTCGGCGACGGAACCGATCACGTCCTCGCTATTGGGAGAAACCAGTTCTATCTCGCGCTGCGAATGCGCGGGCACCCATTTGCCGCCGATCCATAATTTATCGGTATTTTTGATATGAACGCCTTCGGGTGTCATGGTGTCTTTTCCTTTTCGTTCATGTCAGATCATCCAGTCCAATTCGCATGCCGGCCTCGGCGGTGCGATTGGCTTCCCGGCGCAGCCGCTCGATTTCGGCGCGCCCTTCGGGCACCGGTTCGTCCGGCAGGGCATCGACCATCCACCGATATATTTCCTCGAAATCCTCGCGGTGGTCGGGATGAGTCAAAATCAGCCCGCGATTTTCGACGATGCCGCGCAGGGTCTTTTCACCCACTTCCAGGGGATCCATGCCAAGATCAAAAGCCTTGCCGAATCTCTCAAGCTCCTGATGGTCAGGTGCAGCAAAGCCGCTTTCGGAAAAGCCCTCGGGCCGTTTGAGCGCGCTATCCCAGGCATTGGTATTGGTCAGGCCGGGACACATGAGCGAGACACCTATATTATAGGGCGCCAGATTGAAGCGCAGGCTTTCGGTCAATCCGCGCACCGCGAACTTGCTCGCCGTATATATGCCCGCCTGCGGCCCGGCGCAGAACGCCGCCATGCTCGCAACATTGACGACATGGCCACCCTCGCCATGCGCTTTCATGCCGGGCAACAGCGAAACCAATCCATTGACCGTCCCGCCAAAATTGACGCCCATGATCCAGTCATAATCGGCATAGCTGGCTTCGTCGGTCGGACCGAATACGCTGACCCCTGCGTTATTCACCAATATATGAATGTCACCAATTTCCTCGGCAACCTCGGCAAAGCGCTGCCGGTCGGTGACATCCAGCTTCACAAATCCGGGGGTTTCGTGCCGCTGATCGACAAACCAGCGCTCGGCTTGCTCGCGATAATCTTCATTGCGGTAGGACAGAATGAGCTTGATGCCAGCATTGCTGAACGCGCGCGCAATGCCAAAGCCGATTCCCGACACCCCACCGGTAATGAATGCGGTCTTGCCTCGCCATGCCATGAAATTTCCTCTCGCTTTTGCGCTATCATTTGTTAGTGTTGCATACAAATAAAAACAAGGAGAGTCGATAATGTCTGATGTAGAAGGGCGTCTGGAAAAGCTGGAAAACCGCTTAGGCGAACTGGAGGATATCAATGCCATCCGCCGATTGCACTGGGCCTATGGCTATTATATAGATTTCAACAAGGCCGCCGATGTCGCGCAATTATTTGCCGAAGATGGTGAGGTCACATTTCTGTCCGGCGTGTTCAAAGGGCATGAGGGCATATTCCGGCTTTATGGCACCTGGTTCCAGAATCTGTTCCTTGAAAATGGCGGCGAAGGTCCGGTCGACGGCTTCCTGCTCGACCATTTCCAGATGCAGGACATCATTACCGTCGCCCCCGACCGCCAGACCGCCAAGGGCCGTTTCCGCGGCATGCTGTTCGGTGGCAGCCACGAATCGCGCAAATGGAAACCGGAAGGCCTGCCGCTGCAGTTCATGGAAGCCGGCATTTACGAAAACGACTATGTTCGGGAAGGGGATGTCTGGAAGATCAAACGGCTCGACTATATGATGCAATGGCAGGGCGATTATGAAAAGGGCTGGTCAAAGACCGTCAGCCATTTGCAGCCGCTGACGGAATGCTATCCCGACAATCCGATCGGTCCGGATTATCTGCTGGACGAAAAAGACATCCGCAAGACCTGGCCGAACCGGCAGGACGTTCCGATGCATTTTGCCCATCCGAAATTCGGGGCGCTATTGTTGGGACAGGAGCCAAAATAATGACGCTTTTACCTGACGGCAGCGAGAAAGGCCTGCGCGGCCACCCAGAAGAACGCGGCATACGCACCCGCATCGGCATGGCTCCGCCAGCGGGCGAAGTTGATCGAAACGCCCCTTACAAACGCATTGCCACGGAAGAAGCATGGACCTTTCCGGATCTGGTGAAAGCGCAGCTGGAATATCTGGAAAGCGGCGAAGCACCGGACGACGCCTCGCTGGCGATGGCCGGCATGTTCGCCTCCATGCCGAAACTGCAGGGGATGTTGCAGGATATCGGGGAAGGCCGGATCGCCCATATGGACGAATATGGCATCGACCGGCAGCTATTGCTGCTCACCTCGCCCGGCGTTCAGGTTGTGCGGGAGAGCGAAGGCACCGCGCTGGCGCGGCAAGCCAATGATCTCGCCGCGGAAAGTTGCAACAAGTGGCCCGACAGATTTTCAGCCCTTGCCGCCTTTGATCCGCGCGATGTGAAGGGATCGGTGCAGGAACTGGAGCGGGCAACCAGCAAATTGGGCCTCAATGGCGCCGTGCTCAATTCCCATTTTCAGGGACGCTATCTGGATGAACCGGCCTACGAGCCGATATTGGAAGCATTGGAAGCACTGGACGCGGCGCTCTATATTCATCCGACCGCGCCTTTCAATGGACAGCATTATCGGGACCGCGGATTTTTCGGGGCGCTGGGCGGGTTTCCGCATGATGTCTGGCTGCACACCATGGGCCTGATCTTTTCCGGTGCCTTTGACAAATATCCGAAATTGCGACTGGTCATTGGCCATATGGGTGAATGTTTGCCGCTGCACCTCTATCGCTTTGACTGGATGCAAGGCAATGCCGACGGAATTCCCGGATTTCGCGGCGGGCAGCCTGCGGTTACCCTGAAACATCCGGTCAGCCACTATTTCCGCCACAATATCTGGATCACGACCAGCGGCGTTGGCTGGGAGCCGGCGATTAAATTCTGCATGGATGTGATGGGACCAGAGCGGGTCCTCTATGCAATGGACTATCCCTATCAGCAATCATCAGACGAACTCGCGGGCTATGACGGCATGGACTTGTCGGCCAAACACAAGAAAATGCTGATGCAGACCAATGCTGAAAATGTCTTCCGCCTGCCGACCAGCGGCTAGGATCAGGAGCTACATATCAAGTGAACGGATGAATGCAGAGTCCAGCCTGTCGGCTTGCCCCTTCAGGCTCGCTGAACATGGTGCAAATCTGGTGGCGATTCCCATTGAACCAATCGGTCATCTATCTTGCGCAGCAATCGATCAACCCGCCGAAGCTCGGATTCGGTCAGTTTACCGAAAACAAAGCTTGCGACTTCTGACATTCGTTCGTTCATCTGATCACATTTGGCGCGGCCAGCCGTGCTCAGTTGATAGGGTTTGCGCCGCCGGTTATTCTGGTTGTCGGTCAGCTCGACCAAGCCCATCTTTTCAAGACTGTTCAAGGCTCTGCTGACGTTCATGGCTTGCATGGCCATCAATTCAGCAAGATCAATTCCTGCCAGCTCACCTTCACCGCCGAGGGCCATTAAAATTCGCAGTTCGGTCACGCTGATATCTTCCGGATCGGCGACACCATCACGCATCGGGCGCGCGATTCTGGTGGCGACCTTCAATAAATCGACGAGAATCTCGACCTGATCCGACGCGATTTGGGAATCATCCTTTTTTTCCATGCAGATGCGTTTAACCGCTTTGATACCGAAAAGCCACATCTCACGAAAAATACAACAAAATTCTTGCTAACAATTGTTTGCGTCTTGATGTTTCAATTATTGTATGTATTACACACAATTAAGAAGGCGAAAACGCCTCTTTTTTGGGTACAGAATTGGGAGGATGAACATATGTCAAAATTTACACAGCTACGGCGCGCACAATATAAATCATTATCTTTTGCCACAATAATCGGGGTCGCGTTGTCCAGCGCACCGGCGATGGCTCAGAATGCGAATGATTCTGCCAGCGAAGGCAATAACATCATTGTCGTGACAGCCCAGTTTCGCGAACAGAACCTGCAGGATATTCCGCTGGCGATTACCGCGGTGACTGGAGAAATGATCGAGGCGAAAAGCCAGACCAACCTGCAACAAGTGGCAGACTCTGCACCAAATGTGGCGATCCGTCCGCAAGGCGCTTCTTTCGGGCCATCGGTCACTGCGTCTATTCGCGGCGTCGGTCAAAATGACTTTAACCCTGCTTTTGAACCCGGCGTGGGCATCTATATTGACGATGTCTATTATCCCCAACTGACCGGCGCGATCTTCGACTTGCTCGACGTTGACCGGGTGGAAATCCTTCGCGGTCCCCAGGGAACGCTGACCGGTCGAAACTCCGCCGGCGGTGCCATCAAATTTTTCTCGCGCAAGCCAACCGGCGACAATAGCGGCTTTGTGGAAGCGACCTATGGTTCGCGCAACCGCATTGGCCTGCGCGCTGCAGCAGATTTCGGCCTGACCGAAAATCTTGCGATGCGTATTTCCGGCGTGTTCAAGGAACAGGACGGCTATGTCGACCGGATTGATTATGGCTGTGAAAACCCGACAAGTGGCATTCCCTCGACAAATGCGGGCGGCGGTGACTGTGTGGTCAGCAAGCTTGGTGGCATCGGCTATCAGGCGCTGCGCGGCATCATACAGTGGAATCCCAGCGATCGCGTCGAGCTGACCATCAGTGCCGACTATGTGAAGGACGAACGCACCATTGCCGGCGAAGTCCTGCTCAACACCGGTCCGGTCCCTGCGCCCAATACAGCGAACAACGGCGTGACCCTGAGCAACGATTTCGTCTGCGGCAAATTCTGCAACTATTCGACGACCGGTCAGCCAGGAATCGTCTGGCAGCCAGCGCTTCAAGTAGCACCGGGAGTCTTTATCGATCCCCTGGGAGCAGCCGGCACCGTTCTTTCCGCTACATCCGGAACCGACCAGAGCAAATATACCGGCTGGGGCGTTTCGGCCAATCTCAAGATTGAACTCAATGACTGGATGCAGCTCACCTCGATCACCGGGTATCGCGAGTTTGACACCGAGTTTTTCACCGACGACGATCTTACGCCGATCCACACCAATTTCGGCCGCAACTTCCTGAGCAACGAGAGTTTCAGCCAGGAACTGCGCCTGAACCTGGAACCAGCGGATGGGATTAACGTCACTCTGGGTGGTTATTATTTTGAGCAGGACTCGTTGTACGATTCCTTCCAGGACATCCGCTATGTTTCGGTATTCCCGCTGCAATTCCGCCAGCCGGATCCGACCAAGGCAGATGCCAAGGCTGTGTTTGCCAATGTCGGATGGGAAGTAACCGACCAGCTGACGGTCAATGTCGGCATGCGCTATACCGATGAATCGAAAGACCAGACTTATTTCCGCCTCAACCTCGACGGGACCGTCAACCGGTTTGTCGATCCGGTAGGCGCGGCAAACGGAATCGGGTCTCCCGGAGCGCTCAGCGGTAATACCGCAAGCTACAGCGCCGATCGAATCGATTATCGGGTAGCGGTAGACTATCGTTTCTCCGATGCATTTCTTGGCTATGCCTCGGTCTCGACCGGCTTCAAGGGCGGGGGGTCAAACCCGCGGCCGTTTAATGCGGATCAGCTGATCGCGTTCAACCCGGAAAAGGTCACCGCCTATGAAATCGGATTCAAGAGCGATTTGCTCGACAATCGTGTTCGGCTCAATGGTGCTGTATTCCTCAATGACTATACCGACCTGCAAATTCCGGTAAATGCTTGCCCCGGTGCCCCTTGTGCCGCGCGGTTCAATGCTGGCGATGCAGTGGTCAAGGGTGTCGAACTGGAACTGTCAGCAGAACCAGTAGACGGTTTGTTGATCGATGGCGCGCTGAGCTACATCGACCAGAAACTCAAAGCGGGCAGCCTCAATCCGGCTGCTGCGGTAGCACCATTTGGCACCAATCCTGGCGGTGTCGATCCAAGCGACCCACCAGCGGTTCCAAAATGGAAAGCCAATTTCGGTATGCAATATAAGGCCGATATGGGCGACAGCGGCAGTATCACGCCGCGGCTGGATTTCACTTATCAGGCCAAGCAATATACCGGTCCAGATACGTCGGTTACACCACGCGGCAGAGCATTCCTGCCGAGCTTCACTACGCTCAATGGCCGTCTGACCTGGAGAAATGCTGATGAAGATCTGGATATTTCGCTGGAAGTGACCAACATTACCAACGAATATTACTATCTTAGCCGGTTCAACCTGCTCGGCGCTGGCGCCGGTTTCGACAAGGCGCTGCCTGCGAGACCACGCGAATGGGCTCTGACGGTCAAAAAGAAATTCTGATCCACAACCCTTATTGTTGATCTTGATCACTATGGGCGGCCTTCGGGTCGCCCTTTTTTTTGGGTCCGGGGGCCGACTTACTCCGAATCAACATTGTGCAAGCTCAAGATTCTATGCTAACAATTGTTAGAATAAGATTGGAGAGATTTGTTGGAACTGAAACTGCCACCGCGGGTGTCGCCCGCGCAATTCGATAATGCGCTGAAAGCCTATGCTGCCGTTGTCGGCAAGGACTGGGTGCTGGCGACCGACAAGGATCGCGACGCCTATTCCGACATTTACGCGCCCGGTCCGGAAACGGAATGGCCTGCCTCCGCAGCGGTTGCGCCGCAAACACGGGAAGAAATTCAGACGATCATTCGCATTGCCAATGAATATAAGACACCTCTCTGGCCGGTCTCTCGCGGCAAAAACCTCGGCTATGGCACGGCAGCGCCGCGTCTGCCCGGTTCGATCGTGCTGGATCTTAGCCGGATGCTCAAAATCGAAGAACTTAACACCGAACTTGGCTATTGCGTGATCGAACCCGGCGTCAGCTTCTTTGATCTCTACGAGCATATCCAGCGCGAAAAGGCACCGCTCTGGATGTCGGTTCCGGGCAATGCCTGGGGTTCCGTATTGGGGAACGCGCTCGATCACGGCATGGGCTACACGCCTTATGGCCAGCATGCGCGCAACCTATGCGGGATCGAAGCGGTATTGCCGAATGGCGAAGTCATGCGCACCGGCATGGGCGCAATGGACAATAATCACAGCTGGCATCTGTTCCCGCTCAGCTTCGGCCCCGACTGGACCCATATGTTCACCCAGTCCAATATGGGCGTGGTGACCAAGGCGGGCGTCTGGCTCCAGCCGGCCCCGGACACATCATTGCAACTGACTTATGACATTCCCAATGAGGAAGATATTGGCTGGGTCGTCGACACGATAACGCCGCTGAAAACAGCCGGCGTTATCGAACAGAATGTTTTCATTCCATCCTGGCTCGGTAAAATTGTGCTGAAGGGCCAGCGCAGGGATTTCTGGGACAAGGAAAGCGCGATGCCGGAATCGCGCGTCCAGGAATTGCTGAAAGAACATAAGCTGGGCTACTGGCAGGTCCAGATTCGCTTCTATGGCGATGAGACGCTCAACAAGGCCAAGGCGGACATCGTCAAAAAGGCATTCAAGCGGCATATCGACACGCCGCCGATGGAGGTCTGGTGGAAACAGGGCGATCCGATCAATCAATATGATCCGACCATGGGCATGCCATCGGCCATCGCGCTGCAAATGGGTGACTGGGTTGGCGGCCGCGGCGCCCATATGGGTTTTTCGCCCGTCGTCCCTGCCACATCAAAACATGTGCTGGGTCAGCTGAAACGCAGCCGCAAGATCATCGCGGACCATGATGTCGATTTCTATGCCAGCTTCACCATCGGCGGCCGGTTTGCGACCAATATCAACATGTTGATGTATGATCGCGACAAGCCCGAACAGGTCAAGAATATCCGCAAAATGTTCAGCGCCCTGATCAGCGAAACAGCCGAAGCCGGCTATGGCGAATATCGCACCCATATTGGCTGGATGGACGAGGTCAATCAAACCTATGATTTCAACGATGGCGTACAGCGCCGTTTGAATGAAAAACTCAAAGATGCGATTGATCCCAACGGCATATTGGCACCGGGGAAACAGGGGGTATGGCCAGCGGCCTATCGCGATAATGCGAAGGGAGAAAAGGCATGAGACGGCTTGGCTTGATCGCCTTTGCCCTTTTGACCGCTTGCGGTTCCGGCGCAAACGAATCCCAGCAGCTGGCCAAAGGCACGGAAGGCGGTCCGCCGCCTCCCCCACCCTATCAGATGCGCGCCGAATTGCCGGCTGGTGACCGGCTGGTTCCAGGCAAGAGCGGCGAGGATCTTTTCTCCAATCGCTGTGGCTCGTGCCATTTGGCCGGCGGCATGGGGACCAACCTGCTGACCGTACAAAGAATGAAAGCAGGCGAACCACCGGAAACGGGTCTTTTGACCAACCGGACCGATTTGACGGCCGACTATATCAAGACTGTGGTTCGCGATGGCAAGATGGCGATGCCGCGCATTTCCCGGGTCGAAGCAACCGATGCCGAACTCGACGCCATTGCCAAATATCTTGCGAAGGCTGAGCAATGAGTATCTCCCGCCGCAATGTCTTGAAAAGCGGCATCGCCATTGCTGCCGTGTCAGCCGGTTCCACAACGGCGCTCGCTTCCCGGTCGGCAGATTTGATTGTCTTTGACAGCCGCGACGCCACCAGCGCGCGATTTGCCAGCGCACGATTTGCACGCAAAATTGACGTGGCCCATGAAGACGCGAATTTCTGGCGAAATTTACGCTCCGACAACGTCGGCAGGAAAATCGCTGGCATGACCGGATGGAGTGACTTCGTACTCGCCCGCGGTTTCCTGGAGGAACGTGGAAAAAGACTGACCGTCGAGAAGCTTCAAGACGGGCTGTTCTTCTGGGAAATGCGATAAAGATTCATCGGCAGCAATCCAGCCAAAATTGGGTTTGACCTTCACTCCTTATATTGTATGTAAAGCTTACAATATAAGGATCCATGATGACTGCCAAGATTATTGATGGCCGCAGCCTCGCTGCTGCCATGCGCGAGGGCTTTTCCAAGCGCGTCAGCGCATTGAATGAACATGGCGTAACACCCGGCCTTGCGGTGCTGCTGATCGGTGATGATCCGGCATCAGCCGTCTATGTCGGCCGCAAGGTCAAGGCTTGCGAGGCGGTCGGCATAAAATCCTTCGCTCAATATCTGCCAGAATCGATCAGCAATGCCGAACTGCTGGGCCGGATCGTCGAACTGAACGCCAATCCCGATGTGCACGGCATATTGGTTCAGCTCCCCCTGCCCCCGCAAATCGATATGGCACAGGTATTGGAAACCATCGCGGTGGAGAAAGATGTCGATGGCTTTCACCTTTACAATGTCGGAGGGCTGGTCACCGGCAATACCGTATTCTCACCCTGCACTCCATTTGGCGTCGTCAAGTTGCTCGAGCACGAGAATATCCCGATTGAGGGCCAGAATGTTGTCGTGGTCGGTGCGAGCAATATCGTCGGCAAACCGATGGCGCTGATGCTGATGGCGCGCGATGCAACCGTATCAATCTGCCATGCCAAGACCCGTGACCTGGCCCAGTTCACCATATTGGCTGACATATTGGTCGTCGCGGCCGGGGTCCCCAATTTGATCGTGCCGCAGATGGTCAAACATGGCGCCGTGGTCATCGACGTCGGCATAAACCGGCTTGCCGATGGCTCGATCGCCGGCGATGTTGATTTCGAGGGCGTCTCCAAAAAAGCATCGGCGATCACGCCGGTGCCGGGCGGCGTCGGTCCGATGACGGTGACAATGCTGCTGGAAAATACGATCAAGTCGGCCGAGCATCGAGCAATATTTGAGGGACTGGAACTCGCTTAAAGTTCGACGCAGCCGCCATCGACAAACAGATCGACACCATTGATGAAACTGGCGTCTTCCGATGCCAGAAACAAGGCCGCTTTGGCGATTTCATCAGCATCGCCCATCCGTTTCATCGGCACGGCGTCGCGCATCATCGTCAGCAAGGCTTCTGCGTCTTCCGCGCTGGTGTCGCGGTGAACGATCGGCGTCTCGGTTGGACCGGGTGACACCATATTGACCCGGATCTTCCTGGGCAAAAGCTCGGTCGCAAATATCCGGGCCACGGCGCGTAGCCCTGCCTTCGCAGCGGCGTAAGCCGCATTGCCCGGCAGTGCCATCACCGATCCGATTGATCCGGTGACAACAATATTACCGCCATCCGGCATATGCGGTAGCACATTCTGGAGGGCAAAAAACATGCCGCGCAAATTGACCGAATGGATGCCATCCCAAAATTCTTCGGTGACGTCGGCAATCGGCGCAAAACCGCCGACCCCTGCATTGGCAAACAATATGTCGATGCCGCCATTTTGCGCAGCAATTTTTGCCAGCGCGCGCTTTGTGTCCGCAACATCACTGACGTCCGACTGCGCCGCCAGCATGCCGGTCTCTGCGCTGACGGCATCCAA
This sequence comes from Parasphingorhabdus sp., assembly GCF_036964675.1. Classification (GTDB taxonomy): domain Bacteria; phylum Pseudomonadota; class Alphaproteobacteria; order Sphingomonadales; family Sphingomonadaceae; genus Parasphingorhabdus. The sequence continues at coordinate 3,579 of NZ_JBALTF010000043.1, read as the reverse complement.
TGTGCCTTGATTGCGCCCGGTGATCGCGACCGTTGCGCCTTCCGCCTGAAAGGCTTTGGCAGCAGCCAGCCCGATACCGCTATTGCCACCCAGCACGACAACCGATTTTCCGTTGAAACGCATGATCAGAATATCCCGTTTTTGTTGACAGATTTTGCGGGAATTTCCTGAATAACATCCCAATGTTCGACAATTTCGTCATTTTCGCAACGGAATATGTCAACCACCGCCAGGCCGGGGTCATCGGGCCAGCGCTCGACATGGACATGCACGATGACATGATCGTCATCGGCAAAGGCCCGGTGGATCGTCTGCTTTGCGTCCGGGCTTTGCTCGCGGACCATTGCCAGAAATTCTTTCAGCGGCCCCAGTCCGGGCGCGGCGAGCAGGCTATGCTGAATATAATGGGGGGGCAGATGATCGTCGACCGCATCCGGGTTCATCGCGACCAGCACCTCCTGATACATGGTCAGGACGCGATCGAGATTCGCCTGTTCCTGTTCACTATACGCCATTTTGCTCCTCCTCCTGCCTTTGAGTATTGTAACAATTGTTAGAATATGCAAGGTGGAAAAAAGAAAATTTGAGAGGATGAAAATGGACCGGAATGCGCTCTATCAAGTGCTTGATGACTATCTGGATGCCCTGAACAAAGGCGACGCTTCAGCTGTCAATTGGTCCGACCAGCCTTTCACCTCGGAAAATAATGTCATGCTCGAGCGCGGTGACGGTGTCTGGCAAACCATCGACCGACTGGGCGAATATCAACTGCGCTTTGCCGACAGCCAGACCGGCGGAATCGGATATTTCGGTACCATAGTGGAACCGATGGAGGAATCGGCGTTCAGCCTGCGGTTGAAGGTTGATGACGATGGACGGGTGTCGGAAAGCGAGATGGTCATCGTCCGCAATTCCGATAGCGGCCTGGTCCTGCCCAACCCGCGTTTCTACCGCAAGCCGATTCTCGAGGCGAATGCGGAGGCGCCCTCTTCCCGCGCAGAAATGATACATTTGTCTGACGGCTATTTCGAAACGCTCGAATTGAACGATGGCGAAATTCACACCAAATTTCACCCCGATTGCAACCGCGTCGAAAATGGTTTTCAGAGCACCAATGCCCCGGAAAATGCGACGGTCATTCCCACCACCTGGATGGGCTGCGAAGAACAGTTCCGGCTCGGCTTCTACCGCTATGATGACCGGTTGCGCGCCCGCCGTTTCCCGCTGATTGACGAGGAGCGCGGCATCGTCCTCGCCCATGGCTTTATCGATCATTGCGGCGCGCTGGATCGCTACCAGCTGACCAATGGCGAGTGGGTGAGCAGCTTTATCCGCCGCCCGCACAGCTTCTATCTGGCGGAAATTTTCAAAATAGACCATGGCATGATTTGCCAGATTGAAGCCAATTTCATCACCGTGCCTTACCATATGCCTAGTCCCTGGGATGCTTTATGAGAAAATTTGCCGCCGTTTTTCTGCTGCTATTGGCGAGTTGCTCGGGCCAGTCGGATGCAATCAAGACCAGCGCCGATGACTGGGTGACGACGGGTGGCGATATTGGGAAATCCCATCATTCATCGCTGACCGACATTAGCCCGGCAAATGTCAAAACTCTCGGCCTCGCCTGGTCGGCGGACCTCGGCACCAATCGTGTATTGGAAGCTACGCCGATCGTCATCGACGGCATCATGTATACCTCTGGCGTGGCCGGCCGGGCCTATGCTTTCAATGCAGCAACCGGCTCGGAATTGTGGCGTTTCGAGCCGGATGTGGACATGCAGGTCAACCGGACGGTTTGCTGTGACATGGCCAATAGAGGCGTCGCGGTTGCGAAGGGCAAAGTCTATGTCGCCACGCTCGATGCCCAGCTTTACGCCCTTGATGCAAGGACCGGCAAAGTGGTCTGGCAAGCCGACACGGTTGACGATCCCGCTCGCGGTGTCAATTCCACCGGCGCGCCAGAAGTCGCCGGCGATGTCGTGGTGATCGGCAATGGCGGCGCAGAATATGATGTGCGCGGCTATGTCAGCGCTTATGATCTGGACAGCGGCAAACTTGTCTGGCGTTTCCACACTGTGCCCCGCGATCCCAAATTGGGGCCGCAGGACCATCCCGATCTGGAAGCGGCGGTCAAGACATGGGACCCCGACAGCCGCTGGGATATTGGCGGCGGCGGTACGCCATGGGATGCGATCAACTATGATCCGGAAACCGGTTATGTGCTGGTCGGCACCGGCAATGGCGGCCCCTATCATACGCAGAAACGCTCGCCCAAAGGCGGCGACCAGCTTTATCTCGCGTCGATTGTGGCGCTTGATGCCAAAACCGGTCGGGTCAAATGGTATTATCAGGAAACTCCCAATGACAATTGGGACTTCACCTCGACCCAGCCGATGATCCTGACCGACATGACAATCGACGACGAAGACCGACCGGTTGTGATCCACGCGCCGAAGAACGGATTTCTCTATATAATCGACCGGCGGGACGGCAAGCTGCTCAAGGCCAATGCCATTGTCCGGCAGAATTGGAATAAGGGCATTGATCCGGCCACCGGCAAACCGATTCCAAACCCAGAGGCTGCGGATTATTCCAAGGGGCCAAAGATTGTTTTCCCGGCTACGCCTGGTGCGCGAAACTGGCATCCCGGCAGCTATGACCCCGAGACCGGTCTCTATTATGCCCCGGTGCAGGACATGGGCAATTTGCTGTTCATGACGCCCGGACAGAAGCCGTTCAAGGCCAAGATGCTCAACAATGATGCAGCGCTGATCTTCACATCCGATATTGAAGCCGCCTTGCCGACATTGCCACCGGCCATCGCCACCGCAGTGGAGGCGCTGCCTGCTTTTGCAGAGGCAAAGCGCAAGCCCTATTCCTCGGAACTGCGGGCGATTGACCCGTTGACCGGCAAGACCGAATGGGCCGTCGCCCTAGAAGGCTGGCAGGATCGCGGCGGCGTGCTGACCACCGCATCGGGGCTGTTGTTCCAGGGCAATCTCGCCGGCCAGTTGCGCGTCTTTGACAAGGCGGATGGCAAGCTTTTGAAAACCATCGAAACCGGAACCTCGATTCTCGCCGCGCCGATGACTTACCGGATCGACGGCGTGCAATATGTTGCGGTGATGGCAGCATGGGGCGGCGGCGGCTTTCCTTATGTACCCAGCTATGCCGCAGCCTATAAGCGCGGCAATATGGGCCGACTGCTGGTGTTCAAACTGGGTGGCGGTCCGGTGGCGATCCCGGATGAATTGCCGGCGCTAGAAGTGGCTACCGCGCCTCCCGCGCAAAAGCCCGGTGTCACCACAGCGACGATCGCTAGGGGTCAGGGTCTGTTTTTCGGCAATTGCGTCTTGTGCCATTCCAACCAGCCGCGCTCGATCACCCCGGATCTGCGCCGGATGCAACCGGCAACCCATGATGTGTTCGACCAGATCGTGCTGGAAGGCTTGCTATTACCTAATGGCATGCCGCGTTGGGATGACCATCTCTCGCCAGAGGATGTCGGGGCAATCCATGCCTATTTGATCGATTTGCAGGGCAAGACCCGCAAGGCTGAACTGGCCAAAAAGAAGGCTG
>NZ_JBALTF010000042.1:0-24875 GCF_036964675.1 Parasphingorhabdus sp. | reverse complement strand
CGCCGTTTTCATCATCGAAAAAGGTATGCACCACCAAAAGCGTCGCGGAGCTGACCCGACCGATTGTTTGCCAGCGGTCGCCATCGGGATGGGAGTCCGGTTGACTTAGGTGCAGGGGATCAGCAAAAACCAGAGCTGCCAGTTCGAACGAAACGCCATGTTTCGCCTTGTTGGCAACCGCCTTGCGTTGATCCCAGCGCCACTCCATTTGTAACTACAAATATGTAACTACATACAATTTGTCAATAGCGGAAAACAGCCATGACCAATTCCATCCACATCGAACAACGCGGCGCAATTGAAATTCTTTCACTCAACCGCCCGGACAAACTCAACACGATGAATGAAGACATGATCTTCGCGCTGCAGGATTATTTTCGCGGACTGCAAAAACGCCTCGACATTCGTGTTGTCCTGCTCCGCGCCAGAGGCCGGGCATTTTGTGCCGGTCTCGATATCGGTGGCTGGAAGAATGATGGCTCGCGCGGACAGGTCCAGCATGTCTGGAACACCCAGCGCTCGATCGCCACTGTCATGCAGCTGATGCGGCAATGCCCGCAGCCGATTATCGCGCTGGCCCAGGGCGCAGCCTGCGGTGGCGGCTTCTCGCTGCTGCTCGCCAGCGACGTCCGCTTTGGCGCGCCGTCGCTCAAAATGAATGCGGCCTATATCAAGATCGGCCTCGGCGGCTGTGACATGGGATCCAGCTATTTCCTGCCGCGCATGGTCGGCGCCTCGATTGCGTCGGAGCTGATCCTGACCGGTCGCTTCATCCACGCCGAACGCGCCGAAAAACATGGCCTGATCAGTGACGTTGTCGAGGAAGACAAATTGCTTTCGACCGGCCTGTCACTGGCCGAGGAAATGCTCGACACCGCGCCAATGGGCCTGCGCCTGTCCAAAGATGCCCTGAACCGCAATATCGATGCGCAGAGTTTTGAAGCGGCGCTTGCCATCGAAGACCGGCAGCAGGTGATGCTTTCGATGACCGAGGACAGCCGCGAGGCGGCCAAGGCATTTTTCGCCAAGCGCAAACCGGATTACAAGGATCGGTAGCATCTCGTCATCCTGAACTCGTTTCAGGACCTCGTCACTCTTGCCACCATCATACGGTTCAGACGCCTGGGGTCCTGAAACGAGTTCAGGATGACGAAGTCATTTAGATGGTGATCTCACTTGATCGCCCCGCCCATGATCAACCGCGGCAGCATCACCAGCGCGCCCAGGATCGGCCATTTGCGTTGCCAGGGCTTGATCACATAGTCGGTCCCGGCATGGCGGTTGATCTTCCACGCCAGATAATCGATGCCACCGGCATAAGTGGCGGATGCCTTGGCAAGCCTGGCGAGGGTCAAAATCTTGCCATTGCGCCGCAATTGCCGCCATCTTTTTTCGACTGCGGCGCGAGAGGCGACAATTTTGAGATTGCGGTCCCGCGCTTCTTCCCGTTCGGCAATCGCCGCCACAACGGCGGGTCCAAATCGCGCATAGCGTTCGGGATCGGAATCGACGACCGAATCGGAACGTTCCTTGCGCTCGGCCCGCAACTCCGCGCCATAGGTCAGTTCAAAGCCGCGTTTCCAGAGATCCTCAACCGTATATTCTGTATCAATATCCATCATCGGAAAGGTCATGTCGAACAAGGTGACCGCAGCGCCGGCAATCGCCTCAATCGCCTGCGTCTGGGCCGCCTCATCCGCGTGCCAGACCAGCCGGGACGGTTGCGCAAATCGCGCCCATACGCTGACCGCGCTGGCGCCGATCCGGTTCAGCCGGTGAAAATCTTTCTCGCTGAGCACCGCCACCTTGGCGACCAGTCCGCCATGTTCTGCCGGGAACACATTGGGTGGCAGCCGCTTGTTCGCACCCACCAGCCAGCTTTTCCCGTAAGCCGCCTCATAGCTTGAAACGATCAGGTAGAAATCGAGCATCTGCCCGTCGAGCTCGGTTGTCCGCAGGCAGGAGCCATAGAATAGCACCGCCCGCGATGCCTCGCCATATTGCGCGGTAATCGACGCAGCAAAAGCCGCAACCCGCGGGTCAACGGATTGCGCCAGTTCCTGTGCAATATATGACTTGAGTTCGCTCACGCGAAACGTCCTAGCTCAAGCAGCGAGCCGAAGGAAGGATACAGGCTTGGTTGATTTCAGCACGATCGGATGGCCTGGCAGGGCGCAGAATAGTTCACCGTCCATCAGCACATTGCTGCCCTCACCTTCGATCCGAATCATGTCTCCGCGTTCCAGATGAATGCCCTTCTGCACATTTTTGCCCAGTCGGCCAAAAATTACCGAAAGCAGAAAACGAACGATAGCACCGGCGCGCTGATCGATCGCCAGAAACTGCATCCGGCCAATCGCATTCTGGTTCCGCATCGATCGCTTCATCAGCAACAGCCGCTCCAGCGTGGTAACGATCAGCACCGCAAAATTGCCCTGAAACTGGCCGTCCCGGATCAGCGATATCTTGATTGGCTGCGACCGATTGGGCAGGAATTTTCCCCTTATGCCGAACAGCACCGATGCCAGCGCGGCAAAAACCGTCAACACATGCGCTGCAGCGTTGGGCAATCCCAGCGGGTAGATTTTGTGACGGCAATAGAGAATGAATTCCGACAGGCCGGCTCCGCCCAGAAACATCCCGAGCACGACCTTGCTATCCTTGCCACCATCGGAAAGCGCGATCAGCTCGCGATCGACCAGATGTTCGTGCAAATCATGCTTGGCCAGTTCGACAATCCGCTCCAGCGCCTTGAGCGGATTGCCTTCGGATCCGAGATCGAGAGCGATCAAATTGGTCTTGCCATTGGGCAGCACCGCCACGGGCGGCGGGTTATCACCGAAATGACCGCCCTGATATAATTCGGTCAGCGTCGCCTGCACCGTCCCGTCGCCACCGTTGATGACCAGCACTTTCGGCTTCACCCGGGCAATGGTTTCCAAGGCCTTGGCGATTTCATCGACATGATCCACTTCATAGTGAAACACATCGCTGTTCTTGACGCAATAAGACCGCACTTCTGGCAAAATCGCCCGATTTCCGGTTGAATTCGGATTGGAGAGAAGTGCGACATTTGCCATCAAATAGCCCTAAATTGTCCCGTGTGCGCGGTGCATCACATATATTTCATGGTGATGCGGATGGATTTGACCTCATTGCCGATCGCAAATTTGGTTTTCTTGTAGCTAGGCTTGCCAAGGTTGAAGATGTTGATGCTTGGATTGTTCGACATGCCGCCGCCGTCGCTGGTAATATCGGTTTTGCCGTTACCGTTAAGATCATGGCGCACAGCAATCGCATATTCACCCGCTTGACTGAACGGTAGGCAGAAAGTCATGTTTTTAGCGCTGACAGGGACTTCGATGCGAGACAACCAGGCACCACTTTTCAGCCATTCGTCCTTGGTGCCGCGGTAGCTTTGTACCCGCAGCTTTCCGGTTGCTTCCTTCAGGCCTTCTATTTCCACCTTTACAGCAGGGCCGTTGCCCGACCGACACGGGCGCATGTCATTGGGTATCTCGCGGCCACCAGCAAATGCTGGAGCAGAGGATAGCAAAATAGTGGTCGTTAATGCGATGGATGCCGCAAATTTCAACATGACGTAGTTACTCCTAGTCGTTATACCCGCGCCAATACTCAGACACGGACAAGAATCAGCCCCCGATCCGCTTATTGCTATGGATTTGATTTGCGGCGAAAACATGGTGAGAGGGAGACAACAAGTTGAAACTGCTGACGTCCACCGATCGCTATCTGGCAAAATTGATCGCACTGCCGCTATTCAGCACGCTGGTGATTGCCGCCATGCTGCTGGTGCTGGAAAAAATGCTGCGTCTGTTTGATTTTGTCGCGGCAGAAGGCGGCCCCGTCAGCGTGGTTTGGCGAATGCTGGCTAACCTGATCCCCGAATATCTCTCGCTGGGCATACCGATAGGTTTGCTGCTCGGCATATTGCTGGCCTTCCGACAGCTCGCGCTCAGCTCGGAGCTGGATGTTTTCCGCGCCGTTGGCCAGGGCTACGGGCGTCTGCTGCGGGTGCCCTATATGTTTGCGGTGGCGCTGATGCTGGTCAATCTCGCCTTGGTCGGATTCATTCAGCCCCTGTCCCGCTATTATTATGAAGAACTGCGCTTCGAATTGCGGTCGGGCGCGCTTGGCGCCTCGATCAAGGTCGGCGAATTTACCAATTTGGGCAGCCGGATGACCCTGCGGATCGAGGAAAGCCGGGACAATGGCACCAAATTGAGCGGGATGTTCGTCCGCGCCGAAAACAAAAAGGGCCAGACCGTCTCGGTCACGGCGAAAAATGGTCAATTTCTGGCAACCGACGATCCCGATACGATCATCTTGCGCCTGACCGACGGCGTGCTGGTCCATGATGCCCCGAACTACGAGAAGCCGCGGATATTGAGTTTCAGCAATCATGACTTGCCGATTGATTTGCCCAAAATTGAATCTTTCCGATCGCGGGGCGGCAAAAATCTGGAATATACGATACCGGAACTCGTGCGGGTCGGCCTGGATGAAAAACGGCCAGTAACCGAGCGCAACGAAAGCCGCTCCAATTTCCATTTCCGCATGGTCGAGGTGGTGATGATGCTGCTGATGCCATTGCTGGCGGTTGCGCTGGCGGTTCCGCCGAAACGCTCCAGTTCGGCGCTTGGCGTCTTTCTATCGATCGTGATGATCGTGACCTATCACAAGGTCAACGAATATGGCGAGGATATCGGGGCCTTGGGCCTGGTTGACCCGATCATCGCCCTGTGGCTGCCCTTCTGCCTGTTCGCGGCGTTGATCATGTGGATGTATCATGTCGCCGCCCATGTTCCCGGTGGTCAGCCGATCGGGGCGTTGGAAAAAGCATTTTCGAAATTCGGCGGTGTCTTCAAGGGCTTGCTCAATTTCAATCGCAAACGCGCGTTGATGAAGGAATAGCCGGACATGGACTTTTTCCCTTCCCGGACACTGGCCATCTACATGGCGAAAATGTTCATCATCCGCACTCTGGCGGTGCTGGCGCTGCTGGTGCTGGTGCTGCAAGCGCTCGATCTGCTCGGCGAGAGCGGCAAGATTCTGGCCCATGCCGGCAATGGCGAAGCAGAGCTCTGGACCTATGTCTCATTGCGGGCCCCGCAACTCGTGGCCCGTTTTCTACCCTTTTCGGTGCTGCTGGGAACCATCATCACGCTGGCGACGCTGAACCAGAATAGCGAAGTCATCTCGATGAAGGCGGGCGGACTGTCCGCGCACCAGATTCTGGCCCCATTGATTGTCGCCAGCATGGGCGTTGCACTGGTTTCCTTCATATTCAACGAAACGCTTGTCGCGCCATCAACCGCCCGTTTGACGCAATGGGAGAAGGTCGAATTTGGTCCGATTCCGGCAGAGAGCAACATACGCACCAACGTCTGGGTCAAGGATGGCAATAATCTGATCAACGCACGGACGGTAACCGGCCGTGGTGACCAGGTCGTATTGCAGGACATCACGATCTACAATCGCACCGAAAATGGACTGAAAAGTCTGATGCAAGGGGATCAGGCCCGATTCACCGGAACCGGCTGGTTGCTCAGCAATGTGACCCAGTTCGATGTCAGTACCGGAACCGAAGAAAAGAAAGCCGCGTTGGTGATCGGCAATTCGATCCAGCCGGACCAGTTCACCCTGAGCAATGTCAACGCGGACAGCCTGTCGATTTTTGCCTTGCACACGACCATTGCAGAGCTTGAGCGTGCCGGCCGCCCGACGATGAGCCTCAAGGCCGGCTGGTGGCACAAGATTTCCGGGCCGATGTCGTCGATCCTGATGCCGTTGCTGGGCGCCGTCGCCGCATTCGGCCTGGCCCGGTCTGGACAGCTGTTCCTCAGGGCCGTGATCGGCATGGCGCTCGGCTTTGCCTATTTCGTGGCCGACAATTTCGCGCTGGCGATGGGCAATATTGGCGCTTATCCAGTTTTATTGGCAGCCTGGGCTCCGTTCATGCTATTTTTCCTGATTGGCGAAACCGTACTGATCCGGACCGAGGAATAGCTGAATCAGTTTCTTCCGGCGCTGCCCCGCACCAGTCCCATGATCAACGCCCAGAGACTGTCATGATCTGCCCGGTAGAAATTGGACTCCGCCGGCAATTCCGCCACCAGACGCCGGTGCGCTTCGCCGAGGCTATGATAAGGAACGCCAGGCAGCAGGTGGTGCAGCGCGTGATAGCGCAGTCCCACCGGCGCCCATAAAGCGGGCAAAGTCGCTGGCGGCGGTACGTTGACGCTGTCGAGATATTGCGCGGTAACGCTCATCTCGTGACCGTCATTCTCCCACAGATGCGCGACCAAAGTACGGATCTGGTTCAATATGACGCTGCCGGACAAAACGCCCAGAAATATCAGGAAAGCGCGCATCGGTATGACGCCGGTCGCGACCATCGCCAGCAGAGCAATGGCCCATAGGCTGGCCCCGATTTCGCAGGCCAGCCAGCGCCGCTTCAGATCGCCCTCGGGCGGTTTGCGGCGAAAATCGGGATTGATGATCAGACCGGAATAGCGCTCCACCACGATTCTGCGCAGCGGCGGAATGATTGCGGAAAGCGGTGACAGGATCGCATAGCGGAACAGCAGCGCTACCGGCGCCAGCGCAGCGACGATCACGAACAAGGGAACCGACCATGGCTTCATCAGCGCCAGCGGCAAATATTCAGGGTCTTCGACCGTACCATATTTCTTGGTCCGGTGATGAATGCTGTGAATGCCCTCATACATGAAGGACGGGATCAGCATCGGTACGCCAAACAGCGCATTCCAGGCGAAATGAAAGCCGGGCAGCGCATTGCGGCGAACATGGGTCAATTCGTGAATGAAGCTACCTGCCCGGTACAGGGCGAGAACAGCAATCAGGCTTAGAAAAATGGCGATTCCCGTGGATTGACTGAAGATTGCACCGGCAAGCGATCCGTAGCCGACAGCCACCGATGCCAGGAAATCAGCCCAATAGATGGCCGGCTTGGGGCTATTGAGATCGCGCGTCACCTTGGCCGCAGTGCGGATCAGCTCAACATCCTCTGGAACCGGCACAGACCCAGAATTCGTGCGCGAGTCAGCCGCTGCCTTCGGTGTATTTTTCGGAGAGATGGTTGTCGAATTCATAAACACCTGCATAATCGTTAGATGGCCTAGAGCAACATATCGTGGCGACAACATGGCAAGGACAAGACCGCAATGGCGCGCCTGCCCTTGACATTGCGCCACAATTAACGCCACAGCCAGCCGCAAATATAGAAGGACAAGATATGGTGGCCGGTCAGGATATAGTGATACAGCCGGTAACTACCAAGGCCCAGACCAAGCAGTTTATCGACATTGCCTATCGGCTCAATGCCGATGACCCACATTGGGTTCCGCCGCTGCGGTCCGAAGTCGCCAAACTGATCACGCCCGGCAAGAACCCGTTTTTCGAACATGCCCGAGTGCAATTTTTTCTGGCCCTGAAACAGGGACAGGTGGTTGGACGGATCAGCGCGCATATCGACGAACTGGCGCTGGCACAGCCGCCAGAACAGGGCATGGGTCCTGGCACGGGCAATTGGGGCCTGATGGAAGCAAGCGATGAAGCGACCATGCACGCCTTGATCCATGCCGCCGAAGCCTGGCTAAAAGATCAGGGCATGACCCGCGTTCTTGCGCCGCTCAGCATGTCGGTCTGGGAAGAACCCGGGCTCCTGACCAAGGGGCATGACCATAGTCCGATGATCATGATGGGGCATCACAACGCAGACTATCAGGGCTGGATCGAGAATTTGGGCTATAGTGTCGCCAAGCGCCTCGTGACCTATGACCTGCCCGTAGAAGATGGTTTCCCTGAACTGGTCAAACGAATCGTCGCCTCGGGCGAGCGCAACAAGAGGCTCAATATCCGCCGGGTCGACAAGAAAAATTTTGACCGCGATGCGGCGATCATCATGAATCTCCTGAATGACGCATGGTCGGGCAATTGGGGGTTTGTTCCGATGACCGATCACGAAATCGATCATGCCGGCAAAAGCCTGAAACCGATCGTCCATGAAGATCTGATCCGGATTGCCGAACTGGAAGGGGAGCCGGTCGCATTCATGATGACGCTTCCGGACATGAACGAAGCAATCAAGACCATGAATGGTTCGCTTTGGCCTTTTGGCTGGGCGAAACTGCTTTGGTGGCTAAAATTCCCCAAATCGCATTCGATGCGCGTGCCGCTGATGGGAGTCAAAAAGGAGCTGCAAAACAGCCGGTTGGCCAGCCAGATGGCGTTCATGCTGATCGAATATATCCGCCGCGATGCAAAGCTGCATTTTGGTACAAAGCGCGGCGAAATCGGCTGGATATTGGAAGATAATCAGGGAATGGTGGCAATTGCCGAGGCGATTAAAGCGACCATAAACCGGGAATATCTGATTTACGAGAAGGCGATCACCACCGCGAAACCGTGATCAATCACCAATGGCCGGTCAGATATCCAGATCCACCCATGCTGGCGTATGATCGCTGGCTTTCTCCCGACCCCGATGCTCCTTGTCGACGCCGCAGTTTTTAAGACTGTCGGCCGCCAGCGGGCTGAGCAGCAGATGATCGATGCGGAACCCCTGATCACGCTGCCAGCCGCCGCTGCGATAATCCCAATAGGTCCAGATATTGCCCGCCGGATAGGTCACGCCCAGCGCATCGGTCCAGCCGTCGTTTAAAATCCGCCGGTAGCCCTCACGGCTTTCCGGCTGCATCAGCGCATCATCCTGCATCGCCTTGACCGAATAAACATCATTGTCGCGCGGGATGACATTATAATCGCCGGCCAGCACCGCCGGCACTTCTTCCTCCCAGATTTCGGCGGCGCGTTCGCGCAGGCGCTTCATCCAGCGCAGCTTGAAATCAAATTTGGGTCCGGGATGGGGGTTACCGTTCGGCAGATAGATACTGGCGACCCGAACTTTCAAACCATCTTTGCTGCTGACATTGGCTTCAATATAGCGGCTATGCTCATCTTCCGGTTCGCCATCCAGGCCACGCTTGATCTCTTCGGGTACCTGATCGCGCGCCAATATCGCCACGCCATTGAAGCTCTTTTGCCCGTGCCAGATCGCGCCATAGCCAATTTCTTCGAATTTATCGGCCGGGAAGCCCTCGTCCTGCGTCTTGATTTCCTGCAGACATGCAACATCAGGCTTGGTTTCTTCCAGCCATTCCAGCAGGCGCGGCAAGCGCGCCTTGATGCCATTGATATTGAAGCTTGCGATGCGCATTATCAGCGTCTTTCCGTTGGTATGAGCCTGTCGAAATATGCCTCAAGACCGTGAGCGCACTTCGACAAGCGCCGTGCTAACCGACGGCTACAAAGCGATCAAACGGAAAAGCTGGAGCCGCAACCACAACCCGAAGCCGCATTGGGATTGGTCACCTGAAAGGCGCTGCCGCCCAGCGACTCGACAAAATCAACGGCGCTGCCACGCACCAGATCAAGACTGATTTCGTCAACAACCAGGGTAACCCCCGATTCTTCGACCGTGACATCATCCGTTTCGATATTGTCAGCGAGGCCGAAGCGATATTGGAAGCCGGAGCAGCCTCCGCCTTCAACGGCCAGCCGCAATATCGCCGCCTTGCCCTGTTTTTCGGCAATAGCGGCCACGCGTTTCGCGGCATTGGGGGTGAGGATAATATCCTGTTCGATCGTTGCGAGAGCTTGGTTCATGATCCCTAGATAGGGAGAATCAAAAGGAGCGGCAAGCCTTAAGCTCAAACCGCTCCTTGATGCACCCTCTCCCAAAGGTGGAAAATTCGTCTTATTCGGCTGGGCCGCCCAATGCAACGCCAGAATTCAGCTTCTGTGCAATCAGAAAATCATTGGACTGCATGAATGGAATGGGATTGACCGCTTCGCCGGCGATCCGCACTTCATAATGAAGGTGGCTGCCAGTGGAACGGCCGGTAGAGCCCATGAAGCCGATCAGGTCGCCGCTTTTGACGCGGGCATTGGAATCAACGTTGAGCCGGGACATGTGGCCATAACGGGTCTGGATTCCGTTGCCATGGTTGATCTCAACATAATTGCCATAGCCGCCCAGCCATTGCGCCCGCCCAACAATGCCGTCGGCTGTCGCATAAATGGGTGTGCCGATTGGTCCGGCCATATCAAGGCCTTTGTGATTGGCGCGGCGCCCCTTGAAGGGATCGGCGCGGAAACCATAAGAACTGGTCAGTGTGAAGTCTTTTACCGGCTTGCGCGAAGGAATGGTCAATTTGACCTCTTCCTGCTTGCCCTGACCGGCCCAATTTTTGAAAATCATCCTGAAAGCCGGATCCGCTTCGCCAAGGGCGCTTTCTGCTGCCTGACTTTTGAGAACATCAACCGGGATGCTGGAGTCTGCTGCTTCCGCAGATGCGGCGGTGGAAAAAATCATTGCTGAACCAAGGATTGCAATGGCTGTGATCTTGCTCACAGATTTTCGGAATAAAACTATTATGTTTTCGGTCATAAAATGATCGAACCTTTACTAGCGACCCATGCAATCCATGGCTTGAATTTTTTGGCGAAACTTTCGCCCCCGTTCATCGATTACGGGTGTAAATTCATTCGGCCTAATTATTCAATACCATAATAATATTCTTGGGTCAGACCGGCTGCCCGGCGGGCTGAGTCGTTGAAAGGTGGCTTCAGGCCGCCTTTGATATGGGTTTTTACCAGCTGCTTCCAATGGTCATGTGGAGGCTGATCCTGTCTCCTGCAGACAAATTCGAACCATTTTGTTCCAAAAAAAACATGGTTGATTTCATCCCGATAGATTCGACTCAAAACCTTTACCGTCAGATGGTCACCCTGTTGTTTGAAACGCTCCACGGTCTCCAAAGTGACGTCCAGACCACGCGCTTCGAGCACCATCGGAACAATGGCCAGACGCGCAGAAACATCATGGGCAGTGTCTTTTGCGCTGTCCCAAAGACCATCATGGGCGGGGTGTGCGCCATAAAAACTGCCCATCTCGCGCAGTCGCCGGTCGAGCAGGTCAAAATGCATCGATTCTTCCGAACCGACTCGCATCCAGTCGTCGGTAAATTCTCTTGGAAATTGCGATCCGAACCGGCCGATCATGTCGAAGGCGAGATCAATCGCGACAAATTCGATATGGGCGAGCGCGTGAATCAGCGCAATCCGTCTAGGCACCGAAGTCCCCTTGCCCCGCCGCGGCATGTCACGGGGGCGCATCAGGACCGGATGCTCGGGCCGCGCCGGCATATCCGGCATGGTATCACTGAATTCATGGGCAAGCCGCCCCAGCCGCCATTGCCGCGCGGCCTGGCGCGCGGCCATCACCTTGGCGGTCGGATCGGCGGTTTGCAGCACGCGCAGCACCGCTGCGCCTGCACTGGCCTGTTCGGTCATTGCGACGGGTCTATGCCGCCTGCACCGCAGCCAGAACCTCTTCCGCGTGCCCCTTGACCTTCACTTTCGGCCAGGCTTTCAGCACCGTGCCGTCAGGTCCGATCAGAAATGTCGAACGGATAATCCCCATATAGGTCTTGCCGTACATTTGCTTTTCCGCCCAGACGCCGATTTTCTCTAGAAAAGCGGTGCTTTCGTCAGATGCTATATCGACGGTCAATTCCTGCTTGGTGATGAAATTCTGCTGCCTTTTCGGCGAATCGGCGGACATGCCCAAAACGGCTGCACCGGCTTTTGCGAATTCCGGCAACAGCGCCGAGAAATCCTTCGACTCGGTCGTGCAGCCCGGTGTGCTGGCTTTCGGGTAAAAGAACAGCACCAGCTTTTTGCCGGCATAGTCGGAAATTTTCACCGGGCTGCCATCCGGCGCCGCCAGTTCCATGTCCGGGATTTTGTCGCCCACATCGATCATTCTATATCTCCTAATATTTCATCGGGGTCCGGCCGCAGGTGCCGGTTCCACTCGTCAATAACGCATTGCCGTGCCTGATCATAGCCGTCCAGAAGGGCATCCCAGCTCTCCTGTCCAGCCGCTTTGGCGATCAAGGCGCGGCTGGTTTCCGGCGGATAGTCGCAATCCGGCGACATCAGCCGCAAGGCCACCAGCAAGCGCGTCATCAATTCGTGCGCCGTCACCATATCCTCGCCGAGATGGCCGGCGGCGACCAGAGCACGGACCGCCTTGCCCAGTTGCGGATGCAGCGCTTCACCGGTTTTCAACTGCAGGAAATGGATGATGAACTCCCAGTCGACCAGCCCGCCTTCCATCAACTTGGTGTCGAGCGGCCCTTTGGGCGGTTTATGTTCGACAATATCCAGGCGCATTTTCCGCACCGCCTTGCGCAGTTCCTCCGGCTCGCGTTCCTTCCGCAAGATATTGCGAATCTCTTCCTGCAACAGCTCACGCAAGTCTTCATCGCCATAAACCGGTCGCGCCCGGGTCAGGGCCATATGCTCCCAGGTCCAGGCACTTTCCCGCTGATATTTGTAGAAACTCTCCAGGGTCACCGCCAGCGGCCCCTGTGTCCCCGATGGCCGCAGCCTTGTGTCCACCTCATAGAGCGGACCGGCAGCGGTCGGCACCGACAGCGCCGTCACGATCCGCGCGGTCAGCCGGTTGAAATATTGCGTGCCGCCCAACGGACGCTTGCCATCGGAATCGGCACTATGGTCGCCGGAGAACAGGAAAATAAGGTCGAGGTCCGAGGCATGGGTCAAGGCCGCCCCACCCAAACGGCCCAGCGCCAATATCAGCAGCCTGCCATCGGCAATTTTGCCGTGCACCGCCTCAAACTCGGCGATGGTCGCGTCGGTGAGCACCTGAATCGCCGCTTCGGCAACCCGGGCATAGCCGGCGGAAATTTCCAGTGCATCATGCCGGCCTTCGATAAGCTGGACGCCGAGAGCAAAGCGTTTTTCGCCAACCCGGGCGCGCACCCGGTCGAGCAACATCTGATAATCATCGCCCGGTTCGGTGCGGGAAAATTGTCTCGCCAGCTCTGCTACCGACGGCGGCAGGTCCAGCGCGGTCGCATCAATCAGGCCATCGAACAGCTCCGCCCGCCGCGACAGCGCATCGGCGAGCACCGGCGCATGGCTGAGAATCTGGCCGAGCTTTTCGAGCAGGCCGGGCCGCGCTTCCAATATCCGGAAAAAATTGATCGCGGTCGGCAATTTGTCGATCAGACTGTCCAGCCGCGCCAGCGCCTTTGCCGGATTGGGTGCCGTCGCAATCGCGTCGACCAGATCGGGCAAGATCGCTTCGAAGGATTCCTGCGCCGCCGCGGACCGCAAAGCCGTCACCTTGCCGCTCCGCCAGCGCTTGATCGCCTGCAGGAAAGCGTCTGCTTCTGACAGGTTTTTCTCCGCCAATACGGCGACCAGTTTCTCCTCGTCCGCCGGCAAGCGCGCGCTATCCTCCGGTTCGATCAGATCATCATAAATATTGCCGACCGCATCCACATGCGGAGCGAGCAGATCGAGCAATTTCTGACCGCTTTCCAGTCCGTGCAGGCGAGCCACCCGGTCGAGCGCCGCCATGTCATCGGGCAAGCTGTGGGTCTGCTGGTCATTGACCATCTGCAACCGGTGCTCGATCACCCGGTATAATTCATAGGACTCGCTCAGCACTGTCGCCTTGTCGCCATCAATCCGGCCGGCCTTAGCCAGCGCTGCCAGCGCATCGCGCGTCGCCGGCACCCGCAAGTCCGGCTGCCGGCCGCCAAAAATAAGCTGGTGCATCTGGGCGTAAAATTCCGTTTCCCGAATTCCTCCACGCCCCCGTTTCAGGTCAAAACCGGGTCCGAATTTCTGCCCCGCCGCATAATGGTCGCGGATTTGCGCGGTGACCGACCCGATATTCCGGATCGCCCCGTAATCCAGCGACCGGCGCCAGATGAATGGATTGATCGTTTCGAGAAAATAGCGTCCCAATATCTGATCGCCTGCGGCAGCACGCGAACGGATATAGGCCGCCTGTTCCCAAGCCAGCGCGCTCGATTCATAATAACTGATCGCCGCTTCGACCGGCAGCGCCACCGGGCTCACTTCCGGCGATGGCCTGAGCCGCATGTCGACCCGGAAAACATAGCCATCGGCGTCGCGGCTGTTGAGCGCCTCGACCAGCTGCTGTCCGATCCGCCGCGCCGCATCACTGGGATCTTCCTTGCCGCGCACCGGGATTTTGTCCGGATCATAGATGAAGATCGGATCGATATCCGACGAATAGTTGAGTTCGTGGCTCCCGTGCTTGCCCAGCCCGATGATGGCAAAGCCCTCCAGCGGCGCGTCGGGATAGCGGGTTGCATAAATATCGGCGAGCGCCTCATCCAGCGCCCGGTCGGCAAAATCCGACAATCGCGTGATGACATCGGTCAGGGACAGTCGCCCGGCCAGATCACCGATCGCCAGGGTCAGAGCAAGAGCCCGCTTTTCCCGCCGCAATTTTTGCCGGACATTCTCGGCGCCGGCTCCCGCGCTGCGACTATATTCCAGCGCTGCATCAAGATTTTCGGCGGCGAGCAGATCGGTCAGTTCCGGCAGAACCTGCATCGCCATGGCAAGATAGGGCGCGTTTTCGCGCGCGCGTTGCAGCGCATCTTGCAGGGTCGTTCTTGCCGGCAGTCCAGTGATCATGGGTTCAGATAGGCGCTGCGGAATTTTTTGGCAAAATCAGCGAAACTTCCGTCTGCAATCGCCGCTCGCATGCCCGCCATCAGCGATTGATAATATGCAATATTATGCTCGGTCATCAGCATCGCGCCCAATATCTCTTTCGCCCGGATCAGATGGTGCAAATAGGCCCGGCTGTAGCTTTTACACACCGAACATCCGCAGGTTTCGTCGAGCGGTGCCAGATCCTCGGCAAATTTGGCGTTGCGGATATTGATCGCGCCCCGCGCGGTAAACGCCTGACCGTTGCGGCCGGACCGGCTTGGCAGCACGCAGTCGAACATATCGACGCCGCGCTCGACCGCGCCGACCAGATCATCGGGCTTACCCACGCCCATCAGATAGCGCGGCTTGTCAGCGGGCAATTGTCCTGGCGCATAATCGAGCACATCAAACATCGCCTCCTGCCCTTCGCCGACCGCCAGACCGCCAATCGCATAGCCGTCAAAACCGATTTCGATCAGCGCCTCAGCCGAGGCCGCGCGCATTTCCTTGTCCAGTGACCCCTGCTGGATCCCGAACAAAGCCGCTTTCGGCGCATGATCCTCGCCGCTGTCAAAACCGTCGCGCGACCGCTTTGCCCAGCGCATCGAGCGCTCCATCGAGGCCTGCGCCTCCTCGCGCGTCGCGCCATTCTTGGTGCATTCGTCAAACGCCATGACGATATCGCTGCCCAGCAGCCGCTGGATTTCCATCGACCGTTCCGGGGTCAGCATATGGCGCGAACCATCAAGGTGGCTCTGGAATTCCACCCCGTCCTCGCTCAATTTGGTCAGTTCCGACAGGCTCATCACCTGATAGCCACCGCTGTCGGTCAGGATCGGCCGATCCCAGTTCATGAACTTGTGCAGACCGCCGAGACGCGCCACCCGCTCCGCTCCGGGCCGCAGCATCAGATGATAGGTATTGCCGAGAATGATATCGGCTCCGGTCGCGCGCACGCTCTCTGGCTTCATCGCCTTGACCGTGGCCGCCGTCCCCACCGGCATGAACGCAGGCGTGCGGATTTCACCGCGCATCATGTTGATTGTGCCGGTGCGGGCCTTGCCGTCGGTGGCGGCGATGGAAAAGGAAAAGCGCTCAGCCACTCAAATGTCCGGACATGATTGTGTTAGCGGATTTGACGGGTTCAAATTTATCTTCTTGTGATGATTGTGTAACCATTGGCCTGCCCTGTTCGAATAAGCCATTAGCTGTGCAGGATGGCAGCAGAATTTCAAAGACCTAAATCGGGAGAATCTCATGACGAAAGCTACGAAACTTGGTGCAGCGGCAACCGCATTGATCGCCGCAGCCGCTCTTTCCGCCTGTTCCGGCGGAACCAGCGAAGCCACCAGCGAAGGCGCGGAAACAACCAGCAGCAAGGTGACCGAAGTCACCGCAGCGGAAAAAGAAAAATGCTTTGGCATCGCCAAGGCGGGTAAAAATGACTGCGCCGCTGGCGAAGGCACCAGCTGTGCCGGTACCGCGGTCCTCGACTATCAGGGCAATGCCTGGAAATATACCGACGCCGGCAAATGCGAATCAATCGGCGGATCACTCACCGAAGTGGCCGACAATGATCCTCCAGTTGCTCCGGCAGCGGCTCCTGTTGAGGGCTAAGCCTTCCAGGACATGAATTGCAAAGGGCGGCTCGATTGAGCCGCCCTTTTATTGTTTCACGCAGCAATATCAATGCTGCGAGCGAAGCTGCCGCTTAGGACGGCAAGCCGCTAACCGATTTCATTTCCATAAAATCTCTCAGACCATAGACACCACCCTCGCGGCCGTTGCCGGACTGCTTGTAACCGCCAAATGGCAGGCCCGGAGCCGGTCCCCAATTGTTGATGATGACCATGCCGGCTTTCAATTGCGGGGCGACGGCAGCCGCGGCAGCCGGATCGCCGGATATGACCGCAGAGAGACCATATTCCGTATCATTGGCAATCTCGATCGCCTCGTCGAGATTATCGTAGCTCATCAGCGTCACCACGGGCCCGAATATCTCTTCCTTGGCGATCCGCATATTGGGCGTCACGCCGCTGAACAGCGTCGGCTTGATATAATAGCCCCGATTGACATTGGTCGGCAGGTCGGTGCCGCCGGTTTCCAGCGTCGCACCCTCGTCAATCGCGGACTGGATCAGGTCCTGAATCTTGCCATATTGCGCCTTGTTCACAACCGGCCCCAGATGTCCGCCTTCGACGGTCGGGTCGCCCACTTGCTGACTCTCGACGATATTCTTGACCACGGCGATCGCCTCGCTGTTCTGGTCTTTGTGCACCAATACGCGGGTTGGCGCGATGCAGCTTTGGCCGCTGTTGACCATCACTCCGGCAATAGTTGGCGGCAAGACTTCCTCCAGCTTGGCACCGGGCAATACCAGATTGGGCGATTTTCCGCCAAGTTCCTGATGCACGCGCTTGACCGTATCGGCAGCGGCTTTTGCCACCAATATGCCGGCACGGGTCGAGCCTGTGAAACTTACCATGTCGACATCGGGATGCGAAGAAATCGCCGCACCCACGGTTGGTCCGTCACCCTGCACCAGATTGAATACGCCCGGCGGAACGCCCGCTGCATCCATGACTTCGGCGAGAATGGCGGCGCTGCCGGGACATTCTTCGGATGGCTTCAACACCATCGTATTGCCACCCGCCAAAGCCGGGGCCACTTTCAACGTGATCTGATTCAAAGGCCAGTTCCATGGGGTGATCATGCCAACCACACCAATGGGTTCATATAGGATGATATTCGGACCGACTTTTTCGGAAAACTCGAAATTCTTCAACGCTTCCAGCGTGCCCATGAAGCCGCCGAGGCCGGCTGGCGCTTGCGCGGCATTGCCCAGGCTGATCGGAGCGCCCATCTCGACCGCCAGAGAGGCGGCAATATCGGGCATGCGCTTTTTATATTCTTCAATGATCCGCTCGAGCAAGGCTACCCGCTCTTCGCGCGAAGTCTGGCTGAAGCTTTTGAACGCCGCTTTCGCGGCGGCAACGGCTGCATCGACATCGGCCTTGGTACCCAGAACGATTTTGGTGCCCGGCTCCTCGGTTGCCGGATTGATGACCTGATGCGGCGTGCCTCCGATGGAATCAACCCATTGGCCATTGATGTAATTCTGCTCATAGCTATCCATTGTCATCTCTCCATTTCGAAACTTTTATAATTCGGCACGTTCATGCCCTGATTCGGCTTTGCATTCCACTAGCAACAAGGCCAGCCCCTTCCTATCGTTCCGGCAGCAACAGGCTGGAATCGCCATAGCTGTAAAAGCGATAGTCCCCGGCGATCGCATGGGCGTAAACCGCCTGCATCGTCTCCAGCCCCATCAGCGCGCTGACCAGCATGAACAGGGTGGATTTGGGCAAGTGGAAATTGGTCATCAGGCCGTCGATCGCGCGGAACTTGTAACCGGGCGTGATAAAAATATCGGTATCGCCTTCAAACGGCCGGATGATACCATCCTCTCCGGTTGCGCTTTCGAGCAGGCGCAGGCTGGTGGTGCCCACCGCAATCACCCGGCCGCCCGCTTTTCGCGCAGCATTCAGGCGATCGGCGGTTTCAGCGTCAATCCGCCCCCACTCGCTGTGCATCTGGTGATCGTCGGTTTCGTCGACCTTGACTGGCAGAAACGTCCCTGCCCCGACATGCAGGGTCAGCGTTTCATTGCCGACGCCCGCCGCGACCAGCGCGGCCAACAGGCCATCGGTGAAATGCAGCGCCGCCGTGGGCGCCGCCACTGCGCCCTTTTCCCGGGCAAACATCGTCTGATAATCATCGGCATCGCGCGCATCGATCGCCCGTTTGCTGGCGATATAGGGCGGCAGCGGCATGGTGCCCGCGCGTTCAAGCAGCAGTTCAACCGGTTCCTCGCCCAGGAAGCGGAGAATGAAACTGCCATCGTCGAGCTTTGCTTCTGCTTCGGCCGATACGTTCATCCCGAAATCAACGGTCTCGCCAACCCGCAGCCGCTTCGCATTGCGAATGAACGCCTGCCAGCGGCGAAGGTCCAACCGCTTGTGCAACGTCGCCCCGATCTTGGCGTCACCGCGCGTTCCGGTCAGCTGTGCGGGGATGACCTTGGTGTCGTTGAACACCAATATATCCTTTGGCCCGAGCAGTTGCGGCAATTCGCTGACGATATGGTCGGATATCCGGCTGCCGTCGGCCTTTAGCAGTTTCGCGCTATCGCGCGGAACCGCTGGTCGCAGCGCGATTAGCTCCTGCGGCAGCGCAAAGTCGAAAAGATCAACGCGCACAGGCCGAGCTAGGGATTGATCGGTGCGTTCAGGTCATCCAGCGAAATGGGCGCTTCGGACGGGCCTGCATCGGCACCCGGCAAGACCGGTGGCTTGTTGTCGGCAGCGATCGATGCCTGCAATATCCGGCTGGGATTCATCGGCGGTTCGCCGCGGCGGATCATGTCCACATATTCCATCCCGGAGGTGACGCGGCCGAAAGCCGTATATTTTCCGTCGAGCGAGAAGCGGGGATAGAAGAGGATGAAGAACTGACTGTTGGCGCTGTCTTCGCCTTCGGCCCGCGCCATCGAGACGACCCCCCGCACATGCGGAAACTGACCAAATTCTGCTTTCAGGTCGGGCAGTTCCGAGCCGCCGGTTCCGGTGCCGGTGGGATCGCCGGTCTGCGCCATGAATCCTTCAATCACCCGGTGAAAGATAATGCCGTCATAAAAGCCCTGTCGCGTCAGCGTCTTGATCCGTTCGACATGATTGGGGGCAAGCGCCGAGAATAGCTGGATCGTCACCCGGCCACCGGTGGACAGATCAAGGTTCAGGATATTCTCTTCAGCGGGAACCGACGCAGGTGCCGGCGTCTGTTCTGCCACCTCCTGCGCATGCGCAGGAAAAGAAACCAGAAACAAGGCAGAAAGGGTCAGAAAATATTTACGCAGCATGGCATACTCAATTCGGTATTGCGGGATGGAAAGGCAAACAGCCTTTGAACGATTCTACCTTTCACTGCAATGAATTGCTGGTGACGGCTATTGATCGCCCTTGAGGCCAATCTTTTGCACCCTTGCGGTAATTTCGTCTGCTACCGGCGGCGTGACGAACTTGTGGATCTCGCCACCGAACATGGCAATTTCCTTGACCAGCCGCGAGGCAATCGGCTGCAGCGAGACATCGGCCATCAAAAATACCGTTTCAATATCGCCGTTGAGCTGCTGGTTCATGCCCGCCATCTGATATTCATATTCAAAGTCGGCCACGGCGCGCAGACCGCGAACAATCACGCCGGCACCCTGTTTTTCGGCAAATTTCATCAGCAGCATGTTGAAACCGACCACTTCCACACCATCGCCGAGATCGGCGGTTTCCCGGCGGACCATCTCCAGCCGCTCTTCGTCGGTAAACATTGGCGATTTCGACGGGTTGGTGGTCACGCCGATCACCAGCTTGTCGACCAGACGCATGCCGCGCCGGATGATGTCCATATGCCCCAATGTAATAGGATCAAAAGTCCCCGGATAAACGCCGATTCTCATGTCTTGTTCCCCCCGACTAGCGGTCTCTTGCGATTGTATATTCGGCGATGGCGCGAAGCAGATCCGCTTCTTCGCCATAGCTGCTCAGATGCGATACGGCCTGATCGACCAGCATCTGCGCCTGCTCTTTTGCCCGATCCAGTCCCATCAGACTCAGAAATGTCTCCTTGCCGGCATCCGCATCCTTGTGCAGCGCTTTGCCGGCCTTTTCCTCGTCGCCTTCGACGTCCAATATGTCATCGGCAATCTGGAACGCGAGGCCCAGATCATGGGCGTAACCGCGCAGGCTCGTGCGGCCTTCGTTGGCCACCCGCCCGAGGATCGCTCCAATTTCAACGCAGGCGGCAATCAGTGCACCGGTTTTAAGCTGCTGGAGCCTGGTCACGGTCTGCAAATCAAAGGTGGATTTTTCCGCCACCAGATCCATCATCTGGCCTCCAGCCATGCCAGCAGGACCGGCAGCTTTGGCGAGGCAGGCGGTCATTTCTGCGCGCACGAAAGGATCATGATGGGTGCGTTCGTCGGCCAGCAAGCCAAAGGCCAGCGCATGCAGCGCATCGCCAGCGAGAACCGCAGTCGCTTCACCAAATGCGATATGGGTGGTCGGCTTGCCCCGGCGCAGATCATCATCATCCATGCAGGGCAGATCATCATGGATCAGCGAATAGACATGCAGCGCCTCAACCGCGGTTGCGGCCCGGATGGCGCAGGATTCATCGACATTGAATAGTCTGGCCGTCGCCATCACCAGCACCGGCCGCAGCCGTTTGCCGCCGCCGATCGCGGCATGGCGCATCGCCTCATATAATTCGCGACGCGCATCGTCCGGGACCGGCAAAAGCACATCAAACTGTCGATCGATGGCAGTGGCGACCCGCCCCATCTCCCGCAAAAGATCCGAATTATTGTTGGCCGGCACTGGCTCAGTCCGCGTCAAAGGGCACAGTGGCTTGCGGCTTGCCATCGCGATCGAGCGTGATTTTCTCGATCTTGGCTTGCGCCGCTTCCAGCCGTTGCTGGCACAGGCCGCGCAGTTTTTCACCCTCGCTGTAGAGCGCAATCGACTGGTCGAGCGGCACGTCGCCGCTTTCGAGTTTGCGGACGATATCTTCAAGGCGCTTCAGCGCGTCCTCAAAATTCAGTGCAGAAAGATCTTCTTCGGTTTCACTCATGGTAAAATTCAATGAAGACGCTTTCCCGCGCGGTCAAGAGCGCAGCTTCACTTATTGCGCAGCCGAGTGTAGCCTTGCCGCGACTAGGGGGAGAAAAATATGTTCATCGGTCATTTCGCGCCTGCCATGGTTGCGGCAACCCATCCCAAGGCACCGGGGCTTGGCACCTTGTTTGTTGCCGGTCAGCTTTTGGATTTCGGATTTTTCGGCCTCGCGCTGGCCGGCATAGAAAAATTTCGCATCACGCCGGGGATTACCAAAATGGTTCCGCTCGACCTCTATGATATGCCCTATACCCATAGCCTGCTGGGCAGCGCGGTCTGGGCTGGCGGTTTTGCGCTGCTGATCTGGCTGTTTACCGGCAACAGAATCGGCGCGATGATCGGCGGCCTCGTCGTGCTGTCGCACTGGTTTCTCGACCTGCTGGTCCATGCACCGGACCTGACGCTCGCCGGTTCACCGCCGAAACTGGGCTTTGCTCTGTGGAACTATCCGATGATCGAGATGCCGCTGGAACTGGCGATCACCTTTGGCGCGCTGGCTTTTTTCGTCGCGCGCACCCGTCCCATTGCACCCAGCTCCAAATTCGTCTTAGTTCTTTTGGCCATATTGCTAGGCGTTTTTCAGGTCGTTAACTGGTTTGCTCCGGAACCCGAGACTGCGACTATGGGCATGATGATAACCGCCCTGATCGCCTTTGCGGTCGCCTCCCTCGTCGCATTTCTGGTTGGCAAGACGCGCTTGTTAAAGCAGGTCTGATCGGCAAGCCGCGACGACCGAATATCATAGAAGAGACAGTTATGACTCAATATATCGCCGCCTATTTCATCGCCGCCCTCATCTTCGGCATTCTCGATTTTCTGTGGCTCAGCAATATGGCGGGGACCTTATACCGGCCGGTCATCGGCGAGATTATGGCGGATGAGTTTCGCAAGGCTCCAGCGATGATATTCTATGCAATCTATCTGTTCGGCATCGTCTGGTTCGGGATCAAGCCGGCGCTGGCCAGCGGTCAATGGACCACCGCCTTGCTCAACGGCGCCTTGTTCGGCGGGATCGCTTATGCCACCTATGACCTGACCAGCCAGGCAGTACTGAAAGTCTGGTCAACCAAGATCACCCTCTATGACATTGCCTGGGGCACATTTGCTACCGGCGTGACAGCAGCCCTGACCGCCTATCTGGTGTTGAAATTCGTGAAGGCTTAACGCCCCCGGGAATCAAGCCTTCGACTTTTGGCCAGCGCCTGCATTCTTTCCGGCAGCAAGGAAAATATCTCACGCTTCCGATTCGGTGAAGCTGAGCCCCATTCGCCGATTTCCGACAAGCTACGCCCGCAGCCCACGCACAGTCCGCTTGGTTCATCGATGGTACAAATATCATTGCAGGGGGATTTCAAGAGGAAAGCTGCTCTTCAATCTGATCCAGCCGTTCTTTGCCGAAATACATCTCGCCATCGACGTACATGGTCGGGATGCCAAAGGCGCCGCGCTCGACCGCATTTTCGGTATTGTCGATCAATGCCTGTTTGATCGCCGGGTCCTGGGTCTTCGTGACCAGCTCCTGCACATCGAATCCGCCATCCTGTAATATTTTGCCAAGCGTTTCGCTATCGGTCACGTCCAGCCCCTGTTCCCAAATGGCGGGTAGAAGCATTGCAATAAACCCGGCGCGTTTTTCGGGTTCCAACGCGACCAGCATCCGCTGCAGGGTGATCGTGTTGAACGGGAATTTCGGGTTCATCCGGAACTTGGTCAGGCCGTGCTTTTTAATGAACCGGTTCATCTCCAGCATCGCATAGTCGTTCTTGCCCTTCACTTCCGCATCGCGGACGAAGGGCGGCGCGTTGCCGGTCAGCTTGTGCATGCCGCCGAGGAAGACCGGGGTGATTTCGATGGTCGCGCCATGTTTTTCGGCCAGGTCGTTGAGCGGCTGCCAGATAAGATAGGCGTTGGGGCTGACAAAATCGAAAATCAGTTCAATGGTCTTGGACATGCAAACGTGCTCCTGCGGAGGCAGGAGCCCATCTCCCGCCATTTCGTCCAGACGCTAGCTCTGGAGATGGACCCCCGCCTTCGCGGGGGCACTGACACCAACCCATAAAGCAGCGCCACGAAACATCAATTCCCTCTAGGCGAAATTGTCCCGCCTCGTTAAAGGGTCTGCATGACCACAGACACGCTGATTGCAGAGCCCCTTATCTCCACCGAAACCGTGCGCGAGCATGGCCTCAACGCGGAGGAATATCAGCGCATATTAAACGCGCTTGGCCGCGAGCCGAATATTACCGAACTCGGTATCTTCTCGGTCATGTGGTCGGAACATTGTTCCTACAAGTCATCGCGCCTGCATCTCAAGAAGCTCCCCACCACCGGCCCGCAGGTAATTTGCGGCCCCGGCGAAAATGCCGGCGTCATTGATATCGGCGACGGTCAGGCGGCGATCTTCAAGATGGAGAGCCACAACCATCCCTCCTATATCGAACCCTATCAGGGCGCAGCGACCGGCGTCGGCGGTATCTTGCGCGACGTGTTCACCATGGGCGCGCGGCCGGTTGCGAATCTCAACGCGCTGCGCTTCGGGCGGCCCGACCATCCGAAGATGAAGCATCTGGTCAAGGGCGTGGTTGCCGGCATTGGTGGCTATGGCAATTGCGTTGGCGTGCCGACCGTTGGCGGCGAGACCAATTTCGATCCGGCCTATGACGGCAATATCATCGTCAATGCGATGACCGTCGGCGTGGCTGACGCCGACAAGATTTTCTACTCGGCCGCCTCCGGCGTCGGCAACCCGATCGTCTATGTCGGCTCCAAAACCGGCCGCGACGGCATCCACGGCGCGACCATGGCGAGCGCCGATTTCGGCGACGATATCGAGGAAAAACGCCCGACCGTGCAGGTCGGCGATCCCTTCGTTGAAAAGCTTTTGATCGAGGCCTGTCTCGAACTGATGGCCAGCGATGCGATTGTCGC
Source organism: Parasphingorhabdus sp. (assembly GCF_036964675.1). GTDB lineage: Bacteria > Pseudomonadota > Alphaproteobacteria > Sphingomonadales > Sphingomonadaceae > Parasphingorhabdus. Next base: position 606 of record NZ_JBALTF010000042.1, on the reverse strand, counting down.
GATTCAGGACATGGGCGCGGCGGGTCTGACCAGCTCCGCGGTTGAAATGGCAACCAACGGCGAAGTCGGCATCATTCTCGACATGGACAAGGTGCCGTGCCGTGAAACCGAAATGACCGCTTATGAGATGATGCTCAGCGAGTCGCAGGAACGCATGTTGATGGTCCTCAAACCCGGCCGCGAGGAAATGGCCGAGGCGATTTTTACCAAATGGGAGCTTGATTTCGCGGTGATCGGCGAAGTAACCGACAGCCGCCGGATGGTGCTGACGCACAAGGGCGAAACCGTCTGCGATATTCCGCTCGGACCACTCGCCGACGATGCGCCGCTCTATGATCGGCCGCATCTGACCCGCGAGGAATATGCCGCCCATATCAATATCCAGCCGCTCGGCGATATCCCCGAGAGCGCCGACATCGGCGCCGATTTGCTGAAAATGATGGCCAGCCCTGCGCTTGCCTCGCGCCGCTGGATCTGGGAACAATATGACAGCCAGGTCGGCGCAGACACCGCGCAACGCTCCGGCGGCGATGCCGCGGTGGTGCGCGTGCACGGTACCAACAAGGGCCTCGCGATCACCACCGACTGCACCCCGCGCTACTGCAG
>NZ_JBALTF010000041.1:0-24948 GCF_036964675.1 Parasphingorhabdus sp. | reverse complement strand
CTGCCCGCCACATCCGACCCCGGCACAATCGGCGACAAGCTCGCCGAGCAATTTCCCAATGCCGCCTGGGAAATCAAGACCCGCGACGATGGCGCGCCCAGCACGCGACGCTTCATCGAGCGCATGGGACAGTTTCTGACTTTGGTCGGCCTGGCCTCGCTGGTGATTGCCGGCATCGGTGTCGGCAATGGCGTCGCCTCCTATTTGCGCGGCAAGCAGGGCGCGATTGCCACGCTCAAGATTCTCGGCGCGGACAGCGCGATGATCTTTCGCATCTATCTGTTCCAGATCATGACGGTGGCCCTGGCTGCCATAGCTCTGGGTCTCGCAATTGGCGCAGTGGCGCCGCTGGCGATCATCCAGATCGCCGGTGATGTCCTGCCGATCAAACCGGAATTTGCCATCTATCCGCTGCCGCTGCTGGTCAGCGCGCTTTATGGATTGCTGATTGCCGTCATCTTTGCCCTGCCCCCGCTGTCGCGGGCAAAAACCATTCCGGCAGCAGGCATCATCCGCGGCGAAGGCCGGTCGTGGCGACAGATTGATCGGCAAAGCTGGATCGGCGTCGGACTGGCGATTGCCGCCATCATCGCGCTGGCCCTGGCTACCGCCAATGAGCCGCTATTTTCAGCCTCGTTCATCGGCGCGGCGGCAGCGATCTTGCTGCTGTTGACCGCATTGGGCGCGCTGATCCGCTGGCTGGCGAGCAAGGCCCCGCGGCCGAAACATCCCTTATTGCGTCTCGCCCTGACCAGCCTCCATCGCCCCGGTGCCCAGACCGGACAGCTGGTGGTGGCATTGGGGCTGGGCCTGACCCTATTCGCCACGCTGGCGGCGATCCAGACCAGCCTGACCAATGAAATCCGTTCGACGGTTCCGCGCGACGCACCGAGCTTTTTCGTGCTCGATATCCCGGTCGAGCGCGCCGATGACTTCCGCGCCAAAGTCGCAGAAACCGCGAGCGACGCGGAAGTCAATATCGTGCCGACCTTGCGCGGGACGATCACCGAATTTCGCGGCCTGCGCGTGTCCGAACTGGCAACACTGCCGGAAGGCGCCTGGGTGCTGCGCGGCGATCGCGGGCTTACCTATAGCGCGACCATTCCCGAAGGCAGCGAAATCGCCGAGGGTGAATGGTGGGACGCCGATTATGACGGACCACCCTTGGTCTCGGTCGATGAAGAACAGGGCGCTGCATTGGGCCTGAAGATCGGCGACAGTCTGACCGTCAGCCTGCTCGGCGTCGAAATTCCGGCCAGGGTCGCCTCTTTCCGCAAGGTCAACTGGCGCAATTTCGGGTTCAACTATGTGCTGGTATTCCCGCCCAGCGTGCTCGCCAACGTACCCCATAATGTTGCCGCCACGATCCAGATGGAAACGGCCAAGGAAGACCGGCTGCTCAGCATATTGCCCAAAGAATTCCCGTCCATCTCGATGGTCAAGGTCAAGGAAATCGCCTCCCAGATCGGCGAAATACTCGACCAGATGGCGACCGCGATTGCCGCTGCCGCCTCGATCGCGATCTTGTCCGGCATCGCAGTGCTGATCGGTGCCATTGCCGCCTCTCGACAGGCCCGCGTCTATGACAGTGTGATCCTGAAACTGCTCGGCGCAACGCGGGCCCAGATATTGTCGGTTCAGGCGATGGAATATGCGCTGCTGGCATTTCTGTTATCGGCGGTGGCTCTCGGCCTCGGCCTGTTTGCCGGCTGGTTCGTGATCACCCAGATTTTCGAATTCACCTGGCAGCCGGATTGGGGAATCGTCCTGCTGACGCTGGGCATCGGCGCAATTGCAACATTGGGAATTGGCTTGCTGGGCTCTATCCCGGTGCTCTCCGCCAAACCGGCGCGGGCGTTGCGAGAACTCTAGCATCTTCCGTTAGCGCTGAGCCTGTCGAAGGGCGTCTCTAGCCTTGAACCGTCCTTCGACAAGCTCAGGACTAGCGGATCATCACGTCTCGTCCCCGGCCAATCGCACAGCAACCGGCGCGGACAGGAACAATTGCGCGAGATGATAGAAAATCAGCGGTAATATCACCAGGCCCGCGCGCTCGGGCGCGAAGATAATCGCCGCCAGCGGAGCGCCGATCGCCACACTTTTCTGCGCGCCGGAAAAGAGCAGGGTCTTTCGATCGTTGCGGGCGAACCCCATCAGGCCACCCAGCAACCAGGTACCGCCAAACGCCAGCCCAAGCCAAAACAACAGCGCAGCCGCCAGCCAGACAAATTCAACGCCGCTCACCCGGCTCCACATCCCGGCGATGATCGCGGCGGAAAAGGACACATAGACCGCCAGCGCGATCGCTCCCCGGTCGATCCAGCCCGTCAGATCCTTGTGCTGCAAGACCCACGGACGCAGCCATCTCTGGAAGACCTGACCGAGAACGAATGGCAATACCAATATCGCGGCAAGCTTGATGATCGTCTCCGTAGTGATGACGACACCGGCGGCACGGGCGAGCAGCGCGAATAATAATGGCGACAAAAACACCCCGACAAGATTGATCAACGCGCTGGCGACAACCGAGGCGGCAACATTTCCTCTGGCGATCGCGCAATAGCTGGTTGCCGATTGCACGGTGGATGGCAGCACGCCCAAAAACAGAAAGCCCAATGCAACATCGGCGGGCAGGACCTGATCAACCGCCTTGGACAATAGCAGGCCGATGGTCAGCATCACGCCGAAGACCCAGATGAATATGGTGCCCTGCAGCCGGATATTTCCCAGACCAGCGCGCACTTCGTGCCGTTCGAGACGGATACCATGGAGCAGAAATACCGAAAAAATTCCGGCATTGAACAATATCCCGGCGATATCCTTCGCCGCCCCTTGCACCGGCAGCAGCGTCGCCAGCAGCACCGCTCCGCTGAGCAGCCAGATGAATTTATCGGTCAGGATGAGACGAAGGGTTTGCATAGCGGTAGTGCCAATTGGATCGCCCCGAATGATTTGGCAAGCTTTCTGATGTTGCGGTGCAGCACCAAACAGGCTAAGGGCGCGGCAATAGCGGGGCTGTGCCTATGGCCGCCCTTTCCTCTTCTTACGGTAGAATCTAATATGTCCCTTCGCAATATCGCAATCATTGCGCACGTTGATCACGGCAAAACCACTCTGGTTGACCAGCTTTTCCGCCAATCCGGCACATTTCGCGACAATGAACGTGTCGAAGAACGGGCGATGGATTCGAACGATCTGGAAAAAGAACGCGGCATCACGATTCTGGCAAAATGCACCAGCGTCGAGTGGAAGGGCACGCGGATTAATATTGTCGACACCCCGGGCCATGCCGACTTTGGCGGTGAAGTAGAGCGCATCCTGTCGATGGTCGATGGTGTGATCCTGCTCGTCGATAGCGCCGAAGGCGCTATGCCACAGACAAAATTCGTGACCGGCAAGGCTCTTGCGCTTGGTCTGAAACCAATCGTCGTGGTCAACAAGATTGACCGTCCCGATGGCCGTGCAGAAGAAGTATTGGACGAAGTATTCGACCTTTTTGTCAACCTCGATGCAAATGACGAACAGCTCGATTTCCCGACGCTCTATGCCAGCGGCCGTAATGGTTATGCTGGCGAGACCCCGGACGTACGCGAAGGCGACCTGTCTTGCCTGTTCGACAAGATTATCGAACATGTGCCGGAGCCTGACGTCGATCCGGATGCAGAATTCAAGTTTCTTGTCACATTGCTCGACCGCGACAATTTCGTTGGCCGGATTCTGACCGGCAAGGTCGAAAGCGGAAAAATCGACATCAACATGCCGATCCACGCGATTGATATGGACGGCAAGGTTGTCGAAACCGGTCGTGCGACAAAGATCATGGCGTTTAATGGCCTCGAACGGGTCCCCGTGGAAAGCGCCAAGGCGGGTGATATTATCTCTCTCGCAGGCCTGACCAAAGCAACTGTTTCGAACACGATATGCGATATTTCTGTTCATGAACCTATCGCGGCACAACCGATTGATCCACCAACGCTTTCGATGCGCTTTGCGGTGAATGACAGTCCGGTTGCCGGCCGTGAAGGCGACAAGGTCACCAGCCGTGTGATCCGCGACCGTTTGGCGCGCGAAGCCGAATCCAACGTCGCGATCAAGGTCACCGAAAGCGATGACAAGGACAGCTTTGAAGTCGCTGGCCGGGGCGAATTGCAGCTGGGCGTGCTGATCGAAACGATGCGCCGCGAGGGTTTTGAACTCGGCATTTCCCGTCCCCGCGTCCTCTATCGCGAAGAAAATGGCAAACGCCAGGAACCATATGAAACCGTCCTTATCGACGTTGATGATGAATATGCCAGCACCGTGGTTTCAAAAATGCAGCGCCGCAAAGCGGAATTGACCGAACAGCGTCCTTCCGGCGCCGGCAAAACCCGCCTTACCTTCTCCGCACCTTCTCGCGGATTGATCGGTTATCATGGCGAGTTTCTGTCCGACACTCGCGGCACCGGCCTGATGAACCGCCTGTTTGAAAAATATGGCGAGTATAAAGGCGTTATCGAAGGCCGCCCGGTTGGCGTTCTCGTGTCGAACGGCACCGGCAATACCGCAGCCTATGCGCTGAACATGCTGGAAGAACGTGGCACATTGTTCATCGGTGCGCAGACCCCGGTTTACGAAGGCATGATCATTGGTGAAAATGCCAAGCCCGGCGATCTTGATGTCAATCCGATGAAGTCCAAGGCTTTGACCAACTTCCGGGTCTCGGGCAAGGAAGACGCCATTCGTCTGACCACGCCAAAGGTGATGACGCTGGAACAGGCGATTGCCTATATCGACAACGACGAGCTGGTCGAGGTCACACCCAAGAACATCCGCCTGCGCAAACGCTATCTCGATCCGAACGATCGCAAGAAAGCGTCGCGCCAGGCAGCGGCAGCTTGATTATCTGATCTTTTCCCCTAGTCTCGGGCCGTTAGGGCTTGAGAGGGGAAAAAATCATGGAATGGATGTTGATGCCGTTGCGGCGCTACGCTGATTTTAGCGGGCGCTCTCGGCGCAAAGAATATTGGATGTTCGTCTTGCTGTTGCTGATCGTCGGCGTGGTGCTGGCTTTGGTCACCGGTGGATTCAGTTCAGTGATGGATCCGACAAGCATGGGAGGAGACGCCACGATGGGTGCCGGGTCAATGATACTCGGGCTATTTTATCTGGCAATTTTCATACCCGCTCTCGCAGTACAGGTTCGCCGGTTCCACGATCAGGACAAATCCGGATGGTTTGTCCTGCTGAACTTTATTCCGTTGGTCGGCGGATTGATCGTGTTCATATTCATGTGCCTCGACGGAACCCGCGGCGACAATCGATTTGGCCCCGATCCGAAGATGGCAGACCATATCGGAGAAACTTTTAGCTAGTCACTGGTGATCCCGATAGCGTTCATCACTTGATTATCAGGCTGCTTGTGGCAAAGCGCCGCAAACAGACTGGAGCAATGTACAGATATGACCGAAGACCAACAGCCCGATCAGGCCAATTCAGCAGCATCCGGACCGGATGTGCCGCCAGATCATCTCGCCATCAATCCGCGCAGCCCGCATTATGGTGGCGACTTGCTGAATCGCGGCATCGGGATCAACTTTCGCGGAGCGCGCAAACATAATATCGAGGAATATTGCATTTCCGAAGGCTGGGTGAAGGTTCAGGTCGGCAAGACCATGGATCGCAAGGGCAATCCGCTGCTGATCAAACTGAACGGTGAAGTGGAAGCCTGGTTTGAAGATCTGGGCGACGACGCACCCAAGCATAGCAAGGCGGGATAATGACCAACAGTTTCAGCGGCAAGATTGTCTGGATCACAGGCGCTTCTTCGGGAATTGGCGAAGCTTTGGCCAAGGCCTTCGCTGCGGCCGGTGCGCATATCATTTTGTCGGGCCGGCGTACCGAAGCGCTCGAACAAGTGGCCGCCGACATCAAGACTGATACGTTGATCCTGCCCTTCGAAACGACCGACTATGATGTCTTGCCGGCGAAGATCGAAGAAGCGTGCAACTGGAAGGGCCGCGTCGACATATTGGTGAACAACGCGGGCATCAGCCAGCGCAGTCTGGCGCTCGACACCCATCCCGATGTGCATCACAAGATCATCAATGTCGATCTGCTCGCCCCGATCTGGCTGACCCAGCTGTTGCTGCCGCACATGATCGCGGCAGGCGGCGGTCATATTGTCGGAATCAGCTCGGTCGCCGGCCGGGTCGGCGTACCGCTGCGCACCGCTTATTGCGCCGCCAAGCACGGACTGATCGGCTATATGGATGCCCTGCGCGCCGAGACAGAAAAGCTGCACAATGTCCATGTCACCAATATCCTGCCGGGTTCGATCCGCACCAATGTTTCGCGCAATGCGTTGACCAAAGATGGCGACAGCCGGGGCAAGTCCGACGCAGTGATCGACAATGGCATGGAACCGGCCGAATGCGCGCGGCAGATCCTGGACGCAGTCACGAATAATGTTCCCGAACTCATCATAGCCGAGGGGATGGAACTGAATATCGCAGAATTGCGGCAAAGCGATCCCGAGAAATGTTTTGCGATGACGGCGGCAATGGGCGCGCAAATTGCCGAAAAATATGAAGCGGGAGATGACGACTGATGGCTCTGATATTGCTGGAAAAATCGGACGCTATTGCCACAATCACGCTCAATCGTCCGGAAGCCATGAACGCGCTGTCCCATGCGCTGAGAGGCGAATTATTTGCCGCATGTCAGGATATTTCCCAAGATCAGAATATTCGTGCCGTGATCGTCACGGGCGCTGGCGAGCGGGCGTTTACTGCGGGCCTCGACCTCAAGGAACTGGGCGAACAGGGGCTCGGTGCAGCGACCGACCAGAACCCTGCGCGCAATCCCTGCCGGGCGCTGGAATCGCTGAACGTGCCGGTCATTGGTGCAATCAACGGTGTCGCGATCACCGGTGGCTTTGAACTGGCTTTGGCCTGCGATGTCCGCATCGCCTCGACCAATGCCCGCTTTGCCGATACCCACGCTCGGGTCGGGATCATTCCCGGCTGGGGCCTGTCGCAGAAACTGTCGCGTTTCATCGGCCTGTCCCGCGCTTGCGAGCTCAGCTTTACCGGTCAGTTTCTCGATGCCCAGACCGCTTGCGACTGGGGTCTGGTCAACCATGTCTACGCCCCGGATGATCTGATGCCCAAGGCCCGCGCGCTGGCAGCAGACATGGCCAGTATCGATCCCGAATTTCTGAAAGCCTACAAGCAACTGATCTTCGACGGCTATGACCGCAACTTCAAAGAGGCGATGGCGCTGGAAAAGCAGACAACCGACGCCTGGAATGCCAATGTGACGGCGGAAGAAGTCGAACAACGGCGGCTGGCGGTCATTGCTCGCGGCCGGGCGTTGAAGGACTGACATCAACAACTGGACAAGAAAAACTGGGACCTTGCTCTCGGGCCACTAACTTCCCGGCAGCCCTTCTAGCGGAAGATGCAGTTGGTTCCCGCCCACAAATCCGTAATCCTGGCGTCCGGCGCGTCACTATCAAACAAGCCGGAGAACCCACCGGGTTCATCGCCTCCGGTCTGGAATTCGGTGCCGATTGTACTGTCTTCATAAATATCAAATGCTACCGATTCCGCCATTTCGCTTCGTGTCATCCCGATGCCGACGCCGCTCATGGTGGTGAGCGCCGCTTTCTTGTCGCCGTCACGCAGATCCCATCCAACGAACAGATCATCCTGAAAATTGGCGATGAAATTACCAAAAACGCTAAACTCCATCGGTCCGGCGCCACATTCTTCATTCGATGAACGGTTGGCAGCTGCCCCCAATTGCTTCGCGATGGCGGTTTCTGTCGTGGTTCTGTTGGTGCCAAACGGAAGCAATCGGGTGCTTCCGGTCTCGGAATTAACAAGGCGCAGCCCTTCGCCATCCAGCGCCATCACAAATTCTCCCTTGGCTTCAGCATCGGGTTTGGTGCTGGCCGCTTGCTCCGGTTCCGAAGCTTGCACCGCCGGTTCCGCAGTCGCCTTCTCGGAGGCACAGGCGGTCAGACCAATGGCAAGGACCAACAAAAAAGAGTTTCCAAAATTGATATTCATCCTGGGTTACCTTCGATTTGCGGGACGTCAGCATCAATCTCGACCCAGGGCTGTTTGCTGCCGGTCCAGAAATGGATTTGCGGATGCAACACGCTGGTATCATCCAGCGTTCCCGCCTTGATATAGGTCATGCCCGGCTGGGTCGGAAGCGAAGTCTTCACCGGCGATCCGCAGATCCCGCAGAAATGGCGGTAAACGACATTGCCGCTATCGGCATGATCTTCATAGGTGGTGAGGTCACCGCTGATCTCGATCTGGTCATCCGCCACCGCGAACAGCACAGAATAGGAACTACCCGCCTGCCGCTGGCAGTTTTTGCAATGGCAGACACCGCACATTTGCAGCTCTCCCTCGATTGTGTAGCTTACCGCACCGCATAGGCAATGGCCTGTCATCGTCATCTCAAATCTCCCCAATCACGCTACTTTGCGCACAAAAACTGTTCCGGCTGAATAGCCCGCACCGAACGAGCAGATCAGCCCGATATCCCCGTCAACCAGATCGTCGCTATGTTTGTGAAAGGCAATGATCGAACCGGCGGAAGATGTATTTGCATAAGTATCAAGGACGGTCGGACTTTCATCGTCACTGGCTTCATGGCCGAGCACCCGCTGGGCAATCAGGCGGTTCATCCCGGCATTGGCCTGATGCAGCCAGAGACGGCGCAGCGAACCGGCCTCAATGCCGAGCCGTTCCATCTGCTCGTTGATCATGTTCGCGACCATCGGCACCACTTCTTTGAACACCTTGCGCCCTTCCTGGACGAACAGCTTGTCCTTGCCATCGCGGCTTTCCGGATGGGTGCGGTTGAGGAAACCGAAATTGTTGCGGATATTATTGGAAAACTGGGTTTTCAGCTTTGTGCCGACGATTTCCCAATGCTGCGCCGGCGCAATATCCTTCGCCTCGATGAGGATCGCCGTTGCGACGTCACCGAAGATGAAATGGCTGTCCCGGTCGCGCCAGTTAAGATGACCGGAACAAACTTCCGGATTGATCACCAGCACCGATTTGGCGCTGCCCGATCGGATATAATCGGCTGCGGTCTGGATACCGAAAGTCGCGGAGGAACAGGCAACATTCATATCGAAACCGAAGCCATCCTCGATTCCCAGCGCTGCCTGAATTTCGACGGCGATCGCGGGATAAGCGCGTTGCAGATTGGAGCAGGCGCAGAGCACTGCATCAACGTCTTCCGGCTTGCGCCCTGCCCGCTCTAGCGCCTGCAGCGCGGCTTTCACCCCGATTTCGGCAAGAACCGAGATTTCCTCATTCGGTCGCTCGGGCAAGCGCGGGCACATCACCTCCGGATCAAGAATAGGTGCCTTGGAAAGCACGAAGCGCGACTTGATACCCGAGGCCTTCTCGATAAATTCCACCGAACTGTGCGGCAATGCTTCCATTTCCCCTGCTGCAATCGCCTCAGCATTTTCGCGATTGGTGAGATCGACATAGGCATTGAAGCTGGTCACCAGTTCTTCATTGCTGATGCTGTCTTCCGGCGTGAACAGGCCGGTTGCGGAAATGACGGGAATATTGCTGTCGGTCATGGGAAGATGCTTTTCCTTCTGCGCTTGCGCTTTCTGATGGCGCTTCAATAGGATGGTAATGTCCATTGGTGAAACTGGCAAGCAGGGTTGATCATGCTTTGCCTATCAATTCTGCCTTGCTATCAGCAGGATATGAATGACCGCATAGAACTCGACGACAGCTGGAAAAAGCCCCTTGCTGGCGAATTTTCCAGCGATCACATGAGCGCCTTGCGGGAATTTCTGCTGCAGGAAAAAGCTGCGGGCAAACAGATCTATCCCAAAGGCGAGGAATATTTTCGCGCGCTCGACCTGACTCCGCTCGACCGGGTCCGCGTCGTCATATTGGGACAGGATCCCTATCACGGGCCGGGTCAGGCCCATGGCCTGTGTTTCAGCGTGCAACCCGGTGTCCGGCCGCCGCCGTCACTGGTCAATATATACAAGGAACTGGAAAGCGATCTTGGCCTGAAGCGCCCCGCCCATGGTTTTCTCGAGCATTGGGCGCAGCAGGGCGTGTTGCTGCTCAACAGTGTCCTGACAGTCGAGATGGCCAACGCCGCTTCCCATCGCGGCAAAGGGTGGGAGCAGTTTACCGATGCCATCATCCGCCTGATTGCAGCAAAACCGGAGCCCGTGGTGTTTCTGTTGTGGGGAAGCTATGCCCAGAAAAAGGCGGCTTTCGTGCAAAGCATCGAGCAGGGCGGACGGCATCTGGTACTCAAAGCGCCTCACCCCTCACCGCTCTCGGCCTATAACGGGTTTTTCGGATGCCGGCATTTCAGCAAGGCCAATGCTTTTCTCGAACAGAACGGACTTGCCCCGATCGACTGGAGCCTGCCGGAAATCAGCAGCTGATGCGATCAAACGCCAGAACAGTTACGGTAATCAGGGACGATGTCCGGCGCTAGTTCGGTGCAACAGCCTCTACGGCCAAACTTTCAATCCAGGCATCAATATCCCGCGCAACCTGTTCCGGGGTTTCCTCCATCGGCAGATGACCGGCATCGGCATAAGTGATCAGCTTGCTCGCCGGAATCGCGGCTGCAAAGGCACGCGCGTGAGACAACGGAATAACCTTATCCTGTTCTCCCCAGAGCAGCAGCACCGGCATTTTCAGCGCGCCGACTTCTGTCCATTTTTCGGGTTCGCGCGGTGTCTTGGCGCGATCCACCGAAGCCTGACGATTGCCGGGAAAGCGCAGCAATTCCCAATAGCGATCGACCAGTGCCTCGGTCAGTCGTTCGGGCTGGGCGACACTTTCCTCCAGCGATGATTTCACCAGAAAGCGGGGGGTAATTTCGGGGAGCAGCTTTTCCCCGATCCATGATTGCGCCAGTCTGGCGCCGAGATAGGCCTTGCCCTTTTGCTCAACCTGGGCGCCAGAAGCATCAATCAAGACGAGCCCCGACACACGCTCCGGCACTGAAAGCCCGGCGCGCCACGTCAGCCAACCGCCCATGCTGTTACCGACCCAGTAGGTTTTATCCACGCCGACTGTATCCAGCACCTTGACTGCGGCCGCGATATTGGTGTCGGCATCATAGGCACCAGTCGGATTGGGACCGGTCAGGCCATGGCCATAGAGATCAAGCGAAATCAGACGATATTTGTCGCCGAGTAAGGCCACCAGCGGCTCCCATGTCTGGAGCATGCTGTTCGATCCGTGGATCAGCAGAATCGCCGGTCCATCCTTGTTGCCTTCATCACGATAATGGATTTTGCCGCCATGGCCGTCGTCGAGAAAGCGTGAGGTCTCATTGCCATATTTGGCGATCATCTCGGTGCGATCGGTATCGGGCGTGCGGAAAATCAAAAAGGCCGCGCCCAACAGGACCAGCAACAAAAGAAGAATGCGGATCGTCTTTTTCATGTTCATGCCTCTGTCTGGATTTCCATTTTTCTAACGAAAAACCGGTCAGACGCCAAATGGATTAATCTTCGGCCCGCCATTCTCCGGGCTGCAATCCCTCCAGCGACCAGTCACCAATGCTCCAGCGCACCAGCCGCAAGGTCGGATGCCCCACGGCCGCCGTCATCCTGCGCACTTGCCGGTTCCGGCCTTCCCTTATGGTCAGTTTGAGCCAGCAATCGGGCACGCTCTTGCGTACCCGGATCGGCGGATCGCGCGGCCACAGGTCCGGATCGGCAATGCGTTCGACGTCGGCGGGCCGGGTCACACCGTCTTTCAACTCGACGCCCTGCCGCAACATGTCGAGGCTCTCTTCCCCGACGTCGCCTTCGACCTGCACTAGATAGGTTTTAGGCGTTTTATATTTGGGGTCCGCAATCCGCGCCTGCACTTTGCCATCGTCGGTGAGCATCATCAGCCCCTCGCTGTCCCGATCGAGTCGACCAGCCGGATAGACGCCCGGCAGGTCGATAAAGTCGGAAAGCGTGGCCCGCTTTGTCTCGCTCCCGCGATCGGTGAATTGCGGCAGCACGCCGAACGGTTTGTTGAACAGGATAAGTTTTGCCATATCCCCCTTTGGCAGCGACGGACAGAATGAGCAACGCAACAAAGCCGATACCGACAAAGTTACCCGCCTGCCCCATAATCATTATCAGTATGGCTACCGGTTCCGCTCGAAATTGTGTAGCGCATGCCAATGCAATTCAATAATTTCGATACCGCCACTTTCCTGCGCGATTACTGGCAGAAACGCCCACTGTTGATCAGAAATCCCTGGCAGTCATGGCGCAATCCGCTGTCGCCCGACGAGCTTGCTGGCCTCGCTTGCGAAGATCATGTTGAATCGCGCCTGATCACGCAATTGAGTGACGACTGGAACGCCGAACATGGCCCATTGCCCAAGACGCGCTTTGGTGAGCTGGGCAAGTCCCCCTGGACCTTGCTGGTTCAGGCGGTTGATCATCATGTTCCGGAAGTTGCCGCGCTGATCGAGCCGTTTCGTTTCATCCCCAATTGGCGGATCGACGATGTGATGGTCAGCTATGCCAGTGATGGCGGCGGGGTGGGGCCGCATTTTGACCATTATGACGTTTTTCTGATCCAGGGACTCGGTCAGCGCCGGTGGCAGATCGGCGGCATGTGCGACGATCAAACCGCTCTGCGCTCGCACGAAGACTTGCTGCTACTCGCCAATTTTGAAGCCGCCGAAGAATGGATATTGGATCCGGGAGACATGCTCTATATCCCACCCGGATTCGCGCATAATGGTGTCGCGGTTGGCGCCGATTGCATGACCTATAGTATCGGATTTCGTTCGCCGTCGCGAAAGGAACTGATCGGAAACTGGTGCGACGACCTGCTCCCCCAAATGACCGATGATGATCGCTATTGCGATCCCGATTTATCGGTTCAGGAAAATCCCGGAGAGATACCCGAGACGGCCATCGACCGGCTGCACGCCATGCTTACCGAGAAGTTGACCGATCGCGCGGCTTTCGTACGATGGTTCGGGACCTATAGCAGCACGCCGAGATATCCGGAAACGGACTGGCGTCCCGAGGAACCGATCGAGACAGAACATCTGCGTGGGTTGCTGACCGCCGATCACCCCCTGTTCCGCAATCCTGCCAGCCGGTTTTCCTTTGTTCGTGAAGATGGAGACAAGCTGCTGCTGTTCGTCGACGGGGAATGCTTTCCCTGCGCGGATGAGACGGCGGCGCTGGCGGAAATGCTGTGTGCCCAAGACCAATTTGTCATCGATCCCGAATGGCAGAATTCGAATGCCGTGGTGGAGCTACTCGCCGGACTCTATAATCGCGGTAGCCTTTCCTTCGACTGGGGCTAGCTGCGGACGGATTCAAGACAAAAAAAGGGCGGGAGTACCGAAGCACTCCCGCCCTTTTTCGTAATCGGTATTGCTGGCTTATGCCTGCTGCAAGTTTACAGCGGCTTTCTTGCCATTATTTCCGGTTTCAACATCATATGACAGACGTTGCTCTTTTTCGAGCGACTGCATTCCGGCAGCCTGAACTGCTGTAATGTGTACGAAGCTGTCATCGCCACCATCTTCAGGAGCGATGAAACCATAGCCCTTGTCGGTGTTGAAAAATTTTACGGTGCCTGTAGGCATAGTCTTATTCCTATTCATAACTTAATTATGCCCGATATTGCGAAATGCAAAACCGGACGGGATTGGCCAACTTCGAGAAATGGGAAAAAGAGTATGCGACCGTAAGGGTTGCGAAACCTAGATTTCTTCGTAACGCGATTTATTAGCTGTACCCTCTATAGCAGCCTATTCGCTAATAAGCAAACAGTTGAATTTCAGCAGTTTCATGGCCTGAAGAAATTGTGTAGCAATAGCGCCGATGAAACAATCTATATTGACCTGCGCGGCAGCGCTTTTTCTCTGTATCCCGCTGGCTGCGTGCGATTCACCTTCCGGCCCGACACAGGAAACATCTCCGCAGGATCTGTTTTTTGAACGACTGAGCCTGCTCTGTGGCAAGGCTTATGCCGGTTTATTGGTCTCAGACCAGGAAGCCGATGCAGATATGGTGGCAAAACCAATGATCATGCACGCAGCCTCTTGCGATCTGAACGAGATCCAGATCCCCTTTCATATCGCCGAGGGTCCGGACAAGTGGAATCGGTCGCGGACATGGATCATCACCCGCACGGATCAGGGACTCCGCCTGAAACACCGCCACCGCCATGAAGATGGCAGCCTGGACGCTGTGACCAATTACGGCGGCGATACCAATAGCGCGGGTACGGCGGAACGGCAGAAATTCCCTGTCGATGCAGAATCCATTGCCTCTTTCCAGGCCAATGGCCTCGACCAGTCGGTGACCAATGTCTGGGCCGTCGAGATTAGTCCGCCGGGTCAATCCAATGCCCATTTCAGCTATGAACTGCGTCGTCCGGAAACCGCTGACGGACGCCACTTCCGGGTCGAATTTGACCTCTCCAAGCCGGTAACGCCTCCGCCGCCACCCTGGGGCGATTGAGAACCAATGCTCAGCGAACTGCTCATCGGGACCGGAATGATCCTGCTCACCGTGCTGACTCACGGTGTGGGTATCTTTTTGCTTGGCCGATGGCTCCGCATCGAAGCACGTGAGGAGGCGGCAGAAGATATTCACCCGATGTCGGCTCGCGGTATTGCCGTCACGCTCGGTCTGGTGCTCGGCCTGTTCCTGTTGCACGGCATCGAGATATTCTCTTATGCGGTGGTCTATCGTGTGCTGGATGCGTTGCCGACATTTGATCAGGCGATCTATTTCTCGACCATTACCTATTCGACCACCGGCTATAACAGCGAGGGCTTGGCAACCCACTGGGAAATGATCGCCGCGATTGAGGGGCTCAACGGCTTTCTTCTGCTTGGCTGGTCCACCGCCTTCTTCGTCACGGTCATTGCAAGAATGGGACGCGGGCGATGACCGCAAAAGACAGCCATGCCCGGATATTCTTCCGCTGGCTGCTCGCCCTTTTCTATCTGCTGGCCGGCATCGCGCATATCCGGTCGCCGGTAGGGTTTCTGGCGATCACACCGGACTGGGTCCCTTTTCCGGAACAGGTTGTCTTGCTTACCGGGATCGCAGAAGTCGCCGGCGCCATTGGCCTGATGATCCCGCCACGGCTGATCCCGCACGTTCGCTATGCGGCGGCCATTGGCCTCGCGCTCTATGGCCTGTGTGTCTATCCCGCGAATATCAACCATGCGATCAACAATATCGCGATCGGCGGAGAGACCGCGAGCTGGCTCTATCATGGCCCTCGTCTGGCATTCCAGCCCGTGTTCATCTGGTGGGCGCTGATCGCGGGCGGCGTGATCGACTGGCCATTTGGGAAGAAAAAGCCGTAAACCTGCCCATGATGGGGTATTTATGTTATGGTCGCCTTCGCTTATTTGGTTTTGGCAAAGGAGCATGACATGGAAAAACATGGCGATCAGATCGAAGTGACCGAGCGCGAGGCAAGCAACAAGCCGCGCGGCCCCCATAATGTAAGAATTGTTTTGGCGGCCTCGTTGCTGCTGGCGGTCGTGATGATGTCGCTGGTTTGGATTGTCCCGGCATTGAGCTAGATATTACACAATGACAAACGCACTATGGGTCCTCTTCCTCTCATACAGCACCGGCAATATAAGCGACGAGCAATGCAGCGGGCAAGAGCAGCGCCTGGGCCACCAATGTTCCGCCAACCCGGCTTAGCGACAACCAGGTAATCGTCCGCCGGAACATCGGCTGGCTGACGCGGCCGCTGACCACATCGTCGGTCATCACCGACAATTGCGGATCAATCACGACGAACAGCAGGATCGTCGCAAATCCGTTGATCACTGCGGAAAGCTGCGATGCCGTGACCCTATATTCGGGATTGAGATAGCCAGCATAAAGCGAACCGACGACACCGACCGTCAGCAGCGCTTGCGCGACAATGTTCAGGACGATGATTGTCATCGACACCCCGCGTGGCTTGCGCAAATCAGTGATGTGGACCTTCTTGGGTGCAGTGGCGGTTCTACCGACATAGCCGATCCCGCCCTTGGTAAAGGCGTGCCAGATCAGCCGAGGCATCGACCGATGCTCGTGGAATTGCAATATGGCGCTGCTAAACCAGCGCTGTACGGTGGGGATCAGCAACGCCCCGACGATGGTCGCGGCGGTGGCCGCCAGCAAAACCAGCCGAAAATCAGTGAGCAGCCCCTCCCCGGTGCCATTGGCCAGGCCATTTTCGATCCGCTTTGCGAGAAACGGCCCGAGAAAGCTGTTTGACAGCCGCGACACCAGCACGAGAATATTGAACAACGCGAAGGAGACGGCAATCCGCCCGGTCCGCACCCCAGCAATGCGAGCCGAATAAGCAAGCGCGCCGATCAGATGTATGGAGAAGGTCAAACCGCAAATAATTACAAGCTGCTGATCCATTGTTTGTTCCGATATTGATCGACAGAATCATGCGCAAACTGGGCATGAAACGAAATCGCCCATGAACCAAAACTTCAGCTATCCAAACAATAATTTTGTGCGGCCTTGCGCTTTCTGTCTAGCGCCGGTTCGCACAGCGTTTTATTGGGATTTCCGCTATCCAGCGCGCCATCCTGATCGGACTTGTTCATGCTTGCTGTTCTTGCGCCTTATTCTCCTGCTTTGGTTGGCTTGATCCTGTTCTTGCTGCTGATCGCCTTTGCGACAGAAATCCGGCCTCCGGAAGTAACCGCCATTGGCGCAGCCGGCCTGCTGCTTGCGCTCGGTCTTATCTCGACCGACGATATATTGGCAGCGATGAGCAACCCGGCTCCGCTGACAATTGCAGCGATGTTCATCATTTCCGGAGCTCTGGTCCGGACCGGTACGCTTGAGGCCTTTGCGCTGAAAGTGACCGGATTGGCCAAGACATCGCCGGTTTGGGCGACCGGCTTGCTGCTGGTCGCTATCGCCGCCTTGTCGGGATTCACCAACAATACGCCGTTGGTGATGATGATGATCCCGATCGGCATCACCCTGGCAAAACAACTGGGCGAGCGGCCATCGAAGATATTGATGCCGATATCCTTTGCCGCGATTCTTGGCGGCACCTGCACCCTGATCGGTACCTCAACCAATATATTGGTGGACGGAGTGGCCCAGAAGAACGGTCTGGCCGGCTTTTCGATATTCGAGATAGCGCCCGCCGGTATCGTCGTAGCGCTGGTTGGCGTTGCCTATCTTGCCCTGACTCGCCGCTTTCTGCCGGAACGCGACACAATGTCCTCGCTGCTCGATGAGGGTCAGACCAAGCGCTACACGATGTCCGTCTTCATCGTCGGCACATCCCCCTATATTGGCCAGATAGCCAGCGAAGTCGATCTGTTCCGCAGCGGCGAACGGCGGCTGATCGATGTCATCCGCAATGACGTGCCGATCCGCAAATCCCACAAGGAATATGTGATCCGGGAAGGCGATGTTCTGGTCATGCACACCGATGAGGCGGATGTGATGACAATCCGCGAACGCGGAAAACTGCCGCTGACGAAAAGCGACGACACCCAGCAATTTGTACCGATGTCCTCGCACCGGTCGATGCTGGCGGAGATATTGCTGCTCTCCGACGCCCATCTGATCGGTCACAGCCTGAAGGAAGCGGCCCTGCCGCAGCGCTATGGCGTCCACCCGATCGCCATGCACCGCAAGGGCAGCAACCTGTCGGAACAATATGACAGCACCAAATTGCAGGTCGGCGATACGTTGCTGCTGGAAGGCGCGCAGGCCAATATCCGCCGCCTGGTCGCGGGCGAGAATCTGATGAACGTTAGCGAGCCCAAGACCCGTGGCTTCCGGCGCCACAAAGCGCCGATTGCAATTGCGGTGATCCTTGCCGTCGTCCTTGCCGCCGCTTTTGACATCATGCCGATTGCCGGACTGGCGGTGCTGGGTATGGCCGCCGTTTTGGTCACCCGCTGCATCGAACCGGATGAGGCTTTTGCCTCGGTCGACTGGCGGATCATCGGCCTGATCGTGGCAATGCTGGCGATTGGCACAGCGCTGGAAAATGCGGGTCTGGTCGAGATGCTGGTCGCGGCAGCGACGCCCTGGCTGTCCGGCTTTCCGCCGATTTATGCGCTCGCGGCGATATATCTGCTGAGCCTGATGCTGACCGAACTGGTGACCAACAATGCCGTCGCCGTGGTGGTGACCCCGATCGCCATCCAGCTCGCGCTATCGCTCGGCGTCGATCCTCGGCCGTTTGTGGTTGCGGTGATGTTTGCCGCGAGCGCCAGCTTCCTGACCCCGATCGGCTATCAGACCAATACTTTGGTCTATGGTGCGGGTGGCTATCGCTTCCTCGATTTCGCCCGCTACGGGCTGCCTCTAACGATACTCATCGCGATCACGTCGATCGTAATCATTCCCATCATATGGCCGCTGTGACGGTGTAATCTCAAGTTAAGTCAGGATCAGCAGTTAGCGCGCCTGTGCATACGGTGGGGCCAAATTCCCAAATCGTGCCTACCGGCATTGGCAGATCACTTTTTAAGCAGGCTACTGAATCCGGGACGACGGAAGTCTGAATTGGATTTGAATCGATCAAATACCTGATAGCCATCCTTGCTCTTATATATGCCTTCAGCCTCGTGTGATTTGTTGAACTGGAGCAATTTGACGTCGAATGGCGTTTCAAATTCCAGCCCCGCACTGCCCTGTTTATACCAGCGCACAACTGCCCCGATCGGTTCGAAATTACCGATGGCTATTTTAACGGCTTCTCCCGTCATCAACTGCGTTTCGGTCTTGATGCCAGCGCCGTTTTCGGTAATATTTCTGATCGTTGCCGTACAATTGCCGATGCGAGCATTGGACAATTGGAGTTTGACAAGTCGCGCATGCCTTTGCGCCCGCGATGGCTGATCGTCGTTATTCTCGTCGGACATAGCGGCCAAAGCCTCCTATTCAGTACATCCGATATAAACGTCATTTGCTGCTTCAGATTAAGAGCGTAAATGTTGACGGTCGAATTGGTCTTCCTGCCTAGGACGCCAATTTATGGCCCTATTTATCAAAAGATCAAGGTGAATGAAACTTCTTGTAAAATATGGTCGCAATTCCAGTCTGGCGGGATTGGCGGATGTTATTGATCGAAAAGCCGAATGTCGGTTGTTGGGCGGTGGGTTCAATATGGAAACGAAAGCTGGGTGACAATATCGTGGCGTTCGCGCTGTTCAAGCAGATTTTCGACAAAGAGCGAGACCGTTCGAATATCTCGCCGAATTGGGCGACAGCGTGAAGGATGATGCCGCCTAGAAAAATACGGCTTGAACGGAACGAAGCCAGCTTGCCAAGGCGGATCTCGCCGACATTCGTGATTATGGCGTCGAACAATATGGCTTTGACCGGTCGATTGCACATAAGCAGACAAATCTCAGATGTATGTAAATATATTTACATCATGACACCCAAAATCCAAATTTCCCCGACATTCCGACTCATAAATTGACAAGAAACTCTGGTACAATCCCTTAAACTCGGCCAAACATCCTCTCAGCAGCTGCAAATATATTTACAGCACAACTGATAACCGCCTCCCCAGTTTAAGGAAGAACAACATGTCCTATCAAGATTTCAAAAGCTCGGCTGAAAGCCTGATCAACAGTCAGAACGGCACATGGACCGGCATTGATGCCGAATCCGTTGCCCGGATGCAGTTGCAGAACCGGTTCCAGACCGGCCTCGACATTGCCAAATATACCGCTGCGATCATGCGCGAGGATATGGACGCCTATGACGCGGACAGCTCGCAATATACCCAGTCGCTGGGTTGCTGGCACGGGTTTATCGCGCAGCAGAAGATGATTTCAATCAAGAAGCATTTTGGCAGCACCAAACGCCGCTATCTCTATCTGTCCGGCTGGATGGTTGCGGCATTGCGCAGCGAATTCGGCCCCCTGCCCGATCAGTCGATGCACGAGAAAACCTCGGTGCCGGCGCTGATCGAAGAGCTGTATACCTTCCTGCGTCAGGCCGATGCCCGCGAGCTCAACCTGCTGTTCCGCGACATTGATGCGGCGCGCGACGCTGGTGATGCAGCGGCGGAAAAAGCAGCGATGGCCAAGGTCGAGAATTTCCAGACCCACGTCGTGCCGATCATCGCCGATATCGACGCCGGCTTCGGTAATGCGGAAGCCACTTATTTGCTCGCCAAGAAGATGATCGAAGCGGGTGCCTGTGCCTTGCAGATCGAAAATCAGGTGTCGGACGAAAAACAGTGCGGTCACCAGGACGGCAAAGTCACCGTGCCGCATGAAGATTTTCTCGCGAAGATCCGCGCCTGTCGTTATGCCTTCCTCGAGCTGGGCGTTACCGATGGCATCATCGTCACCCGTACCGACTCGCTCGGCGCTGGCCTGACCAAGCAGATTGCGGTTTCCAACGAACCCGGCGATCTTGGCGACCAGTATAACAGCTTCCTCGATTGCGAAGAAATTGATCCCGCCACCGCGAAGAATGGCGATGTCATCATCAACCGCGATGGCAAATTGCTGCGTCCCAAGCGCCTACCTTCCAACCTGTTCCAGTTCAAGCCGGGCACCGGCGAAGACCGCTGCGTTCTCGACAGCATCACCTCGCTGCAAAACGGCGCCGACCTGCTTTGGATCGAAACCGAGAAACCTCATGTCGAGCAGATTGCCGGGATGATGGACCGGGTGCGTGCAGTCGTTCCAAATGCGAAGCTGGTTTACAACAACTCGCCTTCGTTCAACTGGACGCTGAACTTCCGTCAGCAGGTCTATGATGCGATGGCCGCAGAAGGTCTAGACGTATCGGAATATGATCGCGCTGGCCTGATGGATGCGAAATATGATGATACCGAACTGGGCGAAGCGGCTGACAAGCGCATCCGCACTTTCCAGGCTGATGGATCGAAACGCGCTGGTATTTTCCATCACCTGATCACTTTGCCGACCTATCACACGGCTGCCTTGTCGACCGACAATCTCGCCAAGGAATATTTCGGCGAAGCCGGCATGCTCGGCTACGTCCTCGGCGTGCAGCGCAAGGAAATCCGCGAAGGCATTGCCTGCGTCCGGCACCAGAATATGTCGGGCAGCGACATTGGCGATGATCACAAGGAATATTTCGCCGGTGAAGCAGCGCTCAAAGCTGGCGGTGCACATAACACGATGAACCAGTTCGGCTAGACAGCCAGAGTTCGGGTGCCCCCTGCCCCCCTCGGCGGGCACCCGATCCAAACCGTTTTCCTGGGGAGGAAAAACTATCCGTCGGCAGCAATGTCGGCGGATTTTTTCTATGTGGACAATCGTCCCGAACGCTATCAGGGTCGTTCCTATTGGGTTAAGGCTATCGCGCCTAACTTTCGTCCAATCTGGCAAATGGGGGCAGCATGGCATTGCGGAAATACGGTTCGATATTGGCCCTCGCAGCGCTGCTCTCGTCTTGTGGCGGTGGTGGTGGTGGCAGCAGCGCGGTCAGCCTGCCGCCCGGTGGTGGGGCAACCCCGACGCCAACGCCGACGCCGGTCAGTACCACTTGCTCGCTGCAAAGCCGGCAAAACTGGGCCTTTGACCAGATCAACGAATGGTATCTGTTTCCGGAGACCCTGCCCGCCGGCCTGAGCCCGACGCCTTATGCATCCGTGCAGGATTATATCGACGCGCTCACCGCCACCGCGCGGGGTCAGGGGCGGGATCGCTATTTCACCTATATCACCTCGATTGCCGACGAAAATGCGTTTCTCAATTCCGGTGCGACAGCGGGTTTTGGCATAAGATTGAGCTTTGACAGCAGCGCGTCGCGGTTGTTCATTCTCGAGGCCTTTGAAGGCGCGCCCGCTCTGGCTGCCGGAATTGACCGTGGCACCGAGATATTGGCGATCGGGACGAGCACCAGCAATCTTCAGACCGTGACCTCGCTATTTGCTCAGGGCGGCGCCGGCGCGATCAGCAGTGCGCTCGGCCCTTCGACAGCAGGAACCAGCCGGGTTTTGCGGTTCCGCGACGCTACGGGCGTTGAGACCACCACCACGGTCAGCAAGGCCGATTATGCGATCCAGCCGATCTCGCCGCGCTATGGCGTGCAGATCATCGACAATGGCGGCACCAAGACCGGCTATATCAATCTGCGCACCTTTATCGACAGCGCCGAGCAGCAGTTACGCGATGCCTTTCTGCAATTCCGCAACGCCGGGGTGACCGAGCTGGTCATCGACCTGCGCTATAATGGCGGCGGATTGGTACGGACCGCCGAATTGCTTGCCGATCTGCTGGGCCGCAACCGCTTCGCCAGCGACGTGCAGGGTGTTACCCGCTTTCGCGCGAGCAAATCAGCCAATAATGAAACCCGCAACTTCCAGACCCAGGCGCAGTCGGTCGCGCCGACCCGGATCGCCTTCATCACCACTGGCGGTTCAGCCTCGGCCAGCGAGCTGGTGATCAACGCGATGATCCCCTATCTTGATCCGAACATGGCGCTGATCGGCAGCAACACTTACGGCAAGCCAGTCGGCCAGATCGGGCTGGACCGCAGTGCCTGCGACGACCGCATCCGGATCGTCGCCTTCGCCACCGAAAATGCCGACGGCAATGCCAATTATTACGGCGGACTCGCCAGTTCGCTGACCAACAGCTGTCAGGCGGCGGATGACATCAATCTACCGCTCGGCAATCCCGGCGAAGCCTCAACCGCACGCGCACTCGGCTTTCTGTCCGGCGCCGCTTGCACCCCGATCGGCAGCGCTGCGGTCGGCGCGACCAGCAGCACGACAATAGCCCCATCGGCGCAGCGCGCACCCCTCTCCCTGCCCCGCGAGCTGCTGATGCCGGCCCGGCCAACCCCCGCCCAGCGCGAAGTTCCGGGGTCTTTCTGACATGGCCATGGACCGGACCGATGCCCAGTTGATGGAAGCCAGCCTCGAGGCGCTGGGCGATCGCTATGACGGCATGGCCGCCGAACTGTTCGACCGGTATATTGCCGATCATCCGCACTATGCCCCGGTGTTTCTCAATCCCGAAGCGGCGCGCGAGCGGATGACGCGGGAGACGCTGGAGGCGATGCTCGGGCTGGCGGCGGGCGAATATTGGGTTGATCATGCGGTGACCAATTTCATCGATCTGCATCATAATTATGCCGATTTCACGCCGCAAGATTATGCCGACTGGTTCGCGCTGGTGACCGGGACAATGGCGCGCCGCGCCGGCGCGGACTGGCCCGCTGGAGCGAGTGCGGCGTGGCAGCGGCAGGCGGACGGGCTGGTTGCAAAAGTCGCGGCCGTCGAGCGCAACCAGGAAGTACCGGTGCGGACATGACCGATGCGAAGGACATCATCGAGCGGCTGGGCCTGCTGCCCCATCCCGAGGGCGGCTGGTATCGCGAAACCTGGCGCGCAGCAGCGGCAGACGGTGAGCGGGCCAGCGCGACGGCGATCTATTTCCTGCTGGAAGCGGGACAGGCATCGCACTGGCACCGGGTTGATGCAGCGGAGCTGTGGCTCTGGCATGCGGGCAGCCCGCTCACCCTGCGCACCGCCGCCGGTGATAGCGGACCGTTAGCCGAGGTCAGCCTTGGTCCCGACATAGTCGCCGGCGAGGCACCGCAGCATCTGATCCCGACCGGTCACTGGCAGGCGGCACAGGCGGATCGGGGCTGGACCCTGGTCAGCTGCGTCGTGTCGCCAGCGTTCGAATTTTCCGGTTTCGAACTGGCTGCGGAGGGTTGGTCGCCCGGTACCTGACCCGGCAGCTATCGGCTGGCGATAGCGCCGATCAGCAGGGCCAGCGATACCGTGCAACTCACGGTCCGGACATGGTTCCACGGCAGCCAGCGCTGCCGGTAGCGGCGCCACATCGCCTCGCCTTCCGGGCCGTTGGCATCCGTCGCCTCCAGCGCATTGTTGAGCGGGACATTGCCGATGATCGTGACCAGCAGCATGCCGATCAGATAGAACGCGCCGCCGCTCACCATCTGCCAGGCGCCCGCCGTGCCCCATAGCATCACGCCAGAGATCACCAGCGACAGGCAGGCGAGACTGCTGGCGAAAAATAGCGGCAGGAACGGCGACTTCAGGATCACCCGGTTGATCGACTGCATCGCCGCCATGGCAACCGGCCGACCAGCCGCGTCCAGTGCCTGCAGGACGAACACCGAGAAGGCGAAATAGATCCCGGCCATCACGCCAACCGACAGGGCGGCGAACCAGAGCGTTGCGGTCAAGACCAGCTGCATCGGACTTTCTCCTCGACTATTTTCACAGCCGCACAAGCAAGGTCTTCGCAGCCGGTTTTTACATAGCCTGCCTAGCTATCAGCGACCGGCTTTGGCATCAACAGGACGAGCACCACCGCGACCAGCAGCAACGCCGGGACATCGCCCAGCATATGGCCGATATGTTGCGGACTCTGCATCGCCTGCACCGCCATGATCGCGGCGTGGACCAGGCTCGACCAGATGGTGAACCAGATCAGCGAACGATTGGCAGCGGGATTGGACGCAGCGCGGATCAGGAAGATCCCGAGCGTCGCGTAAACGCCGACGATCATCATATAATATTGCGATGCGACCGGCGGCCCCTCGTGCCACGCCCAGCCCGATGGCCAGACCAAAGCCAGCGGATAGACCAGACAGAATATCGCCCCGAACAACACCAACGCGACCTGCAAAAAACTATAACGTCCTATCATGTGATTTCCCCCCACAAGCGGCCCACCTGAGCAGTGAACCGAGCCGGATATTAGGCCCATTTGGGCGGAAAAGCAATTGTCCGGCTTGATAGCCAAGGTCGTGCATGGTGCTATAGTGATGATATAGGCAGCCGCGTTTTCAAGCTGTTCTTTGATATCTCTAAAATTACTGTCTCCCGGCAATTTTATCACGCATGGATAGCTCCGTAACAATGCGTATTTCTGAACAGATACTTCCCGTTTCATATTCTCTTCGCCCGCCCAACCATCTGGGCA
>NZ_JBALTF010000040.1:23579-25719 GCF_036964675.1 Parasphingorhabdus sp. | reverse complement strand
AGAGGTTTTGCTGGTCTCGGCCGACGTATCTGCGGTCTTGCTGTCAATCTTGGGGGTTGGTTTGGCAGCGCTCGCCTCTTCGTCGGTGATGCCTTGTTTGAAAGAACGGATGCCCTTGCCGACATCGCCCATCATTTCGGAAATCCGGCCACGGCCAAACAGAACCAGAACCAGCGCCGCTACAATTAAAATCTGCCAAACACTCGGTTGCATGCGATATTCTCCTTAAGCGTTCTATTTAAGCGCTTTCGCCTTGGTTTTCCAGCAAAACACCAACATCATCTGCAAACTCTCGCTCTGCGGAGTCATCGG
Source organism: Parasphingorhabdus sp. (assembly GCF_036964675.1). Classification (GTDB taxonomy): domain Bacteria; phylum Pseudomonadota; class Alphaproteobacteria; order Sphingomonadales; family Sphingomonadaceae; genus Parasphingorhabdus. The sequence goes on along the minus strand of NZ_JBALTF010000040.1, from coordinate 25,407 downwards.
AGCCCTGTTCCGCCTCGGTTTCCGCTTCGGCTTCCAGTTCCATTTGCTCGAACGCGAGATCGACGGGATCCAGCAATCCTGCCGCTTTCAGGTCATCGATACCGGGCAAATCCCTGCGGCTCTGCAGGCCGAAATGAGTCAGAAATTCCGCAGTGGTCGCATAGATCAGCGGCCTGCCCGGCACTTCACGGCGGCCCGCCGGACGGGCCCAGCCCGCTTCCATCAGCACATCGAGCGTGCCCTTGGCAACCTGAACGCCCCTTATCGCTTCGATTTCGGCGCGGCTGACCGGTTCATGATAGGCGATGATCGCCAGCGTTTCCATGCCGGCCCGGCTGAGCTTGCGCAGCTCGGCGCGTTCGCGGCGCAAGAGGTGCGAAAGATCCTGCGCGGTCTGAAAATGCCAGCGGTCGCCGGTTTTGATCAGGACGATGCCGCGATGCTGAAAATCCTCCTGCAGGCCTGCAAGAATCTGGCGAATATCCAGCTCTTCGCCGACATAGGCCTTGATATCGGCGATCGTCATCGGTTTTTCGGAGGCAAAAAGCGTCGCCTCGACCGCACGCTTGCCGATATCCATCGCCTCCGCCATCGGTTCGATCAGGCTGGTGTCTTCCACGTGATGTTCATCCATGAGTCGTAGCCTTTATTCTGAGCGGCGCAAAACTGCCTTCCTGCTGCAATTCCAGTTTCCCCTGCCGGGCCAGTTCCAATGTCGCCAGAAAGCTGGAAGCGAGCGCCGACTTGCGTAGCTCCGGCGGTGCGCCGGGCGGAAGGAAATGCCTTATATCCATCCAGTCTATCGCTTCGCCCAGCATCATCGAAACCCGTGCAAGCGCATCCTCGAGGGTCATCACCATCCGCTGCCGGACGATATGTATCGCCGGCGCGCTGCGTCTTTTGACTCGCGAATAAGCGGTGATCAGGTCATAATATTCGGCCTGCCAATGCCGGTCCTTGACCACTCTAAGCCCCTCCGGTGCACCGCGCATGAACACATCGCGGCCAATCCGGTCTCTGGCCAGCAGACGAGCGCCCGATTCCCGCATCGCGTTCAGCCGCTCCAGCCGCATCTGCAGCCGCAGGGCCAGTTCTTCGGGCGAAGGATCGATTTCCGGATCACGCGGCAATAACAGCCCCGATTTCAAATAGGTCAGCCATGCCGCCATCACCAGATAGTCAGCTGCCAGTTCGAGTCGCAGAGTCTGGGCGCTGGCGATATATTTGAGATATTCCTGAACCAGTTCGAGGATCGAAATTTCGCGCAAATCGACTTTCTGGTTGCGCGCCAGGGCGAGCAGCAGATCAAGCGGTCCTTCCCAGCCGTCGATATTCAGCGTCAGCGACCCTTCGTCGGAGGCAACCGGTTCAGGGGGAAAGAAAAAACCCTCGGTTTCCGGCTCGTCAATCATGCCGCTGCGGCCATGAGTTCGTCGCGCCGGGCAAGCAGGCCAGCCAGTTCATCGGCCGAACCGGCATCTTTTGTGTCCGCAATCGTTGCCATCGCCCGATCCAGCCGCTGCCGGGTTTTCTCCGACATCGGTGCGAGACTTTCGGCAATAGCGATCATATCGTCCATCTTTGCCCAGCAGTTGAGCGCGATGTCGCAGCCGGCTGCCTGCGCCCGTTCGGCGCGCTCGGCAACGGTGCCGGACAAAGCTTCCATATCGAGATCGTCGGTGAACAGCAGCCCGTCAAAACCGATCCGGTCGCGAATGATATCCTGAATGACAATTTTCGACAGAGTCGACGGTGTCTGAGCATCCCACGCGGTGAACAGCAAATGGCCGGTCATGCCCATCGGCGCCTTGTTCAGCGCCTGGAACGG
>NZ_JBALTF010000040.1:0-23480 GCF_036964675.1 Parasphingorhabdus sp. | reverse complement strand
TGGTGTCTGAGCATCCCACGCGGTGAACAGCAAATGGCCGGTCATGCCCATCGGCGCCTTGTTCAGCGCCTGGAACGGGGCGAGGTCCAGTTGCAGTTCTTCGTCGCTGGCCGTCACCGTCGGCAAAGCCTTGTGCGTGTCGACGCTGGTCCGGCCATGGCCCGGCAGATGCTTGACCACGCCCACCACGCCGCCGCGCTGCAGACCGTCAAGGATCGCCCGGCCCAGAGCCGCAACCCGCATCGGTTCGCTGCCCAGAGCGCGGTCGCCGATGACATTGTCGGCATCCGGCTGGCGGACATCGAGCAGTGGCAGACAATCGACCGTGATGCCGACTTCGTTCAAGCTGACGGCAATCGCCTGCGCATTGAGCCGCGCCGCCTCGATCGCCGTGGCAGGCGCGATGTCGTACAGCTTGTCGAATATCTCCCCCGCCGGGAATTTGGGCCAGATCGGCTGCTGCATCCGCGCCACACGGCCGCCTTCCTGATCGATCAGGATCGCCAGATCATCGCGGCCATGGAGCGCGCGCAGTTCATCGGTCAGCGCCCGCAATTGTAGCTTGCTCTCGATATTGCGTCCGAAGATGATATAACCCGCAGGGTCGCTTTCGCGGAAAAATGCCTTTTCAGCGGTGGTCAGGCTCAGGCCCGAAATTCCAAAAACCGCCGGTGTCATAGCCATGATGAACTCTTCTCACGCAACATGTCTTACCCTTGCGCCGTTTCGAAGCCGGGTAAAGGCAAAAGCGCCGTTATCCACAGCGCTTCAACCATCTATTGCTTCCAGACTAGCGAACGACCAGGCAGCTTTCGCCAGCGGCCTTGAGATTATTGCAGATTTCCTGGGCCGCCTCGCGGCTTGGTGCAACCGCGTTCAACCGGTAAATCGTTCCACCATCCAGATTGCCCTGAAGAATCTTTTTCGGCAACGAGCCGATGGCTTCAAACCGGCGCGCATAGCCCGACCAACTGCGATCAGCGAGACTGGCTGAACTGAAGGCACCAAGCTGGATCAGGGCCGTTCCTGCTGCGTCTGCGGACGGGTCTGCATCCGCCTTGCGGAGCGGCGCTTCCGTCGTCACTGGATCACCCAGTTGTGCCGGGGTCTCCTGGCCTTCGCTGGCGGCGAAGCTGGCATCGCCTTCGCCTTCAAATTGCCGTGCCTGCGGGTCGTCGGGACGGACCTTATAGTCGCCTTCCTGAGCTGCAATCAATTCGCCATTGCCGTCCAGCCCGCCGCCGTCGCGGTTCTGCAGCCAATAAATACCGCCGACGATTGCCGCCAGTAGCAGCAAACCGAAACCGACGAACAAAGCCACCCGGATCGGAGAATATTCTTCGCCATCATCATAATCTTCGGCCGATTCGAGCCAGGGCAGACGATCTTCGTCGTCCAGATCAAGATTTTCGCGGGTGGTATCTGACATTATATGCTCCGTTAGCCAAAGGGCTGATCACATCGATTCTGCGGCCTCTACGCCCATCAAAGCAAGACCATTTTTTACAGTCTGCCCGATATTCTTGGCTAAGAAAAGCCTCGCGGATGTGACTTCCGGGTCATTAACCATTATGATCCGCTTGTCAGGCCGGTCATTGCCCAGATTATAATAGCCGTGAAAAGCGGCTGCGAGGTCGTTCAGATAGAATGCGACTCGATGCGGTTCGCGCGACGCCGCCGCCGATTCGATGATCCGCGGGAATTGCGCCGCCATTTTGATCAGGTCCATTTCCTCCTCGCCGAGCCGGTCAAGATGGTCGGCCGAGGGCGTCACCCCTTCGTCTGCGGCTTTGCGCAATGTCGACTGGATGCGGGCATGGGCATATTGCACATAGAAGACCGGATTGTCGCGCGAGGCTTCCATCACCTTGGCGAAATCAAAGTCCATCTGCGCGTCCGCCTTGCGCGTCAACATGGTGAAGCGCACGGCGTCCTTGCCGACTTCCTCGACCATGTCGGCGATGGTGACAAAATTGCCCGAGCGTTTGGACATTTTTTCCGGCTCGCCGTTGCGCAACAGGCGCACCATCTGGACCAGCTTCACGTCAAATTTGGTCTTGCCTTCGGTCAGCGCCGCAACCGCCGCCTTGATCCGCTTGACCGTGCCGCTGTGGTCGGCGCCCCAGATATCGATCAGCTCGTCTGCCGTCTGCGCTTTTTGAAAATGATAGGCGAGATCGCCGCCGAAATAGGTCCAGCGCCCGTTGGATTTCTTGATCGGGCGATCCTGATCGTCACCAAATTGCGTCGAACGGAACAGCGGCAGCTCGACCGCTTCCCAATCCTCGATCACCTTGCCCTTGGGCTGTTCCAGCACCCCGTCATAGACCAGATCGCGGGACCGCAGCTCGGCTTCGGCAATATCCGCCTTGCCGGCTTCGTGCAGTTCGGCTTCGGATGAGAAAACATCGTGGCTGATGCCGAGCATGGCGAGATCCGAGCGGATCATGTCCATCATCTTGGCGACCGCCGCCTTGCGGAAGATAAGCAGCCATTCGGTTTCTGCCGCATCTTTGTATTTATCGCCAAATTCGGCGGCCAGGGCTTCCCCGACCGGCTTCAGATAGTCGCCAGGGTACAGGCCTTCGGGGATCACACCGATCTCTTCACCCAGCGCTTCCAGATAGCGCAGATGAGCGGAACGGGCGAGCGTATCGACTTGCGACCCGGCATCATTGACATAATATTCGCGGATCACCTTGTGACCCACGGCCTCGAGCAGATCGGCCAGCGCATCGCCGACCACCGCGCCGCGGCAATGGCCCATGTGCATCGGTCCGGTCGGATTGGCGGAGACATATTCGATATTGACGGTAACGCCCTTGCCCTTGTCCGACCGGCCATATTCCGAACCCAGCTGCTCGATTTCGAGCAATTCGCCCAGCAGCACGGAGCCAGCGACACGCAGGTTGATAAATCCTGGACCGGCAATGTCCACCGATTGCACATCGTCCAGCGCGCCAAGCTTTTCGGCAATTTTCTCGGCCAGATCGCGCGGCTTCATGCCAGCCACTTTTGCCAGGACCATCGCCGCATTGGTCGACAGGTCACCGTGCGAAGGATCGCGCGGTGGTTCCAGCGTGACATTCGAACGGTCAAGCCCGACCGGCAGAACCTCCGCTTCGGTCAATTCATCCAATATCGCATCAATATGTTTCTGAAAAATATGGAACAGCATGATTGGTTCAATTCGTCATAGGAAAAAAGGCCCGAATTGTTCAGGCGCGTTTGTTTGTCAATGCAGGCAACCCTATCGGGTAGCGTTATATTGCAATTGTGCCTGGGTTAGCTGAAAACCGATCAGCAGCTCGAACGAGGAGCGGGTGACGGCGGCCTTGATGGTCGGGTCAGCCAGCGGATCGAGCGCCGCATCGGCGTCTCCGGGCTTGCGCTTCCGGGTCAGCCGTTCAATCACGTCTTCCGGCAAACGGGCGGCAGAGGCGTCAACATAGGCACCAGCCTTGCCCGAAGCCGTCGCCCGATAATCACCGGCGGCAAATTGCAGCGTAACATTTTTGATCCGCTTTGCCACCACGGCGGTGCCGCCCTGGATGACAGTGGAAAAATAGGGAACGGTGACCGTGCGGGCGCCGGCCGGATTGGTCCGCAAGGCATAGATGTCGAAGCTCGCTTCGGTATAAATCCGCGCACCTTCGCTATTGCAGGTCGAACGGACGTTGGTGATGTTGGCAACCACATCGATGGCACTGGCATCGGTGCTGGTCGCGGGGTTGAAGATGGTTATGTCGCCGGTATGATCCGGCACCGCAACCGCTGGACAACCCGTCCGGATGACCGAAACACCGACGCCTGAACTGATGTCGAGCGCGCCTTCTTTTGCACATCCGGTGACAGCCAAGACCGTGACCGCTGCCAATATAATTTTTTTCAACCGGCCATTTGCCATCATTTTCAATCCTTGCCTTTGATCACGGGCAACACACATAGGCTCCATGCGCACCGATAAAAATTTCGCAACCCTTATCTGGGCCTTTAATGCGGTGCAACCGTCCATAAGATGAACAGACGGGCTTTTCGCCGGTGCAGTTATTCTCTAAGGGGTTGAACATGATTCATTCCGATAAGCAGAAACGGCAGATAGACTTGCTTGTGGCCACACCTCGCGGCTTTTGTGCGGGCGTCGACAGGGCGATAAAAATCGTCGAGCTGGCGATAAAAAAATATGGCGCGCCGGTCTATGTCCGGCACGAAATCGTCCACAACCGCTATGTGGTGGATGAATTGAAGAAACTGGGTGCGATATTTGTCGAAGAGCTGGACGAGGTGCCCGATGGCGTCCCGGTGGTATTTTCCGCTCATGGCGTGCCCAAGGCTGTCCCGCATAAAGCCGAAGAACGCGGGCTGGAATATCTCGATGCGACCTGCCCGCTGGTGTCCAAAGTGCATCGCCAGGCGGAACGGCAAACCGAAGCCGGTCGGCATATCATCTTTGTCGGCCACGCCAATCACCCCGAGGTAATCGGCACATTCGGCCAGGTCGAAGACGGCCAGATGACATTGGTCGAAACACTCGACGATGTCGAAGCGCTGCAACCCGCAGATCCGGAGGCGCTCGCCTTTCTGACCCAGACGACCTTGTCGGTCGATGACACGCACGCAATCGTCGCGGCGCTGCAAGCCCGCTTTCCGGGCATCGTCGGGCCAAAAGGCGAGGATATTTGCTACGCCACCTCCAATCGTCAGGATGCAGTGAAAAAAATCGCAAAAAATTGCGAACTCGTTCTCGTCATCGGCGCGCCAAACAGCTCGAATAGCCTGCGCCTTGTCGAAGTCGCCGAACGCGGCGGCGCAACTGCCAAATTGATCCAGCGAGCCGATGAAATCGACCTTGCCTGGCTGGACGGCGTCAGCAAATTGGGATTGACCGCCGGGGCCTCGGCACCGGAAATTTTGGTGCGCGAAGTCATGACCCTGCTCGAAGAGCATTTCGAAATTCGCGAGGAAAAGGTCAAGACCGCCGAGGAAAACATGGTCTTCAAACTGCCACGGGGGCTCGAAGCGGCCTGATGGCGGTCTATACGAAGGTTAGCGCAGAGGAAATTGGCCAGTTCCTCACCCGTTTTGACGTCGGCACGCTCCTATCTGCCAAAGGCATTGCCGAAGGCGTCGAGAACAGCAATTATCTGCTGGAGACGACGCAGGGCAAATATATTCTGACCTTGTATGAAAAGCGGGTCGACCCTGCGGATCTGCCATTTTTCATCGCTTTGCTCGATCATCTGGCGGCGCATGGCTGTCTGGTACCGCCGATGATCGCCGACCGCGAAGGCGAGAAGATCCAGCAGCTCTGCGGACGCAGCGCCTGCCTGATTACCTTTCTGTCCGGTGTATCGGTGAGCCACCCCACGATCACACAAGCCGAGGCTATGGGCCAGGCGCTGGGAGGCATGCATGGCGCGCTTGCGGATTTCAAGCCGGAACGCCGCAACATTCTCGATCACGATGGCTGGCGGGCGCTGGCGGAGCAATGCGGTCCCGCGCAGCTCGACAATATTGCTCCCGGCCTGGCAGAGGCGATTGCACAAGAGCTCGATCATCTCGACGCCCATTGGCCGCATGAGCTGCCCCGATCGGCCATTCATGCCGACCTTTTTCCCGACAATGTGCTGATGCTGGGTGACCGGGTCACCGGCCTGATCGACTTTTATTTCTCCTGCACCGATATCCGCGCCTATGATCTCGCGGTGACCCATGCGGCATGGTGTTTTTCCGAGGATGGCTCGGACTTCTACAAGCCAATATCGCAAGCCTTGATCAGCGGTTATCAATCCGCCTTCACGCTCAGCGATGCCGAACGCCAGGCCCTTCCTCTGCTTGCCCGGGGTGCGGCGCTGCGTTTTCTGCTGACCCGGGCCTATGACTGGATCAATACCCCCGCCGGTGCGCTGGTGACACGCAAGGATCCCCAGGCGTTTCTCCATCGGCTGCAATTTTATCAAACCCACCCGGATATATTTACAATATGACTGAAACGAAAATCGTCGAGATCGCTACCGATGGCGCGTGCAAGGGCAATCCCGGGCCCGGCGGCTGGGGCGCGCTGATCCGTCACGGCGACAAGGAAAAGGAAATTTCCGGTGGCGAGCCGGATACGACCAACAACCGCATGGAGCTGCGCGCTGCGATCGAGGCGCTCAATACGCTGAAGCGCCCCTGCAAGGTCAAGCTGTCGATCGACAGCAAATATGTAAAAGACGGCATCACCCAATGGATTTTTGGCTGGCAGAAAAATGGCTGGCGGACTGCCGCCAGAAAGCCGGTCAAAAACGCTGATCTCTGGCAGGACCTGTTAAAGGCGGTCGAGCCCCATCAGATCGAATGGCACTGGGTCAGAGGTCATGACGGCCATGCCGACAATGAGCGCGCCGATATATTGGCCAGCGATGCTGCGATCAAAGCCGCCCGCAACAATTTCTAGCTATTGTCTTCAATCTCGGCATTCGGTCCATTTTTCTGGATCGAACTGATTGCATTTTTGGCACTCGCCTTGCTGGTATAACCTTCGGTCCAGAAAATCACTTCGCCATTATATTTGAAACGAACCCGAAATTCGCCCTTCTTGTCTTTCCAGATTTCAAATTTATGGGCCATTGCCATCCTCTCCTTCTGTTGGATAACAGAAATCATAGGCCATCAGCCCGGCTGTGCAACACCCCAGTTGTAAAATGACCGTTGCTAGGAGAAGCGCGATGCCGCGTAGAGACTGGCATCGATCCCGTGCAGGCTTTCATCGGGCGTCTGGCCAAGCAGAATGGAACGAGCCAATTTGGCCGCTGCCGGGGACGTCTGGATACCGAAACCGCCCTGCCCGGCAAACCAGAATAAATCTGCGGTTGCGGAATCGAAGCCGATCACGGGCAACCGATCCGGCGCAAAGCTGCGCAGACCCGCCCATTTTCGGGTAACCCGCTTGACCTGCACATCCATCACCTTTTCAAACCGGTCGATGGCAATGGCAACGCTCAGTTCGTCCGCGGCGACATCACCAGGCTCAGCCGGGATTTCGTCATGCGGGCTGAGCCAGTAGCTGCCGCCGGCTTCGGGTTTGAAATAGAAACTGCCATCCAGACCGACAACCAGTGGCATGTCCTGCGATGAAGGTGGATCGGTCTCGATCTGGACCATGTTGCGGATCAACGGCTGGATGCCGACCGGTTTGGCCCCGGCCAATCGGGCGATGCCATCCGCCCAGGCACCGGCGGCATTGACCAGCACGGTCGCGTGATAGGTTTCATCCCCGGCGATCAGCTCCCACATTTGATCCTGTTTCCGGATCCGGGTAACCGGTGCGCGGCATTTCAGATCCACGGCCTTGCGCTTGGCGTCTGCAAGATAGGCGGCATGGAGGGCCGCGACATCGATATCGCGGCATTCGGGTTCATGGATCGCATGTTTCCATATCGGCTTCAAATCGGGAACGAGTGCTGCGGCCTGGGCCCAGGACCAGCGAGCCATGGTGAGCCCGTTGTCGGCAAAATCTGCCAGAAACTTATCGGCCAGATGCTGCTCATCGTCGCGCCCAATATTGACCGCACCGCGCGGCCGAAGAAAGCCAGTCTGCGAAAATTCCGCCGGTGGATTGTCCAGAAATGCCCGGGAAGCGGTGGTCAGCGGCTGGACCAGCGGCCCGCCATAGCTTTCCGTCCAGAAGGCCGCGGAACGACCGGTGGAATGATAGCCGGGATGGTCCTCGGCTTCGAGCAGCAAGACCGATCGATCGGCACCAATTTCAGAGGCGATGCTGGCTCCGGCGATACCGGCTCCGATTATAGCGACGTCAAAATGCTTCATTGTTTTGGTGCAACCCGGTCGAGAAAGGAAAAACAGGCGTTGAGCGCGTCGTTGCGCACATCATCTACCTCGCGAAATATTTCATGGGCGGATTCCGGACCGAATAGCTTCATCTCGGCCTTTGGCATCAAGTGCACGGCGCGCTCGATAGTCGGATGATCGACAAGTTCGTCCGTCGATGTCGCCAGCACCAGAATCGGTGTCTCCATCTGCATCAACCTTCGGCGGTTGCGCAATGATCTGGTCGAGGCATAGGCCCGTTCAACCCAGCGCCAGCTCGCTGGTCCCAGCCGGACAAAGGGGCGCTCGCGGAACCAGAAAAATTCATCCGAATAGCGGTCGGCATCATGGGTCAGCAAAGCCTGTCGGGGCACATAGGGTTCCAGCGGATTTTCGATCGGTTTCCAGGCACGCCGTGTAGCGCGGCCAATGATGCACATGATCTTGGCGATCAATTGGGCGGTCCATTCCGGCATGCCGCCGCCGGCAGGGGCGAGCATCGGTGCGCTCAATATGGCCGCGTCCGGATGGATGCGTTGCTCGGTCAGCGCGCGCAGCACCAGATGCCCGCCCATACTGTGGCCCAGCACGACATGCGGCCCTGGATGGCTGGCACGCCATTGATCAAACAATGCTACCAGATCCCCCACCCAAGTGGCGAAATCATCGATATGGCCGACATGCGGGTGCGGCCCGCAACGGCCCGATCCGCCTTGCCCGCGCCAGTCAACCGAGGTGACATTCCAGCCACGGGCGTGGAAATCATGCAATGTTTCCAGATATTTTTCGTAGAAATCTGCTCGTCCGGCCATGAACAGAATGGAGCCTCGCGGTCCGTCCGGCTGATCGTCACTCTGCCAGTCCAGTTTGCGGAACTCCCAGCCATCCGGACCGATCCACGGCGCTTCTATCGCATCTGCTGGAACGGACCGGCGATCAAAGCGCTCATCTTTAAAGTCTGTCATATCACGCTTTATCGTTGTCGCAGGATCGGAAGATAAAAATCGTTCCGGGAATCGTGGTTACTATTTGGTAAGGCAAATTAACTAGACGTCTGTCCATGGATAGCGAAACCTTCATCTACTTGCTCTGGGGCGGATTGGCAATTGCACTGATTGTCGCAGCAGTCACCGATCTCAAAAAACGCCATATTTCAAACTGGCTCAATCTCGTGATTGCCATGGGTGCGCCGGTCTTCTGGATATTCAGCGGCATGACATTGTGGCCCGACATGATCGCACAAATCGGACTGGCTGTTATCATATTTACCATATTCGCCGGATTGTTCGCGATCGGCGCGATGGGCGGCGGTGACGTCAAACTGCTGACTGCCCTGTCTTTGTGGATGCCCTGGCTGACGTTTCTCGAGTTGCTGGTGATCATGTCAATCGCTGGCGGCCTGCTGACACTGTTAATGATGATCAGCAAGCAAATCCGAAAGACCGAAGGCCCCATAAAGGTTCCATATGGTGTCGCCATCGCCTTTTCCGGGCTTTGGACGATCTGGGGCATAACGGGGCATAGTTCACAAACGATATTTTAACCATTTTACTCGAAAGAGGCATGGACCGCCAATGGAACCATTTCGGCGGGGGCATTCAGGAGGCGTGAAACGTCATGGACAAAAAGAAAATCATTTTGCTGATTGGTGCGCTGATCGTTGCTGCGGTCACTGCACTGCTCGCAAAGAATATGTTTGATGGTGCCTCCGCGCCCCAAGTCGCTGCAAAAAAAGCCGAACTGGTTGGCGAGGAAGTTCTCGTCGCAACCCGCGCGCTTCCTGTCGGCACGATTATCACGCCCGACAGTTTCCGGTTCCAGCCTTGGCCAAAGGATCTAATCGAAGACGTCTATTTCATGAAGGAAAGCACCAACCTGGAAACGCTTACTGGCACCGTTGTCCGCAATCCAGTCACCGCTGGCCAGCCTCTCACCAAAGGCTCTCTCGTTGCGCCGGGTGATCGCGGCTTCCTTGCCGCAGCGCTCGGCCCCGGCATGCGCGCAGTCACTATCCCTGTATCCGGTTTGACCGGCGTTGCCGGCTTCGTATTCCCGGGTGACCGGGTGGACCTGATGCTGACCCAGTCGGTCCAAGGCGAAGGTCCGGAGCTCAAGGTTTCCGAGACCGTGATCCGAAACTTGCGGGTGCTGGCCACCGACAACCGGGTTACCGCATCGACCAATGAAGCGGGACAGCAGATCGCCCGGAAGGCAAAGCTGGTCACCCTCGAAGCCACGCCAAAAATTGCCGAGCAGATCTCCGTTGCCCAGACTCTGGGTACATTGAGCCTGTCGCTTCGTTCGCTGGCCGACAGCGCCGCCGAACTGGAAGAAGCAATTGCATCCGGCGCGATCAAACTGCCAAAAACGGATGACCCGGTTGTTGAAGCCGACATGCTCCGTTCGCTGGCTGCACGCCCAAGCAGCACGAAATCAAGCTTTTCGACCGGTGGCGACGTGTCGCGCTTTGAAACGCGCTCACCGCCTCCCCTGGCCGCCAAGGAAAAACCAAAAGGTCCGGTAGTCCGCGTCGCCCGCGGAAATACGGTCAATGACATCGAGTTTGGAGACAAGTAATGGCCGTAGAATATGCACAGCATAGCCGTTCGGCGAAAAAGGCAATGGGCGTTGCCGTCGTTGCCGCCCTCGCCCTGGCTCTGGCTGCGAACAGCAGCACGGCACTAAACGCCCAGTCGGTCAACATATCCCAGCCGGATAGCCGCATTTCCATCGCGGTCGGCCGTGGCAAGTTGATTACTCTGCCCTCACCGATTGAAGATATTTTCATTGCCGAAAACAGCATTGCCGATGTCCAGGTGCGGTCGCCGCGGCAAATTTATATTTTCGGCAAAAAAGGCGGTCAGACCAGCTTTTATGCAACCAGCGCTTCCGGTAAAGTCATCTACTCGGCCGAAGTCGCTGTCGGCGCAGAAATTTCCTCGATTGACCAGATGCTGAGCCTGGCCATGCCAGAAGCGAATATCGCGGTCAGCACGACCAATAATTTCGTCCTGCTGACCGGCACCATCGCCAATCCGGATGATGCGGAAGAAGCGGAAAATCTGGTCCAGGCTTTTGTCGGCAATGAGACCCGGGTTGTCAGCCGCCTGAAAACGGCAACGCCGATGCAGGTCAACCTGAGAGTTCGCTTTGCCGAAGTCAGCCGATCGCTGGCGAAGGAGATTAACGGCAATCTTCTGACCCGGGACACAACTGGCGGGTTCCAATTTGGTGTTTCGCGTGGTCGCCAGTTCGGCTCGATCACCGATTTCAACACATCGGCCTTTCCCAATCTGGACGCATCGCAGCTATTTGGCTTGCCAGCAGGTTCAATCTCGCTGCCGTTCAACCCGTCAACCGGCCAGTTCGTGACGCCGGGTGGGACGCAATTCAACTATAATGCAGGATCCGACCTCAGCACCGTTCAGGCGGCCGGCCGCCTGTTTGGCCTGGATATCGCCACCGCTCTGGATGTCTCGGAACGAGTCGGTCTGGTCAGTACGCTGGCATCACCAAACCTGACGACAATTTCGGGTGAAACCGCGACTTTCCTTGCTGGCGGCGAATTCCCCATTCCGATTTCGACCGGATTGGGTGAAGTTTCCGTTCAATACAAGAATTACGGGGTCAGCCTGTCCTACACGCCGACCGTATTGTCAAATGGCCGAATTTCCATCCGCGTTGCACCGGAAGTATCGGAAATCACCTCCAACGGAGCCGTTGTCCTAAACGGTTTCAGTATTCCGGCCGTATCAACCCGCCGAGCGGAGACCACAGTCGAACTGGGATCGGGAGAAAGCTTCATGATCGCCGGCCTAATGCAGAACAGCTACAACTCGGCGATCGACAAGACGCCGGGCCTGGCCGATATTCCGATCCTTGGCACATTGTTCAAATCTGATGGCTATCGTCGCAATGAAACCGAACTGATGATCGTCGTAACGCCTTATCTGGTGAAACCGGTCAGCGACAGCGAGATCGTATTGCCCACTGACGGCTTCAAGGCCGCCAATGATGCGGAACGGTTCCTGATGAACCGCAACCATAGCGGTTCTGGCGGCGATCGGCCCAAGCCGAGCGTGGCTCCGGCCACACCGGAAGACCAGAGTTTTGGCAGCCTGGAAACACCAGCTCCCGCCAAATCGGCCAAGACATCCAAGAAATCCGGCGGCACCGCTCCCGGTTTCAGTTTCGACAAATAAGCTCGATCAGGAGAACAGATCATGCGCATCGTTTCAATGGCACTTATCACCGCCCTCGGGCTCTCGGTTACGGCATGTGGCAGCACCACCGCGAACCGCAGCGTCTATAGCGAACGCCAACCGGTTGTTTCCAAATCGAATTTCGTGCTGGACCTGAGCGCCGGCAATGGCGGACTGTCCACGGCAGAGCAAAATCGCCTGTCCGGCTGGTTCGACGCGCTCGAACTGGGTTATGGTGATCGCGTTTCGATCGATGATCCAGCCTATTCCACGAGCGCCGTGGCGAAGGCTGCGGTCGAAACCATTGTTGCTGAATATGGACTGCTGGTCAGCGAGACGGCACCGGTTACCGAAGGCAATGTTCCTGCTGGTCTGATGCGGATTGTTGTGACACGCACCTCGGCTTCCGTGCCGGGATGCCCCGATTTCAGCCATCGCAGCCACACCGATTTTCAGGCGCGTACCAGCGCCAACTATGGTTGCGGAACGAACGGCACTCTTGCCGCGATGATTGCCAACCCAGAAGATCTGGTCCGCGGCCAGGCTGCCGACGGTGAAGATCAGGCGCAGGCTTCCAAGGCTATTCGTGCCTATCGTGACAAGAAAGTTGGAGGACAATAATGAACGCTCCCTGGAAACCTGGCTCGGTTGGCGGCCGTGATCCGTTTGCCGCATTTGTTTGCGATGACGACACGCTGGAGATGCTCCGTCCGGTTGCCGAAGAAATGGGCTGGTCGGTCGACAAATGTAACAAGGGCGGATTGCGCAATGCGATCCAGACCCTGTCCGTTTCTGCCAGTCCCAATATTTTGCTGGTAGACCTGTCGGAATCCGGTGATCCGTTGAGCGATATCAATTCGCTGGCCGAGGTCTGCGAACCAGGCACCGTTGTGATTGCCATGGGTCAGGTCAATGACGTTCGCCTCTATCGTGATCTGATCGTGAGCGGCTTGCAGGACTATCTGCTGAAGCCGTTTAGCCCGGAACAGTTGCGCGACGTATTGTCCCAGGCGCAAGCGGTCTTCAACCAACCAAAAATCGATGATCCGCAAGCCGAAAAACCGCATATTTCAACCGCTGTGATCGGCACCCGCGGCGGCGTCGGAGCCTCAACCATTGCCACCTCTCTGGCCTGGCTGCTCAGCCATGACCGGGAACGTCTGACCGCGCTGCTTGATCTGGATGTCCATTTCGGTACCGGCGCCCTTTCGCTCGATCTGGAGCCTGGTCGCGGCCTTACCGATGCCATCGACAACCCGAGCCGGATTGATGGCCTGTTCATTGAACGCGCCATGATCAAGGCCAATGACAAACTGTCACTGCTGTCTGCCGAAGCGCCAATCAATTCGCCGATCCTGACCGATGGCACCGCTTTCTTCCAATTGCAGGAAGAATTTCGCGCTGCCTTCGATTGTACGGTGATCGATTTGCCGCGCGACATGCTGATCAACTATCCCCATCTTCTCGGTGATGTAAATGCGACCGTCATCGTGACGGAACTGACTCTCGCTTCGGCGCGGGACTGCATTCGCCTGCTGTCCTGGCTGAAATCCCACGCGGCCCAGAGCAAGGTCTATGTCGTAGCCAACAAGGTGCAAACCGCCAATCTGGAAATCGGCCGTCAGGATTTCGAAAGCTCGATCGAGCGCAAGATCGACATCATGATTCCCTATGACCCCAGAACCGCAGCGCAGGCTGCAAAATTGGGTCAGGCGCTGGTGGATGCCGGCAAGTCAAGCAAAGCCTCGGCTAAGATCATCGAGTTGACCAACCTCGTGCTCGGATCTGTGAGCGGCGGGCTGGACCCTAGCGATGCTGGCGCCAAGAAATCGTTCATGGATAAATTTGGCGAATTCAAATCCTTTCTGCCGTCAAAGAAAGCCAATGAGGATGCTCCCAAAGTCTGAAGCAGGTGCAGAGATTCTTCGGCTTTAAAGGAATTAGACTATGGGTATGATGCAAACTGCAATTTTGGGTGCTGGCGTTCTGGCGGTTCTGCTGCTGCTCATCTTTGCATTTGCCGATGCATCGCAATCAAGAGCAAGCGCACGGCGGCTGAGCAAGCTCAAGTTTCGCCATTCCGACAGCGCTAATGTGCATGTTGAAGTGCAGATGAAAAAAGCGCTGTCAGCGCGGCGCAAAACCACTCGCCCCAAGGGCGACACCATGACCAAGCTGGAAATTCTGGCGATCCGGATGGAGAAAACCGGCAAGCGCTGGCCGCTGTCCTATTTTTTCTACGCTGCAGGCGGCTTGTTTGTGGTCGTCTCCGGTTTGCTGCTGCTCAAGGGCGCTCCGATTCTGCTATGTCTGTTTTTCGGGCTGCTGGTCGGTGCCGGATTGCCGCATTTTGTTGTCGGCTTCCTGATCAACCGGCGGATTGCCAAATTTACCGCTTCCTTTCCCGATGCCATCGAACTGCTCGTCCGCGGCCTGCGTTCAGGCCTGCCCGTCACCGAAACAATCGGTGTGGTCGCCAAGGAAATTGGCGGACCGGTTGGCGAGGAATTCCAGAATGTGGTCGACCGGATCAAGATTGGCCAGACCATGGAGGATGCGCTGCAAGAGAGCGCAAAGCGCATGGAAACGCCAGAATTCAAATTCTTCTGTATCACTTTGGCAATTCAGCGCGAAACCGGTGGTAACCTGGCCGAAACGCTGTCCAACCTTGCCGAAGTGCTGCGCAAACGTGGCCAGATGAAACTCAAGATCAAGGCGATGTCCTCGGAATCCAAGGCCTCGGCCTATATCGTGGGATCACTGCCGTTCATTGTGTTCGGACTGGTTTATAGCGTGAACCCGACATATCTGGCTGGCTTTTTCTATGAAGAACGTTTGATCATCGCTGGCCTGGGTGGCCTGTGCTGGATGAGCATTGGTGTGTTCATCATGGCCAAAATGGTCAATTTCGAGATTTAAAATGAAGGTGCTAGGCAAATGACAACCGGCGGCGGACCAACATTAATGGGCGTAGACGTGCTCTGGGTGGCGACAATATTGTCGGCCGTCGCGGCATCGGCAGTATTTTTCGCAATCTATGCCGCGGTGACCGTGCGCGACCCCATGGCAAAACGGGTCAAGGCACTAAACGAGCGCCGGGAACAGCTGAAAGCTGGCATCACCGCCTCAACCACCAAGAAACGGGCAAAGCTGGTTCAGCAGAATGATACCACCGACCGGATGCGCAACGTGCTGTCGTCTTTGCAAGTGCTACAGGATACCCAGGTCAAAGAAGCGCAGCAGAAGCTGGCCCAGGCCGGTATCCGTTCGAAGGATCTGGCCTTTCTCATCATCTTCAGCCGGCTCGTTTTGCCGATCCTTCTCGGAGGCGGTGCGGCGCTGGCGATATATGGCTTCAACTATCTGGCCGACTGGTCTGACCTCAAACGTTTCGGCGTCTTTGCCGGCGCCGCCATCCTGGGATATAAAGGGGCCGACATTTACGTCAACAACCTGATCTCCAAACGGACCGACCTGATCCGCAAGGGTCTGCCTGACGCCATCGATCTGCTCGTCATTTGTGCGGAAGCCGGACTGACGGTCGACGCCGCCTTTTCCCGGGTCTCGAAAGAACTCGGCAGCGCCTATCCGGAGCTGGCCGATGAATTTTCGCTGACCTCCATCGAACTGGGCTTTCTGACCGAGCGGCGACAGGCCTTTGAAAATCTGTCCTATCGTGTGGCGCTGGACCATATCAAGGGCGTTGTCACGACGATGATCCAGACCGAGAAATATGGTACACCGCTGGCATCTTCCCTGCGTGTCTTGTCGGCGGAATTTCGTAATGACAGGATGATGCGGGCGGAAGAAAAGGCCGCGCGTTTGCCAGCCATCATGACGATACCGCTGATCCTGTTCATTCTGCCGACCCTGTTCATCGTGATCCTCGGCCCCGCGGCCTGCTCGATCTCCGATGCAATGTTGTAGCAGGAAATAAATCTGACAAATCAAGAGAGCGGCAGTCCCCTGCCGCTCTTTTTTATTGCGCCGCGATGGTGTCCGCCGATTTTTTTATTCTTGCCAGCACGGCGGATAGTTCGGCTTTCTCTTCCTCGCTGAGCACGGACATGATTTTCTTGTCCATCGCCTGAGCGGCTGGCAGGATCTGGCCATATAGATCGCGGCCCGTGCTGCTCAGCAACAGATGATGGGAACGGCCATCGGCGGTATTGGGACTGCGGTCGAGCAAGGCGCGATCGACGAGATTTTTCACCGCCCGGTTGACGGTCACCTTGTCCATCAACGTCGCTTCGACCAAATGCCGCTGCGTCGAGGCGCCACGTGTGCCGAGCACCGACATCACCCGCCATTCCGGTATCTTGAGGCCGAAGCGGCTCTTATATTCGCCCGCGATTACATCGCTGACCACGTTGGACGTCGTCGAGAGCTGGTAGGGCAGATAATCATCAAGTTTAAAGGTCATAAGTAATATTTATTCAATTTTGACGCGAAGTCCAACCCAAAATGTCCGGGGGAAGGCCCGTTCTATTATTCCATTGCTACTGATCGCTGCCTCTACCCGGGAGTCGAGAAGATTTTCAACCCGGGTTTCGACCAGCAGGCGATCGTTGACGGCCAGCGCCATGCGGCCATCGATGGTGAATGCGTCGGCCAGGCTGAGCATATTGACATCATCCTCGAACTGCTGCCCGATATAACGCGCAGACAGGCTTGCACCGGTGCCATTTTCACTTTCCCAGCGGATCGATCCGGATGCGTTGTGCCGGGGGACCTGAGCCGGGCGCAAACCGTCGATCGAGGCGGCGTCGCCAATACCATCGACATTGGCATCAACGTAGGAATAGGCAGCGCGAACGGTCAGGCCGTCCGCCAGTTGGCCGAGATCGAACAAGGCATCGATTTCGACGCCCCTGGATTTGATTGCCGCGAGATTTTGGCGCTGGCTGTAAGTAGCACCCGCCGCTACAAAGCCGACACCCGGGAACAAGCCAGGACCATTATCGAGGGTCACGTTTGCGACTGCATTATCCAGCTGGTTGTAGAAGCCGGTAATGCCCAGCGTGACAATGCCGCTATTCCAGTCCAGCCCCAGCTCGGCCCCTTTGACTCGCTCCGGTTCCAGCAATTCATTGGCGGCTGTGGCATCGTCACCAACCCGGAAGGGTCGGAACAATTCGTTGAGCGTAGGCAAGCGCCAGCCGAGATAGGCCGCGCCGCGCAGCGTGAGCTGGTCGGTTACGTCATAAGCAAAGCCGCCACGACCCGTAAATTCGCTGCCGCTGCGATTGGCGAATTGATCGTCTGTCCGCACCGATCCGGGAAACGGATTGATCAGTTCGATTTCTTTCCGGAAACCGTTGTCGATCGTCCAGAAGTCAACGCGCCCGCCACCGGTCAGGACCAGCGCATCGCTCGCCTGCAAACTGGCTTCAACGAAGCCGCCATAGGTCGCGGTACTGCCGCCTGCCCTGCGGCTGCGGCGCGGCGTGTCATTGTCGGCAAAGAAGAAATTTTCCTTGGTTTCCCCCTCGGTCCGCCGCCAGTCGCCGCCGATGCGCAGTTCGATGTCGTCACCAACCGGAGGCCGCAGTTCAAAGCGTGCACCAAGCCCGGTAGAGGGAACATTATATTGCTCGAATACCCGGCTAACCGAATTGCGGTCATCGGCAACACCGCCGAAGCTGACGTCAAAATTGCGAATCTGGACATAGGCCAGAGCGGACCATTGCCATTCGGAAGTGCGGTCGACCAGCCGGATGCTGGCATCGGCACCGTCATTGTGATTTTCACTGAAAGCAAAGCCGCGCTCGCGATCATCGGTAAAGGCCCGGACATTGCTCTGTAATTCAACATTGTCGGACAAGGGCGCGACAAAGCGGACGGCAAGGCCGGCCTGTTCATATTCCGCCGGGCGATCGACCGAACCGCGCTGGCCTTCGATGATCGGAATGAAACCGTCGCCGCGGGCATAATTGGCAGAAATGGTCAGCTGCCCCTGCCCCAGTTCGCGGCCAAAGATCAGATCGGCATCAACGCTGTTGCGGCTGCCATAGGCGGCGCCCAGTTCGATCAGGTCACCGACATTGTCGCTGAACAGTTCGATGGTTCCGGCAATGGCACCCTGGCCGTCTGCGCCGCTACCGCCGCCGCGCGTTATCCGGGCGCTGCTCAAAGCCAGCGCATCATAGCCAGGCCAGGCGACCCATCCGCCAAATGGATCAGCCTGCGGTACGCCATCAAGGATCAACAAGGCGCGGGAAGAGGCATTGCCGCCCAGTCCGCGCAGCGTGATGCCCTGGCTGGTCGGGTTGGCCGACCGCGCGTCCGAACGACGGAATTGTTGAAGACCGGGCACATCGCGCAACGCATTCTCGACCGTCTGCAAAGAATCGATCGAAATTTCGGTGGCGTTATAAGCCCCGTCGCCAAGCGAGGCCGGCAGTCCGGTTACGATAATCTCGGATAATGACCTATCGGCAAAGACAATTTCGTTGTCATCATTGCTGGCTTGATCTTGCCCCCAGGCAGGGACACTCACCAACGCCATTGAAGCCAATAGCGGGTAGGCTAATACTGATTTTTTCATGACTTAACTATGCATCCACTTCTGATGAACCGGCATATCGTCTGGTAGCCGGTGATAATCCTGCGCGTCGCAGGCAAAATTAGCGCTGTCTGCTTTACCGAAAATGCTCGGATCATCGAGCGTTCCGACCTTCACGATCACCGCCACTTCAAAGCCCGGTGCACGAGTGGTCAGATGGGTACCGCAATCGGCGCAAAATTCCCGGGTCACACCCTTTTCGAGGTCCGCCCGTTTAAAGCCCTTCACGGCCCCTTTGGTGATGGCGAAACCGTCCGCCGGCATCGCCATCAGCAACAGACTATTGCCGCCGGTCGTAAATTGGCATTCGCGGCAGAAACATTCCGCCTTCAGCATTGGTTCGCCTTCGGCCTCGTAGCGCACCGCACCGCAATAGCATCCACCTTCGATTGTCATGTCATTGGTCCTTCACGGCTTCGGGAGCGGCTTTTTGAAAAGCCTCGAGTTGATTGCAAGCCGCATCAATGCGCACGAGCTTGGGAAAGGCGCTTAAATCCGTCTCGAACCGCCGGGCATTGGCCATTTGCGGGACAAGACAGACATCGGCGAGATTCGGCCTGTCGCCACCGAACAGGCCGGTTTCGGGCGCCATGGCCTCGAGTGCCACAAAACCTTCTTCGACCCAATGGCGATACCATGTGTCGATCGCTTCCTGCGATTGTCCCAGCTCATTCTTGAGATATTTCAATATGCGCAAATTGTTCACCGGGTGAATGTCGGCGGCAATGACCAGTGCCTGAGCGAGCGTATGGGTGCGCTCGATCGGGTCGCTGGACACCATTGGCGGATCGTCATATTTTGCATCGAGATAGTCGATAATCGCCAGCGACTGGGTCAGATCAAGTCCGTCGATAGAAAGCATCGGCACAAAGCCCTGCGGATTGCGCGCGACATAGGCCGGGGCCTTCTGGTCTCCATCAAGCAGACTGGTGTTGATCGCTGTATAGGGCACGCCCTTCAGGTTGAGCGCGATGCGCACCCGGTAGCTCGCCGAACTGCGCCAATAGTCGTAGAGGATGATATCTGTCATGCGCTGGCTTTGAAGATTGAGCGGCGGAAATGCAAGGGCGTTACACCACACTTGCGACGGGTCAGGATTATCCTGTCGAACCGCCATCGATTGAAATGTCGCCGCGCGGTTCAATCGACACGCTCCGCCCCGTCCGCCTTGCCAGTTCATCCAAAAGCGACGGTGTCAGCTTGTTGGCCACAGCCGGATGCACGGCCAGCAGCATGGCACCGGTGCCGCGATCCCGCTCCGCCTGCCGGAGCAATTTCAGCGCAGCATTGATCGAGCGATTGGCCTGCATGATTTCCAGCAGCGATGGCCGGACCTTGCGGCTGACAATCTGCATGAAACCAAAGCCGTTGATCGCGGTGCGTTCGCAATTGGCGGTCATATGCTGATCAAAAACAGCGGTGACGGCGGCGCGTTCGGCCTTGGCTTCCAGGGTCGGAAAATCGACCCCGATATTGCCGGATATGTCGAAGCGCAGCAGCGCCCGGGCGACCTCTTTCGCGGCCCGTTTCGCCAGCTCAAATGGTGCCAGCGGCCCATCGACATCGATCAATGTCATCGCCGGAGTAAGCGAAACCAACAGGTTCCCGCCCGCAAAATCGATCCGCCCGGTTTCCGCCTGCTCGATCGCTTCGTGCCAATCATGCTGGGAGAAAATATCTTCGTCATGGGCGTGAACCTGTTTGACGGGAAGTCCGCTTGCCGCGAATTCCGCCAACAAGGCGGGGCCTTCGCACAACGGGCTGTCGATGTCGGCTGGCCGTGCCTTGGCGCGCTTGGCCTGCCCGCCTTGCTCGATCATCGCCGCCCGGACGATTTCTACCCGGACCAACGATCCTTCGGTCAAACCTTTGGGCAGCGGCTGCAAAAGCGCCTCCTGCCCGTCCGGCAGCGTCACGATGCCGGATTTTCCCGCGACCCATTGCCGGGTGAATTTCGCGTCGACGACCGCGCCGGCTCTGGCCCGCCCATCTGCGCGCTCGACCCGTATCTGGAGAAGCATATTATCTTCGAGCCGCAACGCCCGGTTTTCACCGATCCCGGCTTCGTACAGCCAGCCATTGGCAACATCAGCCAAGAGGATAGCCCGCGCTGATCAGCAGATTGCGGGTTTCGTAAAGCGGAAGCCCCATGACCCCGCTATAGCTGCCCGACATCCAGGTGACGAAGGCTTCTGCCTGCCCCTGTATCGCATAGCCGCCTGCCTTGCCCTGACCTTCGCCAGAGGCAATATAGGCTTCGATCTCGCTCGATTCGAAACGCTTGAATTTGACGATACTGTCCGACAATTTGGTGCGCGCCGTGCCATCGGCAGCGATCACGCAGACCGCAGACATCACATGATGCCGTCGCCCGCTGATCAATTGCATGAACTTGCGCTGCTCCGCCGCATCGGCGGCCTGGCCCAATATCCGGCGACCGACCGCAACCGTGGTGTCGCCAGCGACCAGGATTTCCTGATCTTCGCGTTCGACGGCAGCAGCCTTTTCCTGGGCCATGCGCAAGACATAGTCGCGCGGCAATTCGCCCTTGTGCGGGGCTTCGTCAATATCGGGAGAGATGATCCGGTCCGGCGTGACGCCCAGACGACCGAGCAGTTCCAGACGACGCGGGCTGGATGAGGCGAGGACAAGTTTCATGGAATACGATACCCTCTCTCTGGACCGTTCGGGCTGAGCTTGTCGAAGCCGCTTACGCAAATGCACTGCCTGCCGATCGCCGTCCTTCGACAAGCTCAGGACGAGCGGCATACCATCACTTGAAACGATAGGTGATACGACCCTTGGTCAGGTCATAAGGGGTGAGCTCAACGAGCACTTCATCGCCAACCAGCACGCGGATGCGATTCTTGCGCATCTTGCCAGCGGTGTGACCCAAAATCTCGTGGCCATTTTCCAGCTCGACCCGGAACATGGCGTTGGGGAGCAGTTCGCGAACCAACCCCTTCATTTCCAGTAATTCTTCTTTTGCCATCTTGCGGTGCATTTTCCCTGATATCGCGGCAATCCCGCGTGTTGCAGTGCGCCATAACGGCAAATGCGCCAAAAGGGAAGGATTAGCTGCATCTGTCAAAATGATAAAATCTATCGCTGCCCCAGCAATTTCCCTGCGACAATTTAATACAAAGAAAATATACCATTAGCGCGTCCTGCATGGCACTTCGGACATCTTCTCTCCCCCCTATTTGAAGCTATTGAACCCGATCATGATCTCTTCCCCAGGATTCCTCAGCGCCTCATCCTCCTTTGCCCTGGCAAGCCTGTTGCTCGCGGCTCCTGCCGGCGCGCAGATCACCGAAACAGATTCGGACTATCCGGATGAGGAAATCGTGGTCACGGCAGAGCGGCCGCGCGGCGCAGTCGTCACCGAGATACCGCCGGTGGTCGAACTGACCGAAGCGGACATCGCCAGTTTCGGTGTGTCTTCGGTGCAGGACCTGCTCGAAGCCATTTCTTCGCAGACCAGTTCCAGCCGGGGCCGGGGCAGCGGCCGGCCGATCGTGCTGATCAACGGCCAGCGCACCTCCGGTTTCCGCGAAATCCGCGATCTGCCGCCGGAAGCCATTCGCACGGTGCAGGTCTTTCCGGAAGAGCTGGCGCTGCAATATGGCTATCGTCCGGATCAGCGGGTGATCAACTTCATCCTCAAGGACAATTATACCGGGGTCAGCGCATCGGCGGAATATGGCGTTCCGACAAGAGGAGCGCAGGGGCGTTCGGAGGTTGAGAGCACCATCACACGGATCGGCAAGAACAGCCGCGTCAACATCAATCTGGAATGGCAGAACAACACTGCGATCACCGAAAGTGAACGCAACATCATTCAGGATGCTGCCGGCGATCTGGTCAATCTCGGCGATTTTCGCACGCTGGTCGCGCCCTCGGACAATGTCGAGCTCAATGCCAATTACAGCCGGAACTTCGACAATGGCATGTCACTCTCACTCAATGGCGGTTATGTCTACGACAAGTCCCGTGGCCTGCAAGGCCTGCCCAATGCTACGCTGCAAGTCGCGGGCGATCCTCTGTTCCGTTATTTCACCGAATATGGCCCGCTCAACCGGGTGCAGGAAAGCAATAGCGCGCAAGCAGGGCTGACGCTGAATGGCAGGATCAGCGAATGGCGCTGGTCGCTGACCAGCGATTACAAGCGGGCGCAGGTCAATACAGACACCGACCGATCCGGCGATATCAGCGCGCTGCAGGCGGCGATTGATGTCGGCTCGGTCGATCCGCTGGCGGTCGATTTTGGTCCGTTGCTGGGAGCCCCTGTCACCGATAGCGCCAAGGTTGTCGATCAGACGTTCAATAATCTGGCCACGGTCTCCGGTAGCCTGTTCAACCTGCCCTCCGGCACGGTCACCACCACCATCCGTGCGGGCTATGACCGGGAAAAACTGGATAGCCGGGAAACGCGCAGCGGCATCGTCACCACCACCGGCCTCAGCCGCGACGAGCTGAGCATGGGGATCAATATCGATATCCCGCTGGCGGACGAGAATATCGACGTCGTGGAAGCGATTGGCAAATTGTCGATCAACGGCAATCTCGGCTATGCCGACCTGTCCGATTTTGGCGGTCTGGTCGAATTTGGCTTTGGCCTGAACTGGGAACCGTTTGACGGGCTGGTCTTCACAGCCTCGGCGATCGGCGAGGAAGCCGCACCCGGCATCGCCCAGCTCGGCAATCCGGTAATCATCACCCCCGATGTCACGGTCTTCGACTTCACCAATGGCGAAACCGTGCTGGCTGCGATCACCACCAGCGGCAATCTGGCGCTGCCGGCGGAAACGCGGCGGGATATCAAGCTGGCGGTCAATTATCGCCCCGAATGGCTCGACGGCTTTACCTTCCTCGGCGAATATTTCCGCAACAACAGCGAC
>NZ_JBALTF010000039.1:0-25771 GCF_036964675.1 Parasphingorhabdus sp. | reverse complement strand
TTACGTCACTGCGATGATACCAAAACATTCTCCTATTTTAATAACCCAATCTGTCTATCGATCGCTGACGGGGGACAATGAAGATCTTGATCCGAAAAATCCATCGCGATATCTGCTCGAATCCTTGAAACTGAATGATGCGGCCGATCACGTTCAGCTCCGCCTTGTCGACAGGACCACCAGAGAGGTCGTCTGGTCGAGCAGAATTGATATGACGAGCAACCAAGAACGGGAGGCCGATCTGGAAAGGGCAGTGATTGATATTGCGGGTCCCTACGGTAAAATTGCCCAGCACGAGTTGACCAAATATCGTGCCGATTTTACCCCGGGCTACCCGTGCCTGCTTCAGTTTCATCAATATCTGCGTTACCGCGATCCCGCGCTTTTGGAGCCCGTTTTAAAATGTATGGATGCCTCTGCCAAACAATTTCCCCATGATTCCTATTTGATGAGCATGCTGGCGATTGCGAAAAATATTTCGCGACAATTTGGCCTTTCCGATGCAATTGATGGTTCGCGCGAGGATTTCGCGATGAGGGCCGCGAAAGTTGACAATGATAGCGCCTCGGCCACATTTGCGGTGGCGCAGAGCGCATTTTTTGAAGGCGATTGTCGCAGAGGCTTGTCATGGGGTGAGCGTGCTGTCAGCCTCAATCCGCTAAATTCCCGAATCATGGGCTATCTGGGCATTTATATGTTGGCCTGCGATATGCCGGAGGGCGAAGCCTATTCGATAAGAGCCATGCAAATGGATGCCAACGCGGATTTGGTGGTCGCAGCCACGGTGGCAATTCAAAAACTGCGGCGCGGAGATGCCAAAGGCGCTCAGGAAATGTCATTAAAATATATGGATTCCATACCGGGTGCGGCGCTGGGACTAGAGATAAGCTATATTTTGTCGTCGGCGATGCTGGGAGAAAAAGAGGAGGCGCGAAAAGCCTGGCGGCTTTTGGCCGAGCGTTCCGGTTTCCCGGAAACCGCAGAACCGACCGACGTGCTGGGCAGGTGGATCGCCGATCCGAATCTTGTGCGCCAACTGGCGGCGGATTTTAAAAAAGCCCAGCTTTACTAGCGGATCTGAGGACAAGTTTTTCTCCGGCATTGATAGCTTGGGCTTGGGTCACAGGCTCAGTCCTGTTGTGTTGGTCGACAGTTGCTCAAATCGGAACAGCATATCCTGGGCTAACGGCAATCAAATCTCCGGCAAAATTTGGCTATTCTTGCAGGATATTAGCTCTAGAAAATCAAATGTCCTGACCAACAGTCGACAGGATAGCGGCTAATTAACCTGAACTCCAAAGCAATGCGGAACTTCAGTATTTTCACTTAAGGAACACCACGGATTCAGCTGGAAATTAGGAAATATTATTCTGCCATACATGGAGCAAAAATGATTCGAAGCTCGCGCTGAGGGAGAGGTGATGAACAAAAAATTCAATGTTCCAGTTGAATCCGAATCGCCACGGTGGCGGTTTTGAACGGGCGACAAAATTACCGAATGGAATTGGCTCGGAGAAAATCAGTGCCGACATGAAGAATGGGTTGTTAGTAGCCTATATTCGAAAAAGTGCCAAAGACATTCAAAAGAAACGCAAATTCCGATTCACGCCAGCTAAAGGAGCGTGACAGGATAGCGGGCCACAGCTTTCTTCCTCCCCGCGCCCCAACTGAGGAAAGACAGGGTGGCCCGCGATTTTGGCTGACACGATAAACGAGCAGAAAGTAGAAGCAGGCTGATGAGCGATACAGCAATTCTTCTGGCGACCGATCTGTCGGCGCGTTGCGATCGACCGCTCGACCGGGCTTTGATGCTGGCACAGCAATGGCGAACGAAATTAATCCTGCTCCATATTCTGGAATCTGGTCAGGCGAAAGATCCCACAATCAAAATTCGCGATATCGAGGAGAAAATGGGCCGGGAATTGCCCAAGGCCAAGGTGGATGTCGAAATTTCGGTCAAGGTCGGCGATGTTGCCGCAGCCATCATTGAAACGGCAAGGACAAAAAAATGCAACCTGATCATCACCGGGGTGGCGCGTTTTGATAGTATCGGCGACATCATTCTGGGTGGCCCTGTTGACCACCTGATCAGAAATGGTTCTGTACCGGTGCTGATGGTAAAATGCCGACCTAAACTTGCTTATAAAAATATCCTTGTCGGCACCGATTTTTCGGATTGTGCGTTGCAGGCATTGAACACGGCTGCCCAACTATTCCCGGACTCCCAGCTTCATCTGGTTCACGCCTATCACGAACCCCATAGTGCGTGGTTGAGTTCCGAACAGGTTGCGCAGGATGTGAAGGCCAAAGAACAGGCGGCATTGTCCCGTTTTCTGGCCAAACCTCAAATCGCCGATACGATTTTCGAACGACTGAATGGATCGGTCGAGAAGGGTGATCTGGGTCCCGTTCTGGCTCGGAAGATCACCGCCACCAAATCTGATCTTGTGGTTTTGGGTAGCCATGGTCGCAGCGGGTTTCCCCGGACAACATTGGGCAGCAATGCGCAACATGTCCTGGGATGGGTTAGCGAGGATGTGTTGATGGTCTGCGAACGGAAATAATCCTAGTATATTATACGCTTTCCAGCGCCCGTTTGAGCGCGGCCAGCATTTTTTCCCGATCCTGATTTGTCGGCTGTGCGGATAATTTTTCTTCAACCTCTTGGCGCAACGCCGCGAGTTTGGAAATCCAGTCACGCGAAGCGGTCAGGTCGGTGGCGTCAGGGCGGCCAGCAGACATTAGGGTTGCTAGCTTGGCTTTATGCAACTCCCAAGTTTCACCTAGTGCCGGAATGATTGTGGCTGGCATGTCCGGGATCGCTCCTACGGTCTCTGCGAGACTCGCAAGCGCGCTCTGTTCTCCGTGGACGAGAAAGAGCGATCCACTGATCGGTGTGCGGTCCTTGATCCATTCCACCAGTCCGCTACGGTCGGCATGGTTGGAATAGCCGTCAAGCATGGCAACCTGCGCTTTCACTATTACATCATTGCCGGAAATGCGCACGCGCTTCGCGCCATCCCTAAGCACAGACCCCAATGTCCCGGCGACCTGAAAGCCTGATAACAACAGCCGGGATTGTCGGTTGGGAAGGTTACGGATCAGATGATGCCTTATCCGGCCGCCTTCGCACATGCCCGATCCCGCGATGATCACAATCCCGGTCATGCGATTAAGCTTCTTGGATTCCGCCGTATTCTGGATGAACCGGATATTGGTCCGCTTCAACATGTCGGTTCCGCTATCGCGGTAGCGCATGACCGCCATGGTAACTTTCTGGGCCAGCGGGGAATCAAGAAACACATTTACCGGGGCGAGACGCCTGGACTCAAACAATGCATCAAAATCTTCGAGTATGGCCTGCGTACGTTCCAGCGCAAAAGCCGGGATCAGCACATTGCCACCCGCTGCGATCACTTCCTCGACATGCCGCGCCAGCGTCTCGCGGCGCTCGCTGACAAGTATAAGCTCGCGATCTCGATCGCCATAAGTGGACTCGCAGATCACATGGTCATAGCCACCGATTTCCGAAGCGGTACAATTGATCGATCGGCCAGGCCCGACATCGCCGGAGAACAGCAACCGCTGGCCAGCGATATTGATTTCGATCGATGCCGACCCGACGATATGTCGCGCATCCCAGAACCGAAAAGATACACCATTGTCGAGCTGGTTTTCGTCGCAATAGGAGACCTTACGGACATTCTTGTGCAGCTTCGCAATATCCTTGCCATCATAAAGCGGTGTGAAGGGCGGCAATCCTGCCCGGTCGGCCCGGCGGTTTCTGCGCTCGACATCTGCAGCCTGCAACTTGGCCGCATCCTGCAAAAGCGGTTTGATAATATCAGCGCTTGGCGCCGTGCAATAGGTTTTGGCCTTGCATCCACTGGCATAGAGATAAGCCAGCCTTCCGCTATGATCGAGATGCGCATGGGTTAACAGCACCGCATCAATTATTTTCGGGTCAAAGGGCAGCTTTTCATGATTTAGCGCTTCGAGCGAACGTGTGCCCTGGAACATTCCGCAATCGACCAATATCGTCTGGCCCGCACCTTTTACTTCAAAACAGGAACCAGTGACCGTTCCCGCAGCACCGTGAAATTTTATAGTTACTCCACTCATTTAACTCTTCCTCTCGG
The DNA here is from genome assembly GCF_036964675.1 of Parasphingorhabdus sp. GTDB lineage: Bacteria > Pseudomonadota > Alphaproteobacteria > Sphingomonadales > Sphingomonadaceae > Parasphingorhabdus. The sequence goes on along the minus strand of NZ_JBALTF010000039.1, from coordinate 21,632 downwards.
AATTCATTTCTCCAAGATCAGTGCGCGACCACCAGCGGTACCGGGCAATCCTGAAAAAGGCTTCTCGTTACGCCGCCGAACAAAAACTCGCGAGCCCGGCTGTGGCCATAGGCACCCATCACCATGTAACTTGCCTTCAGTGTATCGACGGTGGATAGCAGGACTGCCTGCACGGAGGATCTGTCGGCTGCAAGATCGTGAATCTTCGACTTTATTCCATGTCTGGATAGATATTCGGATGCGTCCAGAGGCGGCAGGTCGTGGTCCTTGTCTTCCTCGACGACGACGATGTGAACATCGCTAGCCAGCTTGAGCAGAGGCACTGTTGCGCGAAGGGCATTTCCTGACTCAAAACTGCCATTCCAGGCGACCACCACCGGGCCGGCGGCCTCGAATTTCTGGACGCTGTCCGGCTGGACGACAACCGGAACATTGGTGTTGAAAATCACGTCACCCAAAATGCCGAGGGGCAGGGTGTTGTCTTTCACACCGCTACACGAACTGAGCACCATCAGGTCGGTCAACGCCGAGTTTCGTGACAGCCCTCTGGCGGCTTCCGCATTGGCTTCTTGATAATCCCACGGCACGTCTTCGCCAGCCAGCCGTTTTTCGATTTCCGCCTTCAGCAGTGTATCGGCTTCCTGCGCATATTTGCTGATGTCGTACATGACCGACATGCCGGTAACGCCGTCGAAAGCCATTTGTGGCCTGTAGGGATTGGGGCGCAGGCAATGAAGATGCCCCTCCAGCGCACGGGTGAGATCCAGTGCTGCCTGATACCGGGCATCGAGTCCGGAATCGTCATTCACATAAAGAAGCACGGATTTCATATTGTCTCTCCCAGTTTGAAAATATTCCCCGCGAAGTCGTCCGGAAAACCAGCTTGTCCGTCTGAAATCATTCGCAACATCAATGTTTTTAGGGATGCAGGAAACGCTATCGGCAAGCCATCCGTAGAGTTACCTAGTCGCGGTATGAAATTCCTCCCCGAGGTATAAATGGCGTACGATCTTGTCGTCCAGCATAGCGCCTGGCGTGCCGTTAAATACGATCCGGCCTTCGTGCAGGACATAGACTCTGTCCAGCAGATCGATCATCTCCCGCACGTTCTGATCGGTAATCAATATGCCAACATCATGGCTTTCCAAATTTGCTATCATCGCCTTGATATCTCTGACCGAAAGCGGGTCAATTCCGGCAAAGGGCTCGTCGAACAGCATGATTGTAGGATTTGCTGCCATTGCACGGGCAATTTCACAACGGCGTCTTTCGCCGCCCGACAGGGCACGCGCCGGAACATGGCGGACATAATCAATATGAAATTCATCCAGAAGACTATCCAGCTTCTGCGCTCTTGAAGCCGGATCTCGTTCGAACAGTTCGAGTACGGTCATTATATTTTGTTCTACTGTCAAGCCGCGGAAAATAGAGGATTCTTGCGGCAAATATCCGAGGCCGCGAAGGGCGCGTTGGTCCAGAGGCAGTTTGGTTATATCGTCACCATCGAGAAAAATATGGCCGGAGTTTACCCGCAACAATCCGAGTATCGAATAGAAGGTAACAGTCTTGCCTGCGCCGTCGCGGCCGAGCAATCCGACAACCTCTGCCGGCCGGACTTCGATCGAAACATCTCGCAGGACCATTTTTTTGCCAAATTTCTTGTTGATCGAAACCACCGAAAGACCGGTGTTTTCCAGCGCCGCTGGTTCCACGAAATGCGGCAAAGTCGGAAGAATGATATGCTTCAATGATCGCATCGCCCTGATCGGAAACCTAGCACGTTAAAAGTCAATTGGCCGCAACAATATCAGGGAGTTTACGTATATTCCGATCGCTGCGCGCTGACCTAGTCATCGTTCATGATCAATGTCCTGAAAGCCGGAATTTTCTATTTCCTTGGCGTATTTGCGATGGGATTCATGCTGGGCGCATTGCGCAGCTTCTTTCTGGTGTCTTACACGGGACCAGTGATGGCGGTTCTGATCGAGATTCCGCTGATGCTGATTTTTGCCTGGTATCTCTGCCTGTTGCTGACCAGAAAATTGGAAATCCCGTCTGACATATATGGACGGTTGCTGATGGGGACTGTCGCATTTGCCTGTCTGCTGACGGGCGAGATTCTGATTGCAGTGCTGTTGCAAGCGGGGCGGGTGACCGATTTTTTCCTGACATTTGATTTGCCGGAAAATCGTATTGGTCTTGGCGCTCAAATTGCTTTTGCGCTGTTTCCAGCAATTCAGGGCTATGGTCAGGCAAAGGCCAATCGATAAGACCTGACGGCGTTTCGACCCCTGTTTAGCCGGCGGTCAATCGCAGGCGAGCCGTTCTCACAATCCGTTGGCCAGTTCATCCCGGAACTTGGGATGCGCCAGACCAATCAGCGCATCGGCACGCTGGTTTAGCGATTTTCCTTTAAGATCGGTCCAGCCATATTCGGTCACCACGATATGCGTGTCGTTGCGCGGGGTTGTTACCGGCCCGTCCAACCTGGGGACCACGCGCGAAACAGTGCCGTTGCGAGCCGTGGACTGGCAGGCGATGATCGATTTGCCGCCTTTTGACGCGGTCGCGCCGCGGACAAAGTCGAGCTGACCGCCCGAGCCGCTATATTGATGGCCCATCAGATGTTCCGAATTGCATGCGCCACCAAGATCGATCTGCAGTGTCGCATTGACCGACACGACATTCTTGTTTTTCGCAATATGCCTAGGGTCATTGACGATATTCACCGGGGCGCTGTGGATTGCCGGATTGTCATCGAGAAAATCGTAAAATGCCTTGTCGCCCATGGCGAAGGTGAAGACGCTAAGGCCCCGATAGGTGGTCTTGGCCTGATTGGTGACCGCGCCACATTGAATGAGGCCAGCCAGGGCAGGGGTCATCAACTCTGTATGGATGCCGAGATCGCGGCGATCTTGCAGCAAGGCGCAAACCGCGCCGGGAAGCGCGCCAATGCCCATTTGCAGACAGGCTCTGTCGTCGATCATGTCAGCGATGTTGGCAGCAACCTTTGCTTCTTCCGGGGACGTATCGGGTGCGTGAACCTCGGTCAGCGGCATGCGATTTTCAACAATCGCATCGACTTCCGAAATATGCAGCAGAGAGGCGCCGAACACGCGTGGCATATTCGGGTTGACCTCGACCACCAGTTTTTTTGCGCTGCGCGCGGCGGCGGTGGAATAGTCGTTGCTGGTGCCAAAGGTGAACCAGCCATGCTTGTCCATCGGCGACACGGTCGTCACAAAAAGGTCGAGAGAGACCTGCTCCGCAAATAGCTGGGGGGAATCGCTAAAGGCGACCGGGACAAATTCGATCGGGCTTTTCGTGCCGGACTCCTGCGCGCTGAGCAATTTCCGTTCAATGGCACTGAGAAACATGCAGCGCGGGCGGATACGGCCGAGCAGGTCAGGCCGCAATACCGTCTCACCGGCATGATCCATTGAATGAAAATACCATAGCTTGAGATCGTCTACGGTGCCATTTTCTGCCATATCGGCCAGCGCGCCGAGCAATGCTGGCGGCTCCGCAGTCGCCATGCCCATCGCAATATGCGATCCGGATTTTAATCCTTGCATCGCCTGAGCGGCGGTCATGATCCGGGAGCGATATTCGTCAATATGCGTCATTGCCAATGCCTCGGGTGGAAGGAAAGCTTGTGGAAAGGTCAGTCAGAGACAGACCGGATAAATGCTGTCGGAGTCAAGAGGCAGCACCAGTCTTTCCTGTTCTGGTGACGCAACGTTGATGCTGCTGGAATTTGATCTTACGACCCATCCTCCCGCAATCTGATACGGGTTCCGTCTTGTATCTTTTCGCTAGGGTGGAGAATGACTTCTTCACCCGCTTTGAGGCCTGCCAATATTTGTGCACGCTCGTCATTCATCCGGCCAATCTTGACCGGCACCAGTCCTGCCTTGCCGTCGCGTTTGACAAAGACCGACCACTGGCCCTTGTCCCTGAACAGAGCGCTGATCGGTGCCTGCACAACATCCTTTCCTTGCCATTCGACAACCTTGACGATGACCCGATAGCCATGGCCGAGACGCTGTCGTGCGGCTAGCGGATCGGCGAAATCAATGATGACATTCACCCGCTGTTCTTCCACGCCCAGTGCCGAAATCTTGGTGAAGCCAAACGGCTCGATCCGTTGCACCTTGCCGGTGAGTGGTTTGTCGCCACCCCAATTCTCGATCAATACCCGGCTGCCCGGCTTGATTTTTACCGCATCGCTGGAGAGCAGGTCGGTGACAATTTCTATGTCTGCCGGATTTCCAATCTCGACGACTGGCGTACCGGCGCTAATCGGTGTTTCGCTTTCATGGGTAAGGCGCAGCACCGATCCGCTTTCCGGGGAATATACCGACAGGATTTCGCCCCCAGTGGTGTTGGTGGATGGGGCCATCAATCGTGCCCGCGTCGCGCGGAGTTCGAACCGGGCTGATTCCGCTGCGCCGCGCGCTTCAGTCAATCGGGCAGCGCTGCTGTCGCGTGCAGCACGGGCCGCATCCTGTGCCGTCTTGGTGGCGAAACCGCGTCCGTACAGCGCATCGATCCGTGCGAAATTGGCAGCAGCCAATTTGCGGTCCGCCTCAGCCTGAGCGATCCGGGCTGCCGAAGATTGTATGGCGGCTTCAAGCGATTGTATCTGGGCCCGTGTTTCTGCCTCGTTGCGCGCATTGAGAAAATCCGGCTGCGCAGGCAAGATCCGGGCCACGACCGTTTTACCGGCGAACACGGAATCCCCGGCATCAAGATTGATCCGCATCAACCGGCCATTGATCGGTGCTGATATGACAAACATGTCGCGGACCCGGGTTTCGCCCTCATCGTTGATCGTCACCAGCATCGGTCCCTTGGTCGCCGCTGCGACGTCCACATCAATCGGCGGAGAGCGCAAGGCAAAAAACATCGCGAGTGCCAGAACGACGAAGATAAGGCCGATCAAGAGCCGCGGGCCGAGCCGGTTGAGATGTTTTGTCGCCATCGCCTTACTCCCTGGTTTTCAATACAGTGACGAGATTGAGCCGGTCCAGTCGCGAACGCACAAACAGGGCTGAAATTGCGGCAGTCAGCAGAACAACCAAGATCGCGAACGCCACCGTAGCGGCGGAAAGCCCGAACGGGATGATGAACAGGTCACCGCCGATGGTCTCGCTGAGATATTTCGATAGCAAATAGCCGAAAAATATGCCGATGGGCAGGCCGGCAATAACCAGTAGCGCCAATTCGCCGAGCAGGATGTATGATACCTCGCCCCGACGATAGCCCAGCACCCGGAGCGACACGAGATCGCGCGCCCGTTCGGCCAGGTTGATCCGGGCATTATTATACACCACCCCAAACACGATCAGCGCCGAAAATGCCGTGTTGAAAACCTGAATGATGCCCATGGTTTCTCCGATCGAGTCATTAATCCCGCGCAGCGCTGCATCCCGCCCGGAAAATCCGGCAATGCCCGGCATGTTCTTCAATCGCCGATATACCGCATCGATCTGCGCCGGATCGACGCTGATAAAGGCGCCGGATGATAAAGGTGCTTCGCGCAGCAACGGTCCGATCAGTTCAAAGTCTATATAGGCCGGGCTAGCCACAGGGCTACGCAATATGCGGGTGACCGGTAGGGTGAAACCGGGTCGCTTGCCATTGGTCACCTGGATATGGAGCGGATCGCCCGGCTGCAGATCCAGTTCGTTGGACAGGCCTTGTGAAATCATCACTCCGCGCACGGGCGGCGCTATCAGGCCAATATCCATATCGACCAGCCGGTTCAGATCACCGCCGGGTTTCATGCCGGTCAGACTCTCCGATTTTGACCGTGTCCCGGATGTCAGTTTGGCCGGAACATAGCGAACGGGCTCGACCCGCATCACTCCCGGTATTCGCTGCAGCTCAAAAATGGCGCGCTCGTCCCGGGGCTCGGCGAATATGATATTCATGTCCGATCGGTTGGCCTGATTGAACAATAGGTCGATCATCAGGCCAACATTGTCGGTAGTTCCCGCAGAGGTTATATAGAGCCCCAGCGCGGCTCCAACCCCCAGCGACCCGAGCATGGAGCGCAAGGGCCGGCGAACGATGCCACGCAAGATAATCCTGGTCGGTTCGTCCAGTTTTTTAAGCTTGGCTATCAGCCGCGCGACGCCGCCTGAATAATTGGGCGGGATCGGCGGTCGCATGGCTTCCGCAGCGGTCAGCTTGCCAATCCGCCGGACGGTCTGTGCTGCGCCGAGCATCACCACCGCCACCGCGACAAAACAGGATGCCAGGATGACGTCGGCCCCGGCGCGGTAGGTCAGGACTGGAAATACGAAAAACTCCTGATAAATCCCGGCCAGACCGCGGCCCATCCAGCTGCCAAAAATCAATCCAAGGATCAGGCCGGGGAAGGACAGCACCAATGCCAGCTTGGTATAATGCCAGACTATCTTGCGGTTTCGATAGCCAAATGCAGTGAGCAACCCGATAATCTCACGTTCCGATTCGACCAGTCTGGTCAGCACAATATTGATCAGGAAAGCCGCGACCCCGAGAAAAATCGGTGGCAATATGGCGGTCATCGATTGCAATTCTCTAAGTTCGTTGGACAGAAAACGATCCGACAGCTGTTCGGATCTGGGGATCGCCCCGGTACCGCCATAAGGCTCCAGCAGAATATCGAGCCGGTCAATCACCTTGCGCGCATTGGCACCGCGCTCCAGCCGGATCAGGACCTCGTTATAGGCGTTGGTTGAATTGAGCGCGGCCGCGAGATGTTCCTCGCCCATCCACAATATGCCGAAGCGGCGATTGTCCGGGAAAATCTGCCCCGGGCCAAGCGCATAGACATATTCCGGAGACAGCGCGGTGCCGACGACGCGCAGTGCTGTTTTTTTGCCATAGAGGACGGCGTCGATACTGTCCCCCGGAGCAACGCGCGCCGCCTCGCTGAATTTCTCGTTGATGAGTACTTCCTCCGGCCGGGCAGGATCGGGTATCCGGCCACTTCGCAAAACCAACGCATTAACCCTAGGCATCCCGGAAGGTGGCAGAGAGTGCACCTTGGCAGTGATCGGTTCGGAGATTCCCGGTACATCAAGCGTCGCCCCGGCGGTCAGCCGTCCCTCGACAATGCTGACGCCCTCGATAGCCCGGACATCATCCACCAGTCGGGAGGGAAAGCGCTTCGCCGATCCGACGATATCGGCAAATCGGTAGTGGTCATAATAAGTGTCGCGACTGGCCTCGAGCGACCGGATCATGCCTACGGACATGACCACCATTCCGATGCCTGCCGCGATTACCAGCGCGATCGCCAGCGCCTGCGTGCGCAGCCGCCAGATGTCGCGCAACAATTTGCGGTCGAGCGAGTCCAGCCATGCGGGGAGCACTACCATTTGAGCTCTGCTGGTGCGACGCGGTTAGGGTTTTTGCGATCCTCGACCAGCGCACCATCGGCAAAGCGCAGCAGCCGGTCGGCCATATCGGCGATCACCACATTATGGGTGATCAGCAGCGTTGTCGTGCCGAGTTCGCGATTGACCTGATCCAGCGCCTCCAGCACTTTCACGCCGGTCTGGCTGTCGAGCGCGCCGGTGGGTTCATCGCACAGCATCACCTTGGGCCGCTTCGCAATGGCGCGGGCAATGGCCACCCGCTGCTGTTCGCCGCCGGACAATTGGGACGGGAAGTGATCGAGGCGATTGCCCAGACCAACCATTTCCAGTGCTTCCTGGGGCGTCATCGGATCTTCCGCAATTTCGGTGATCAGCGCGACATTCTCGCGCGCCGTCAGCGACGCGACCAGATTGTAAAACTGGAACACGAAACTGACCGAATTGCGGCGATATTCGGTTAGCTGGGATGGTCCCAGTGCGGTGAGTTCCCTGCCTTCGAAAAACACCTGACCGGCAGTAGCATCATCCAGTCCGCCGATAATGTTGAGAAAGGTTGATTTCCCCGATCCGCTAGCCCCGAGCAGAACGACCATCGCCGATTTCGGCAGATCAAGGTCCACGCCGCGCAGCGCGTGGACGGCGGTCGGGCCTTCACCGTAGACTTTTGTCAGGCCCCGAACAGAATAAAGCGCGTCGTTGTCTTGATCATATTTCTGAACGGTTGCCGGCGGGCCCATCAGGCTTCATGTTTGGCGAGCATTTTTGCGAGTGCTTCTGCATCATCTGATCCAAAATCTTTCGGAATTTCGGCAAGCAATTGCGCGCTTGTTTCGGTGTTCAGATGTTTCCGGATAACGCCCAGTGCGCGCGGCGCGGCAACCAAGACAACGCCCGCTTTTTTTTCTGCCACAATTTTCTCGATTCTTTGGGCCACATCGATTGCGAACCGGTCCTCTTCCTGTTGCTGCAAATCGGTCAGTTCATAGGCTCCGCGGCTTGGAGACTTGCTTTGAAAGCTCCGCCCCGGCTTGTCCGTACCGAGCTCTGAAGTGCGCAGCGATGGATTTTTATGTTCCTCGATGAGTTCCAGCACCGGTGCAAAGGCTTCTCCGACATTTACGAACATGGCCATGCGTGAACCATCAACCGCGATAACCTTGCTATCTTTACGCACCAGCATTCTACTCTCCCGTTGTGTTAATTTCCTGCAGGCTTTCTAGGATGGGCGGAGTTCATGGGCGATAGGTATTGTTACTGATCCAGTGATATCAGGGGGTCAGGACGGCAGCGCCTTTGAGGCTGCCTTGGCGAAGCCTCCGCAAAGCTTCATTTGCATCGGTCAGTTTGAAAATTTCGACCGTGGGTGTGATTCCCGACCTGTCCGCTGCATCGAGAAACTCGGTTCCGTCGGTTCGTGTAAGATTGGCTACAGAAAGGATGGCCCGCTCACCCCATAGATCAGCATAAGGAAAGCTGGGGATATCGCTCATGTGGATACCGGCACAGATTACGCGACCGCCCTTGCGAACTGCCTTCAGGGCTGCAGGAACCAGCGAACCCACCGGTGCAAAGATGATCGCGGCATCCAATAGGACAGGGGGTTGCGTGTCGGAACCGCCCGCCCAGATACATCCCAGTTCCCGAGCGAAATTCTGCCCGGCAATATCGTCCGACTTGGTGAACGCATAAACCTCCCGGCCTTGCCAGACGGCGATTTGCGTCAGGATATGCGCGGCGGCGCCAAAGCCGTAGAAGCCGATTTTTCTGGCTTCGCCGGCCATGCGCAGCGCCCGCCATCCGATCAGCCCGGCACAGAGCAGCGGCGCGGCTTCCGCATCTGAAAAACGGGGCGGGATCGGAAAACAAAATTGGGCATTGGCGACAATATAGTCTGCATATCCACCGTCCCTTGTGCAGCCGGTAAATTCGGGTCGATCGCACAGATTCTCCTGTTCGGTCAGACAAAAGGGGCACGCACCGCAACTATGTCCTAGCCAGGGGACGCCGACCCGGTCACCGACGGTGAAGCCGTCAACCTCGGCTCCCATGGCCAGAATTTTCCCCACTACTTCATGACCCGGCACGATCGGATAACGGGCCTCGGGGATTTCGCCATCAAGGATATGCAGGTCGGTCCGGCAAACGCCACAAGCCAGAACCGCGATCAGCATTTCATCCGGCTGGATCGCCGGCATTTGTCGCTCGACCAAGCTGAGCCGAGCACCGGGCCGATCGAGTTGCATCGCTTGAAATGTTCTGGGCAGATCCATCATTGTCCTGAGGTGATTGGGTCGGGATTTCCGACAATATCCTAGACTAAGCCTGCAGGCTGAAAACCCGTAACTATCCCTATCCGGGCAGCGGGCCTTACGAATAATTACGTAACGACAAAGAGCCGGCAGGCTCCGAAAATGGCGCTTGATCAGCCGCTATAGCAAATCCGATGTGATCACCGCAGGGAATGGAATCATTATGACCAGAAAGCCCGACCAGGAGCCATGTTATATTCGCTGGCTCGCCGAAATTAACATGGGCGATCTGGCGGAAGTCGGCGGAAAAAACGCGTCGCTGGGCGAACTGGCGAACGCCCTTTCCGGCAGCATTAAAGTGCCCGAGAGCTTCGCCGTAACGGCGCAGGCTTACCGCGATCTGCTGAGCAGCAATGACCTCTGGCCGGATATGGATCATATCCTCAGCCAGACCGACTGGAATGACCTGGAAATGGCTGGGCCGATGTCAGGCCGGCTCCGCGAGCTTGTTGCCACGGCGTCCCTCCCCGACGGGTTGGAGCACGTCATTCGAGAAGCTTATCGTGTCCTGTGCAGGGATCATGGCCGCAACTCCGCCGTCGCCGTGCGCAGCAGCGCTACGGCAGAAGATTTGCCGGATGCGTCCTTTGCCGGACAACATGAGACATTTCTTAATGTTCGAGGTGCCGATGCGCTTGTCGAGGCCGTGCGCAAATGCTTTGCATCCCTGTTCACACAGCGCGCTATTTCCTACCGGATAAACAATGGCTTTGCTCACCGTGATGTGGCGCTTTCGGTCGGTGTTCAGCGCATGATACGGGCAGACAAGGCATCGTCCGGAGTCATTTTTACCCTCGATACCGAAAGCGGAAATCAGGGTGTGGTGATGATCAGCAGCCTGTGGGGGCTGGGCGAAGCGATCGTCCAGGGGGTCGCCGACCCTGACGAGTTTCTGGTCCACAAGCCTACGCTGAAACTGGGCTTTGATCAGGTCATCCGGCATCGGATTGGCGGCAAGGAGACGAAGCTTGTCTATGCGCGCGGTAACAGCGGAGAAGCGACTTTGTGGCGCAAGGTTCCGGTTGCCGACCGGTCCAGGCCAAGCCTGACCGACCCGGAAATCCTTGCGCTGGCCAAGCAGGCGGTCACAATTGAGGCACATTACAGCAAATTGCACGGGCGTCCGACGCCGATGGACATTGAATGGGCCAAGGACGGGCCGGATGGCGCGCTCTATATTGTGCAGGCGCGACCGGAAACGATACACGCGTCCGCCGACACAGGCTTGCTAACCCAATATAGTCTGAACGGAGCGGCCAGAGTGATTGCGGAAGGTCAGGCGGTCGGTGACCGGATTGGCTCCGGCCCCGTCCGCATCATACAAAGCGCCGAGGATCTTGAGCAGGTGACCGCCGGGGACATCATCATCGCTGAAGCGACCACCCCGGACTGGGAGCCAGCGATGAAGCGGGCGGCGGCGATCGTCACCGAACATGGCGGACGGACCTGCCATGCGGCAATCGTCGCACGGGAACTCGGCATACCTGTTGTCGTCGGCGTGTCCGGAATGCGCAGTCTGGTTGCGGACGGTCAGGATATTACCGTCGATTGTTCGGGAGGCATGACCGGACGTATCCTCGAGGGCAAAGTGCCATTTTCGATCGACACGGTTGATGTGAGCGCGCTGGATACAGCGGACGTCGAACTGATGGTCAATATTGCCAATCCCTCGGCGGCGTTCAAAGCCGCCAAACTTCCTGTTGCAGGCGTCGGTCTGACGCGGATGGAGTTTATCATTGCCCATGAGATCAAGGCGCATCCGATGGCCTTGCTGCAACCGGAGCGCGTGAGAGATCCAAAGGTAAAGCGTCAACTGGACAAGCTGACGACCGGATATTCCGACGGTGCAGACTATTTCGTCACTCGTCTGGCCGAGGGTATTGCCACGATCGCCGCCGCCTTTTATCCGCGTCCGGTGATCGTCAGAACATCGGACTTCAAGAGCAATGAATATGCCTCACTGCTCGGCGGGATCGATTTCGAGGAAAAAGAGAATAATCCGATGATCGGATTTCGGGGTGCGGCGCGTTATATTCATCCGGCCTATCAGATGGCTTTTGAACTGGAATGCCAGGCGCTTCAGCGTGTCCGCGATGTCATGGGTCTGTCCAACGTGATTGTCATGATTCCGTTTTGCAGACGGTTGGAGGAGGCGCGCAAGGTCATTGCCGTGATGGCAGATAGCGGCCTGAAACAGGGCCGGAATGGCCTGCAAATATATATGATGTGCGAGATTCCAAGCAATGTCGTGCTGATCGACAAATTCGCGAAACTGTTTGATGGTATTTCGATTGGTTCCAATGATCTGACCCAGCTGGTTCTGGGAGTGGACCGGGACTCCGAAATTCTCGCAAGTGATTTTGATGAGGAAGATGAGGCGGTGACATTGATGATCGAACGGGCGATTGCCGGTGCGCACCGAGCCGGGGTGAAATGCGGGATATGCGGTCAGGCTCCATCGGACCGGCCGGGTTTCGCGGACTGGCTGGTTGAAAAGCAAATCGACAGCATCAGCCTGAGTCCGGACAGCGTTTTGGGAGTGATGCAAAGACTTTCAGCGCGCGGTAAAACCGATCGGTAGATCTTTGTTCACCCAGCATATCGGCAAAGGCCATCCGCCAGTGCGAGCGAATTTGTTCAACTTACAATGCAGGCAGGAGCAGCCCTGATGTCAGCAGGCTCGTCGTCTATGCTTTGTCTGCATAGAGCAGGCGGCCCGGACCCAGTTTTTCCAAAATTATTCCCAGATCGCTCTCGGAAAAGGCAAAACAGCCCTGACTGCGTCCGAGTTTACCGTGTGCGTCAATCATATCCGGTTCCGCATACCAAGCGCCGTGGATCACGATCGCGCGCGGCTCGGCCATGTCATTGCTGGGGTCGAGGCCTTTCAGGCGCCGGGATGTACCGTGCTTCCCGACATAAGTCTCGCTTGTCATATAGCTGCCGCCCGAAGATGCTTCGGATCCCGGCACATTGGAAAATTCCTGCAGCCAGCCAGTATGCCTGAGATCCGAGCCCTTGCCATGCGCAACCAGAAAGGACTGGGTCGTCCCGTTGGCCAGGTCGACAATATGAAAACGCTCCTTGGCGCTATGCAGCGAATAGTCGGCAATTCCGATCCTGTCGGTGTGCAATAAGGATGATTCATGAGTCGCCAATGCCGCCTTGGCGCGGTCGATCAAAGTGGGCGGACCGGGCGGCGGCGTGATCTTCGGACGTGCCGGCAATGGCGTCGCAATCTTGCTGGCGGCCTGTAACCGAGAACCAATGCCATAAGCGGCACCGGTGATGCCCAGCAGACCGGCGGTGATAAAATTTCTTCTTTTCATGCTTCGCCTATAGCAGATTTTTCCTGTACCCAGGATTAAGTATCTATACTTATTGCCCGGCCTGCAAATAGACTGAAGAGGGAGCAGATGAGAATATTTTTAGCAATTCTGGGCGGGTTCCTGTTTTCAGCCTCTGCCGCAGCACAGACCGAAGATCACACTGAAAACCATCTGATCTGGACCGAATCACAAATAACACAATTGCAGCAATTGGTGGATGCGCGCGCATCCGAGGGTCTGGAAAGCTGTCCCATTACCAATTTTAGCCAGCCGAACTCCGCCAGCGATCCCTATCGCCGATCGCGCCTCGCTTCGGTCGCAGCGAACGAGTTGATGATGGCTTATCTCGAGGGATGTTCTCCGGCATCGGTTCGGGCGAAATGGCGGATCAGTTCCGATGACCGCTATATTGATACGCAACAATTGCTGCTGAAGGCACTGGTTGGCAATGACCTTGCCTCATATTTTGACGCGCTGCGGCCACGCAATCCCCATTATCGGGCGCTGCGCGAAGCCTATGCCAGCGAAACGGATGAAGAGAAACGCGCCATATTGGCGGTGAATCTGGAACGATGGCGCTGGATGCGGCTGGTGATGGGTGAAAAATATCTGCTGGTGAACTCTGCCAGTTTCGAGGTGACTCTGTGGGAAAATGACACAAAGGTCAAAACTTGGCCGAACATCGTTGGCAAGACCAAGTCGCCGACGCCGATTTTTGAAGCCACGGTGAGCGGTGTGATTCTGAACCCCTGGTGGGAAATTCCGACATCAATCGTCGCGGAGAGCATTGGAGCGCTGGTGCGCAACCATCCGGCAACGGCGCGGCGAAAAGGGTATGTCGTTCAAAATGGTCGCTACCGGCAGCGTCCCGGACCAGGTAATGCGCTCGGACAGATGAAACTGGTGATGCCAAACCCCTATAGCGTCTATTTGCATGACACGCCGAACAAGAACCTGTTTTCTGAACCCGTACGGACCTTCAGCCATGGCTGTGTCCGGGTCGGCGGTGCCATTGATCTGGCGAAAACATTGCTTGAGGGATCGGCGACGGAACAGCAGGTTGACGATATATTGGCCAGCCGGAAAACCACAAAATTGACGCTGACAAAGGCGATCCCGATCTACATCGCCTATTTTACAGCAGAAGGAGCGGAAGATGGAACCGTCCGTTATTTTCCTGACGTCTACAAAAGGGATCGTCTGGAACTCGCTCAGAATGATGCGTCCACCACCTGTGCCGTATAGACATATTCGGTGACCAGCCCGGAAAAAGCGTTTCCGGAAGATTTCGGCCGACTGCATCCAAGGTCAAGTTGATTGCCAGTGTCGCTGCAGTTTTGGTGCTCTGCTATTTTAACGCCGCTCCGTTTGTACCCGCGATAGTCTGGTCGATCATGTTGAGGTTGCTATTCACGCCGCTTCAGGTTCGTCTCGAAACAATGGTGCGTTCGCCCAGCCTTTCCGCCTGCCTTCACCATTTTTCTGGGGCTTCATCATGGGATTGTTCGCAATCGTACCCTTTCTCGGCGCGTTTGTGATCTGGGTGCCGACGGCGATCATTCTTGCCATCGGTGGCGATCTGTTATCAGCGGTAATATTGGTGGCATGGGGCACGGTTGCCGTCGGGCTGATCGATAATGTCATCTACCCCATTCTGGTGGGTCGCCGTCTGCGTCTCCATTCGGCGGTTTCATTCGTCGCGATACTCGGAGGACAGACGCTGTGCGGACCCTTGGGATTGTTCGCGGGCCGGTTATTGTTGACGTGTCACAAAGCCTGCTGTTGATCGCGCGTCAGCGGATGACAGAGGCTGGCCAGGTTAATGGGTGAGAGGCGTGTCAGTGGCGTCTTTGTCAGGGACGTTTCTCCCATATTTTTCCCTGAAGCCTTGGCGCTGCCATTGTCGCGGTTTTGACCCCGGGCAGACTATCTCCTTAATAAGTTGACATTTTCTGCTTAACAAATCAGACGGGGACGATTGCTATTGTGCGGCGAAGATCCGCTCATGGAGCGCATATAACAATAACAGTGGGTTTGCTCTGGTTCGCTTTGGCACCGGGCATTGAAATTTTATTTGCGTAGCGCTGCCGAATTTTTCGGCTATATTATTATTTCCTTTGGGGAAGGGGGCAATATGAATTTTGACCGCAAGACAATTATAGCCGGACTATTTGGTCTCGTCGCCTTGGTGTTTTCGTTTAGCTTCATTCTGCCTGCTGCAGTGCAAGCCAATAGCAATTATGCATCGGCGACTGGCTATGCCTGCGATTCCTGTCATGTTCAGGGCGTCGCGCCTAACGGGGCCAGCCTGAATGGTTTTGGTCAGAAATATGCACAATGCGGATATCAACTGAACTGCGCCCTCAATCAGCAACCCCCGCAAGTTGTCCAGCAGCAAGCTCCGCAAAACTATGGATACTCCGGGCAGTCGCAAGGAAATTACAGACCGCAAGGCGCGCCAGCAAGTTTCAACCATAGCTTTATCTGGTTGGTGAAACTTACCGATTCTACTGGCAAGTCGGGCGAACTGATCTGGACATTTCGGCCAAATTCCAACCAGGTTGATGTGGTCTGGTATGTTGATGGCAATTATCTTGAAGATGTGATGACCTACGAAGGATATCGCAACGGTGTTGCAAGCTTCTACAGCCCGCGGTTGCAAACGCGGTTCTCCGGCACCCCGACCGCCGATGGAAATCATATATATGAAGGCACGGTTGCTGGGCCAGATGCTGGTCCGACTGACCGATGGACCGCATCGATTTTTTAAAATCGGAGGGCCGTAATATTGAGATGTTGATAGCAGAACAGGACAGGCGAAAATGAAAAAAGCACCAAAACTCTTGACCATCACAATAGCTGGATCAGCACTGGCTTTCGCATTTAGTCTCAGCTTTGTCAGGCCTGCACCGGTGGCAGCCAATGTCAGTTTCGCGAGGGATACAGGCTTGTCTTGCTCTGCTTGTCATTCAACCCCGTCCAATCCGACCAAACAGCAGCTCACCAGGGTCGGTGTCGGCTTCCAATCATGCCTCTATAATCCGAACCCTGGTACCATGGATTGCAACCGACAGGCAGGTGCGGATTCTCGTGCCTTTGCGGGATCGCCCAACGCTTCGGGTTATGGACAGAATGCCGCACCGGTCTACCCCCAGAATCCCAATGCGGGCTATCCTCCGACCACTGGCCAGGGATATCCCCCACAAGGCCAGGGCATCGTTCCCGCCGCGCCGCCGAAGAAAAGCAATGGTGTGCGTGATTTCCTGCTCGGCTTGCTGGGTGCGGGAGCCGCTCCGGCAACCACATCCCAATCGCCTGGCTACCAGACTACGACACCGCGTTCCGGTCCCACCCAGACCGGCTATAACCCCAACCAAAACTGGGCGATTGTCGAGCGTTTGGCAAATGGTGTGTTGCTCGATGCGGTATGGCAAAAACGCCCCGGAACCACCGCTTACGATGCCGTTTATATCGACAGCCGCAACCAATCTCAAACCACGGACACGGTCTTTTATCAAGGCACAAGCAACGGGCAGATCAGTTTTCGCCGTCAAGGCACCGGCACAATCTACACCGGCAGGCTGGCACCGAATGGTCAGATGGTGATGGGGGGGACAACCAATAAAAGCCCGAACTATCTGACCTGGACGGGGGCAGCGTTCAACAAATAATTCGGCGATGGCGATTATCGACTTTCCGCTATTCTGCCGGAGACGGTCCTTGAGATGGTGGAATGATGAAAATACTGGTCAGCGGGAGTGATGCCGCATCTATCGTCCTCGCTAGCGTAGCGGCTCAAGCTGGATACTCAATCTATGATGCTCAATATGCTTCGCCCTGCGAGAACATCCACTTATTGCGCTAGCTGGCGTGTCTGCATGACATCCTGACTGGTTCCAGATAGTTCGACGGGAACGACATGGACTGCGCTTTGAGCACGGCGATCAATCAGTGCCGGAACACGGGAAACATCTTGTCCGAGCGGCCGGCTCTGCCTGATCCGGTTGACCTGGAAATGAATATATTGGAATGCGAGTTTCGCGCTGATGACGCCAGTCCCGACATGGGGCGTTAAATAAGCAGCGACGGCACCCGGTGCCGATGAACCGGTTTATGGTAAGAGCGTTTCTATAACGACGTCCGTCTCAAGCCCCGGGATCAATTGGATGCACCCGCCAAGAGACTTGTTGGTTAGCGACCCAATGCCCGTTCGACAAAATAGGAATTTCCATTGGTCATTTTCAAAGCCACGGTCCATTTTGCATCTGCAACGCTGCCCAAATTCCATATTCTGGCCAAAGCGACAGCATCATCATAATCATAGCCTGTATCTTGCCAAGTGCAGGCATTATTCGCTGCGCGGCTGTCTCGCAGGATAAGGGGAATATCGTCGCTGATGCCGTTTAATATCTTGTTGCCGATGATTGTTTTGCCTTCCGAAACACCCTGATTCCAGAGCATGCCGACCATTTTTGCATCGCAAAAATTATATCCGGACCAAGCATATGCATCAAATGCCTGATCAACAGAATATTGTGCAAAGGCCGGAGACGGCAGCGCGATGGTGGACAGAGCTGTGGTGAAAAGCAAACCTGCGGCAAGGCATTTGGATCGCGTATTCTTTCTATATTTCAGCAATTTAAATCCCCCGTTTCTGAAGCATGATTTCTATTATTCCAAAGGTCCAATTGCCAATCTATTTCGTGCAGCGATTTGCTGTTGCCAGTGCTGCGTGGTTGATGCGGAACAGGGCAGCTGTTCCAATAATATAGGCAATGTTTCGGGTAATATTTCGTGTTGCCCGGCGGAAGAGCAGCACCACGCCAACACTGCTTCAAACAGGCTGGTAGCCCGCAGGATTTGATTGGAGTCCAATGTGGCTGGCAAAACCCTGACTTCAAACGTGTGTTTCAGTTTGTTATCATTTGCGATATTTAGCAGATTATAATCACAATATTTTGACAGCGACAGAGCCGCCATTGCTTCTCTGGCCGCAGGCCAGTGCAGCGCTTGAAATTTTTCACTGGCGGTCATTTCCAGGAGCGAATCCGGCCAGGATCCCAACCGGACACAATCTGCATTCACACCCACCAGCTGCTTCAATTCTGCACCAAATCTCGAGAATGTTGAAACCAGCTTGGCGATAACGGGAGCGGAGCAAAGGGCGGTGGCATCGAAATGCACATGAGTTGCGCCCTCGACCGGAACAGCGAAATTTTGCACCCTGGCTTCATCGAGTAATAGTGACAGTTTTCCGTGGTGGCCCGTTACGATGGGAGCCGTGACAATTTCGCAAGGTCGTTCGCGTTCGCCAGGCAAGGGCGCGCAGATGGCGACCGAAACGCCGCGATCATCCACCGCGCGGTACATGCCCGATTCATGGGGTAAAAGCTCCGTACCGAAAAGCTCAGTCAGCGGTTTTAGCACATCTTCAGCGGAAAGGGCTGCCTCGCAATGGCGGATGACCAAACGCAAGAGGCGGGCATCGTCAGCGATAATCCGATACCAGCCCGGCTTTGCCGCTGTCTGTTTTTTGAAGTCAGCCTGAAGA
Organism: Parasphingorhabdus sp.; assembly: GCF_036964675.1. Taxonomy (GTDB): domain Bacteria; phylum Pseudomonadota; class Alphaproteobacteria; order Sphingomonadales; family Sphingomonadaceae; genus Parasphingorhabdus. The sequence goes on along the minus strand of NZ_JBALTF010000039.1, from coordinate 3,070 downwards.
GTGAGATCATCGACAAAACTGGCAATATTCTGACCGTCGGCATCGAGCCAATGAAAACCCAATGTCAGATTTTCAAAAGTGGGTCGTCCGGGAACCTTGCTTGGTTCCGATTGCGGATGGAAGAATCGTTGAACCCTTCCATGGTGCTTGTGGGCCAGAGTGCGGGCGAGACTTTCTCGTGATTTGCCGAGCGGAGCTATCAGTTCGACCTCAAAGCCGGTTTTCCAGTTCACCTCAATGACCATATCAACCGTTGCCTAGCGCTTTGGGTCGACGCGCCGAGCAACGCAGCCGTGCGAAAAAAATGATAAGATATGGGCGGGCGTCTAAGATCAAGATTGGTTCACCATCTACTATTATCCCGGCATTAAGCAGCTGAATGGAGGTCACAGGGATATCTTTTTGCCTGTCTTCAGCTTGACCGATTAGCACGATAAAGCAATTGAATAATAATGTTTGATGCCGAGCTTGCCGTTGATCTGGATTGACGGGCAAACGGATTGTTTGACAATATTGAGTTTCTCGACGGCGGCATAGGTTGGGACCGACAAGGCACCAATTTGGTCCGACCATATAATGAACCGCCTAGCATGCATAACAACAGTTCCACTATTCGCTACCAACTCTACTTGCAGCCGCCAAAGCTTATGATAAGACACTGCAATGAGCGGTTTTCCTTTTAGTGCAATTGTCGGTCAGGAAGAGATGAAGCTGGCGCTGCTGGTGGCAGCGGTGGATGCCCGTATTGGCGGCGTGATGATCTTCGGCGATCGCGGGACGGGCAAATCAACGGCTGCAAGGGCGCTGGCCGCCACGCTGCCGCCGATCAGGGCGGTGGATTGCTGCCAGCGCATCTTGGCTATCTCAAAACATATTTCGGTCCAAGGCATCTCCGGCCGATGCTGGTCATTTCAACGCTGGCTATCATCGCTCTGGCTGGCTATTTCGCCTGGTTCGCAGTAACAGCATCTACCGCGCACGAAACCGTGCAGGCCGGGCTGCTCTGCTGCCTGTCCTTGCTGGCAGCACTGGAACATTTTTTTCTCGCGATACCGTTTCGCGATTCCCGTCTCTGGCAATGGGCCCTGGGCGAACCAACAGAACGCAAAGAAATTTGAAAAGGGAGTTTGGGCATGGATTTTGAGGCATTTTTTAGTAGCGAACTGGATGCTGTCCGCGAAGAGGGCCGCTATCGGGTGTTCACCGAGATCGAACGCAAGGCCGGTTCCTATCCCCATGCCACCCGCTATGTCGAAGACGGCACAACCGAAGTCACCGTTTGGTGCTCGAACGATTATCTTGGCATGGGCCAGCATCCCAAGGTTGCCGAGGCAATGCACCGGGTGATCGACGAATGCGGCGCCGGGGCAGGGGGAACGCGCAATATTTCGGGTACCAACCATCATCATGTCCTGCTCGAAAATGAATTGGCCGATCTGCATCATAAGGAAGATGCGCTGATTTTCACGTCCGGCTATGTTTCCAACTGGGCGGCGCTCGGCACTTTGGCATCGCGCATCCCAAATTGCGTGGTGCTATCGGATGCCCTCAATCATGCCTCGATGATCGAAGGGATCAGACACAGCCGCGCAAAATGCGTTGTTTTCGAGCATAATTCACCGGAAGATCTGGATCGCAAGCTGAGCGCGCTCGATCCCGACCTACCCAAGCTGGTCGCTTTCGAAAGCGTCTATTCGATGGATGGCGATATCGCGCCGATCGCAGAAATTCTCGATGTCTGTGAGAAACATGGTGCGATGAGCTATATTGATGAAGTCCATGCTGTCGGTCTCTATGGTCCGCGCGGCGGCGGCGTGGCGGAGCAGGAAGGCCTGATGGACCGGATCACGGTCATCGAAGGCACGCTCGGCAAAGCCTTTGGCGTGATGGGCGGCTATATCGCTGCATCCAAAGACCTGTGCGACTATATCCGCACATTCGCCAGCGGCTTCATCTTCACCACGGCAATCCCGCCAGCGGTTGCCGCCGGTGCCTGTGCCAGCATCAAGCATCTCAAGCAAAGCAATGTCGAGCGCGACATGCAAAAGGAACGCGTCGCAAAGGTACGCGGTGCGCTCGATCGCATGGGGATCCCCCACCTGCCGAACCCAAGCCATATCATTCCGGTGATGGTGGGTGATGCGCATAAGTGCAAATTCATCAGCGACTGGCTGATGGACAATCACGGCATTTATGTGCAGCCAATCAACTATCCGACGGTGCCGCGCGGGACAGAGCGGCTGCGGATCACGCCCTCACCAGTGCATAGCGACGGCGACATCGACCGATTGATCACCGCGCTCACTGAAATCTGGTCGCAATGCGAATTGGCGCGGCGGGAGATGGCTGCGTAAGGTCGAAGCAACTTTCAAAAAAAAGGCCGGGAAATCCCCGGCCTTTTTTTGTCTGGTCTCGGTCTGGATCAGCTGGGATTTTTCAAATAGGCAATGGCATCGGCGCGTTTTGGTTGCCAAGGCTGAGCGCAGCAAAAGGCTTGCTGAACTTCGTCATCTTGAGGCACTATCATTCAGGTTAGGCTTAGCTACGGGGTCTTGGTGGAGGGGCAGGGGCATTGTCACATTAACTTGGTCAAGACGCAAGATTGGTTTTGGTTTTATGATCAGGCATTCAGGGCCGCAGCTTTCCAACCGCTGAACGCACCAGCTCGTAATTTCTTGAACAAGGGTCGATTGATAAGATGGCGTTGAAGGTCGAAATGGTTGTAGGTTGAAGCGTGGACGTTGAGGAAGCGTTGGGCAGATCCTGGAGATTTGAACCGCTGCATCTTTCGCTCCCGCCTTCGCACTGGCTGGTGAGCGTTTTCTGCTCGGTTGTTGGCGCGTTTGTTGTCGATATGTTCAGCCGTAAGGCGCAGCTCTCGAAACGCTGCATGATATGATCGCAGCTTGTCTGTGACGATTAAGGTGGGCGACATCTTCTGTTTCTTGAGAAGGCTCTTCATGAGCTTTTTTGCGGCTTTGGTATTGCGACGGGATTGAACAAGAAAGTCCAGGACCGTTCCTTCATTGTCGACGGCTCGCCATAGCCAATGCCGCTTTCCGCAAATGAC
>NZ_JBALTF010000038.1:0-25925 GCF_036964675.1 Parasphingorhabdus sp. | reverse complement strand
GCCGGGCAAAGTCCTGGCCGGGGCGTCGAACAGCAAACGGTCGACAACATCGGCATAGCGGCCGGTGCTTGCCAATGTGGCTTTGTCTCTTACCCCGACGGCTTTCCAGATGGTCAGGCCGGTATTTTTCTTGACCAGCGCAATCCAGTCCGGCGTCTCGCTGCCATGAAACTGGAGAACGTCCGGTTTGACTTCGGCAATAGCCTTGCCGGTCAGTTTGGGGTCGGCATTGACCAGCAGCAGCACCGTCTTGATCCGGTCACCCGCATGGTCGCGCAGCTCAGCGGCGCGCTCCAACGAAACATGGCGCGGGCTCTTCTCGAAATGGACAAGGCCGATATGGGTCGCGCCAGCTTCGATAGCCGCGTCGATCGAGGCTTCGGTCGACAGGCCGCAGATTTTGATTTGGGTTTTGTTTTGCATAATTTTCTTCATTCATCCGTCACCCCAGCGAAGGCTGGGGCCTAAACCAATCTTCGATTGAACCGCAATATTGGGTTGGATGCCAGCCTGCGCTGGCATGACACGGACTTAAAGCGTCGCCTCGATCGCCCGCGCCGCCTCGCCGGGATTGTCCGCACCGGTAATCGGTCGTCCGATGACCAGCACGCTCGCACCATTGTTTCTGGCTTGCTGCGGTGTCACGGCCCGCTTCTGGTCGCCCATGGCGCCGCCCTTGGGGCGCAGGCCGGGGACGACGAAAAAGCCGTCTTTCCAGATTTTGTGCGCCGCTTCGACTTCGTTGCCGGAGCAGACGATGCCATCCAGTCCGGCCTCGCGGGCCAGTGCGGTCAGCCGCTCGACCTGGTCATGCGGCGATCCGCTATAGCCGATCCGGCCCATGTCGCGCTCGTCGAGCGAGGTCAGCAAGGTTACGCCGACAACCTTGGTATGTTCGTTCGCTGCGGCCTTGGCATCTTCCATCATCGCGCGTCCGCCAGAAGCATGGATCGTGACGATCGCGGGTTCCAGCACATTGATCGCCTGCATCGCCTTGGCGACGGTATTGGGAATGTCGTGCAGCTTGAGATCGAGAAAGATCGGCAGGCCGAGCTTGTGGATTTCGTGCACGCCGTGATGGCCGTGGGCGCAGAAAAATTCGAGTCCGAGTTTGAGGCCGCCGACATGGCCCTTGACCGACTGCGCAATCTCGATCGCGCGGTCGAGATCGGGCGTGTCGAGCGCGACGTATATCGGATTGCTCATGTGCTGGACGCTTTGCCGCTATCCACCGGTGCCACAGCCGGAGAGGCTTGTGCGGGTGGTGTCGGTGAGCGGCTTGCGGAAGGAGTCGGCACCGTTGCCGGGCGTGCGGCGTCTTCCAGCGTCTTGATCCGCCGCAGGAAGCGCCATTTGGAGCCTCGCAAAAGCAGCCATGCGGGCAGGAAGCCAATCAGGAAGGCACCGACGACAAAGGTTGAAACCCGGGCCTCGACAACCGCAGCGCCAAGATCCAGCGATGCTCGTGCCTCATTGGTCCACCAGAAAATGAAGGTCGCGACCAGCAGGAGAACCCAGAACAGGATTTTGATAAATTGCATGCTTCACCTTTTTTGCGTGTGACAGCTATCCTAGTCCCAAATCAGGCTGGTGGCCAGATGCCATATAATGGTACCGAAAACCGGCTTATTCGCCAAAGACCCGGGCGAAAATCGTGTCGACATGCTTGAAATGATAATCGAGGTTGAAGCGCTCTTCCAGTTCCGCGTCAGAGAGTTTGGCGCTGACATCGGGATCGGCCTTGAGCAGGTCGAGCAGGGCGATCTCGCCGTCCGATTCCCAGACTTTCATCGCGTTGCGCTGGACGATGCGATAGCTGTCCTCGCGGCTGATGCCGGCCTGGGTGAGGGCGAGCAGGACGCGCTGCGAGTGGACCAGGCCGCCCATGCGGTCGAGATTTTTCTGCATCCGTTCGGGATAGATCAGCAGCTTTTCGATCACGCCGGTCAGCCGCGCCAGCGAGAAGTCGAGGGTGATCGTTGCATCCGGTCCGATCATCCGTTCGACCGAACTGTGCGAAATATCGCGTTCGTGCCACAATGCGACATTTTCCATCGCTGGCAGGGCATAGCTGCGGACCATCCGGGCGAGGCCGGTCAGATTTTCGGTCAGGATCGGGTTGCGCTTGTGCGGCATTGCGCTCGAGCCCTTCTGGCCCGGCGAGAAATATTCTTCCGCTTCGAGCACTTCGGTGCGCTGCAAGTGGCGGACTTCGACGGCGAGTCGCTCGACCGACGAGGCGATGACGCCGAGCGTGGCGAAAAATTGTGCATGGCGGTCGCGCGGGATCACCTGGGTGGAGATCGGCTCGACGGTCAGGCCCAGTTTCTCGGCGACATGCTCCTCGACCTTCGGGTCGATATTGGCGAAGGTACCGACCGCGCCGGAAATCGCGCAGGTGGCAATTTCCTTGCGCGCGGCGACCAGCCGTTCGCGGTTGCGTTCAAATTCGGCATAGGCCTGGGCGAGTTTCAGACCAAAGGTCACCGGTTCGCCGTGAATGCCGTGGCTGCGGCCAATCGTCGGGGTGAACTTATGCTCATAGGCGCGCTTTTTGATCGCGGCGAGCAGGGCGTCGAGATCCGCAAGCAATATGTCCGAAGCGCGCGCCAGCTGCACCGCAAGACAGGTGTCGAGCACATCGCTCGAGGTCATGCCCTGATGCATGAACCGGGCTTCCTCGCCGACATTTTCCGCGACATTGGTCAGAAAAGCGATGACATCATGCTTTACCTCCAGTTCGATCTCGTCGATCCGCGCGACGTCAAATTTGCCCTTGGCCCAGATCGCTTCCGCCGCTGCCTTGGGCACGACGCCGAGTTCGGCGAGCGCGTCGGTGGCATGCGCTTCAATCTCGAACCAGATCTGGAATTTCGATTCAGGCTCCCAGATGGCAACCATTTCGGGGCGGGAATAGCGTGGAATCATGATTGGTCCTTGGACAAAGTGAATGATTACGGCAATGATGTACCTTGTTTTGCGGCTCCGCTAGCAGCTACGAAATGAGTCGGCAATGCAGCGGCGGAAACAGGGAGAATAAAATGCGTCTGGCTATACTCACCGGCGGCGGCGATGTCCCGGGCCTCAATCCCTGCATCCAGTCGATAGCGACTTCGGCCTGGCAGCGCGGCTGGGATGTGGTTGGCTTGCGCCGGGGCTGGGAAGGGGTGCTGGAAATTGACCCTGCCGATCCATGGTCGAACGAAAACAGTGTCATGATGCTCGACAAGGACCGGGTGCGCGGCATTGACCGGCAGGGCGGAACGATTTTGCACAGCTCCCGTTGCGACCCGCGCACGACCAAAGAGGGTGACCAGACACAAAAGGTGCTCGACATATTTGATGCGCTGAAGGTCGATGCCCTGATCACCATGGGCGGTGATGGCACGCTGCGTTTCTCGGCCCATCTGGCGAGCCTGGGCCGCAACGTGATTTCGATTCCCAAGACGATGGACAATGATGTCCATGGCACGGATTATTGTATCGGCTTCTCGACTGCCGTCACCCGCTCGGTGCAGGCGATCAACGCGCTGCGGACCACGGCGGCGAGCCATGAACGGATCGCGGTGATCGAATTGTTCGGGCGGCGGTCAGGAGAGACGGCGATGGTTTCCGGCTTCCTCTCGCAGGCCGACCGGACCGTGATCGCCGAAGTGCCTGCCGATATCGATGTGCTGCTGCCATTGCTGCTCAACGACAAGCAGGCCAATCCTGAATCCTACGCCATATGTGTCGTGTCAGAGGGTGCCCGGCTTTCCGGCGGGACCGACTATGCCGACGAACTCAACAAATCCAATACCAGCCGTGATGGCCTGAATATCGGCACGCAACTGGCGCGCGAAATCGAGGCGCGCTCGGACCAGAGAACCATCGTGCAGGAACTCGCCTATCTGATGCGCGCCGGAGAACCGGACGCGATGGACCGGATGGTCGGCTTTGCCTTTGGCGCGCTGGCGGTGCAACTGATCGAGCAGGACCGGATGGCCAATATGGTCTGTCTCACCGATGGCAATTACGGTACGGTGCCGATCGGAACCCTGCTGGAGGACAGCAAGGGGGTCAATGTCTCCGGCCTCTATGACGCCAACCTGTATCGCGCCAATCTGATCCAGGTCGAAGGCATGCCGATGTTCCTGTATTGACGGGCGTTATGGCTGATGGCTCAACTGGTCGCCGACAGGGACAGTGGCTCGCGATCCGCTAGATCAGTCCTTTCGACCGGAAGGAGGTGTGGCCGTCCTTGCCGATGATGACATGATCGTGAACCGTGATGCCGAGTGTGCGGCCGGCGGCGCAAATATCCTTGGTAATCGCTATATCCTGCCGGCTGGGCGTGCTGTCGCCGCTCGGGTGATTGTGTACCAATATGATTGCCGCAGACCCCAGAGCGAGCGGGCGCTTGATGACTTCTCGGGTATAGATGGCGGCCTGATCAATCGACCCTTCGCTGACCAGTTCATCGCGGATCAGCCGGTTCTTGCTGTCGAGATGCAAAACCCGCACCCGTTCATGGGCCAGATGCGCCATATCGGCCCGCAGATAGTCGAGCAAAGCCTGCCAGCTTGACAGGATCGGCTGGGTCCGCACCGGCTCGGAGATCAGGCGCAAGGCCGCGACCTGGACAATCTTGAGCGCGGCCACGCTGGTTTCGCCCATACCGGGGAAATTCCCCAGCGCATCGGCATCCGAAACCAGCAGACGCGAGAAACCGCCGAATTCCTCGATCAACTGCTTGGCCAGCGGCTTGGTGTCGCGGCGCGGAATGGCCAGCGCGAGCAGATATTCGACCAGTTCGTGATCGTGCAGTCCGTTGCCCTGACCGGTCAATATGCGGTGCCGAAGCCGGGCGCGATGACCGCTGCCGTGCCTGGGCAAGCCTGATTGCATGTCATGTCCTTTGGTCATGTGTCCCCTTATAATCGGAACAAAGCATGAACGTGGGTGATAAGCGGAAAACCGTCCGAAAATGTCCAATATCTATATTGGGTCTTAAAACGCGGCCACTTGGACACTTCTACATTGCAACTTAAGGCAGACTTCTCCATTTCAACCGCAATGGAAGAAGAAATCGCCAATGACCCCGTTGGTCGCCGTTCCCGGTTTCGACTGTATGGCGGGATATTGCTTGTTCTGATCCTGCTCGGACTGATCGCCCTGTGGGTCAGTCGAACGACACTGGCAGATAATGTCATCCAGTCCCAGCTTGACCAGATGGATGTTAGCGCCAGCTACGATATCGAGGATATCGGGCTTCGCAAACAGGTCATTCGCAATCTGGTGATCGGTGATCCGGAACGCCCCGACATGACCGCAGAGCTGGTCGAGGTTGGCAATAGCCTGAGCCTGGGCGGTGTCGGCATCAACTGGGTCCGGGCGAGCGGGGTCAAGCTGTTCGGTCGGCTGGAGAATGGCAAGCTCACTTTCGGGGAACTCGACAAGTTTACCGATCCGGAAGACGACAGTCCGCTGGCTCTGCCGGACATTTGGCTTGGTCTGAGCGATGCGAAGTTGCGGATCGACAGCGAATATGGCCTCATTGGAATGGCGCTCAATGGCAAAGGCGAGTTGCACGATGGTTTCAGCGGAGAAATTGCGGCGATCAGCCGGAATCTCGATGCTGGCGGTTGTGCCTTAAGCAAACCGAGCTTTTTCGGCAAAGTGGCGATTCGCCGCAAGAAACCGCATTTGCAAGGGCCGCTGCGGTTGCCGACCATCGCTTGCAGCAAAGTTGATCTGGCGGCTGAAGATGTTGCGGCGCAAGTCTCGGTTGATCTCGGCGAGGATCTGGCCAGCTGGTCCGGCAATATCGGTCTGCTCGGCGGACCGTTTCGCTATGCCGAATATTCAGGTCAGAAAATCGATGCCTCCCTGCAAACTGCCGGTGATTTCAAACAGAGCAAGGGCGATATCGATCTGACCGCTAGCGGGTTGCGGTCCCCCTATGGAAGCGCTGACAGTTCGCACATCAAGGGTCCGTTCGCGCTGGGCTATGGCGGTGCGGTGATGACGGCGAGTTTTGCCGGGCAGCCGGAAATTCGCGGCGTTCATGTGGACAAGAATCTGTTGCGGCAGGCCGGCAGCCTGTCTGCGTCGGTCGCCGGGACACCGGTCGGCCCGCTAGCAAACCGGTTCGCGAAAGCCGTTCAGCAGGCCGGAAAAGATTTCGATATAGCCAGCGACATAAAATTGTCAAAAAATGGCGGGCGGACAACGCTTTCGCTCAATGCGCTCGCCGCCCGCTCGCGTTCCGGCGCCACGGTCAGTCTCAGCGATCCCTTGCTGCTGGCCTTTACCGACAAGAATATCCGGATGCTGGCGGATGGAAATATCCGGCTGGCGGGCGGTGGTTTTCCGAGCGCCAAATTGTTGCTTGACGACGGCAGCCTGTCGCGCGGATTTTCCGGACGGCTTGAAATGGCCAATTATCAGGTCGGTTCGGCCCAGCTGAAGATTCCGGCACTGGCCTTCTCACCAACCCGTCAGGGCGGGACCAATATCGATGGACGGATCATCCTCACCGGACCGCTCGGGGACGGGCAGATTACCGGGCTGCAAGTGCCGGTCAGCGGAAATATTGGGCGCAATGGGGATTTCGCCCTGTTCCGCCAGTGTATCAACCTGCAATTCGCCAGCCTGCGCGCCGCTTCCTTGCACGCGGGTCCAACCAGCGCGCGACTATGTCCGCAGGGTGATGCGATCGTGTCTGGCAGCGGATCGGGTGTCTATGTTGCGGCCAATATGCCGTCGCTCAAATTGAATGGTGATGTTGGCGGCACGCCGCTGGCCATTTCGAGCGGCGCGCTGGGCTTTTCTCTGGCAAAAGGCCTGATCGCCCAAAATGTCGGAATCAAGCTTGGTGCTCCCGGCAACATGACGCGCCTCGACATGGCCGTGCTGAGCGCCGCTTTCGGAGACATGATCAACGGACGAATGGAAGGCGCTTCCGGGCAAGTGGCCAATGTACCGTTGCTGATGGAAAAGGTCGAAGGCAACTGGCGCTATGAAAATGGCGAATTTCTGGCCGATGCCAGTCTGCTGGTTCGTGACGAGCAACCGGTGGAACGGTTCCGGCCCTTGATCAGCAATGACGTCAAATTGCGTTTTGACGGCAATGATCTCACGGCGACGGGCTGGCTCCGCGAGCCGGAGACGCTGACCGCCATTGCCGCGATCGATATTGTCCACACTTTGAAAAACAGCGAAGGCAGGGCGCTGATCGACGTTCAGTCGCTGACGTTCAACGAACGGCTGCAGCCGGAACAGCTGACCCCGCTGACCCTCGGCGTGATCGCCAATGTCCAGGGAGAAATGTCGGGAACCGGCCGGATCAACTGGGATGCTTCCGAAAATGGTATCAAGAGTAGCGGGACGTTTCGCACCAACAGCATGAACCTGGCGGCGGCATTCGGCCCGGTGACCGGGCTGTCCGGCGAGATCAATTTTTCCGATCTGCTCGCGCTGGAAACCGGTCCGGGCCAGATCGTCAGCCTGTCCGAGGTCAATCCCGGCGTCGCCGTGTTCAACGGACAAATCCGCTATCGTTTGCTGCCGGACTTTAAAATGCAGATCGAAGGCGGCCAATGGCCGTTTGCGGGTGGCAAGCTTTATCTCGAGCCGACCATATTGGATCTCAGCGAAGAAGCCGAAAGGCGGCTGCAATTTACCGTCGAAGGGGTTGATGCCGCCCAGTTCCTGACCCAGTTTGATTTCGAGAATATGACCGCGACCGGGGTGTTTGATGGCAAGCTGCCAATGGTCTTTGATCAGGATGGCGGCCGGATTGTCGGCGGTTATCTGGTTGCGCGCGAAGGCGGCGGCACGCTCGCCTATGTCGGAGAGCTCACCTATGAAGATATGGGCACCATGGCCAATTTCGCCTTCAATGCGCTCAAATCGATCAAATATCGCAATCTGACTATCGGCATGAACGGCGACATTGCCGGTGAAATAATCACCGAGGTAAAATTCGACGGGTTGCAGCAAGGCGATGATGCGAGCCGCAATTTCATCACCAAGCAGCTTGCGCGCATCCCGATCCAGTTCAATGTCCGCATCCAGGCGCCGTTCATGCAATTGATGAGCAGTGCCAAATCCTATTATGAACCGGAAATATTGGTCGGGCAGAACCTGCCCGCACTATTGCGGGCGCAGGAGGCCCGGGCAAAGGCCGCCGTGAAGGTTCTCAAAGAAGATGAATAGTCCATTCAGCCGGGGGAAAGCGATGATGCTTTATCAGACAAGCCAATTGACGGATCGACCATATGGTGCGATTCGTCGCAATATGAGGAGTTTAACCACCGCCAGCCTGATTTTGGGAATATTGACAGGGCTTTCCGCCTGTGTGCAGATATCTGCACCGGACAAGCCGATTGTCATCAACCTCAATATCAATATCAAGCAGGAAGTGGTGTATCGCCTGGACGGTGATGCAAAGAACCTGATCAACGAAGAAGCGGATATTTTCTAATGTTTGAACATGTAAAGAAAAACAAGGCTTTGGCCGTCATTGGCGGACTGATCTTGACTGCGGTTGTCGCCGCGCCGGTTATGGCGCAGCGCGACCCCGCCTATGAGGCGGCGCGGTCATCGGGCGCCATTGGCGAGAAGCCGGATGGCTATCTTGGCTTTGTGACTTCGCCTTCTCCGGCGATCAAGTCGCTGGTCGATGACCTCAATATCAAGCGCAAAGCGGCCTATACCCGCAAGGCGCAGGAAACCAATTCGACGGTTGAGCAATTTGCTTTCACCTCGGGCTGCAACCTGATTATGCGCACGGTGCCGGGCGAGAAATATCAGGCGCCAAGCGGCAGCTGGAATACGCGGGACAGTTCCGATCCGGTGCGCGATTCGCGTTGCCTTTGAGTCAGGTCTCGGCAGAAAAACAAAAAAGGCGTATCGATTGATTCGATGCGCCCTTTTTTGTTTGAACGTTGCACAGCTCAAATGGACATCTGATCCCCTGTGATCGAAAATGATATTTGGAGCGGTTTGCTTGCGAAGCGACGCCGTTTTCTTGCCGGTTCCGGTTTAAACCCGCAAATAAAAACCAGGATCGACGCACCAATATATGACGAGTATGAGAGCCGAGGCGACGGGAAGCCCGAGGGATGATCATGCCGATGCCGACTCGCGGAGAAAATGCCTCTCGTCCGTCGTGATGACGAACGCAGCGTACGAAGCGTGGCCAATGTACTGGCGGTGCTTGCCGTCTTCCTGTTAAAGCACTGGCCAGCAACCTGTGGATTAGGAACGAAATTTGGATTGGGCATATTATTGGGATATTGCAAAACCTTATGCAGGATTGGTGATATTGGTTGCCTTATTCGCGGCATTTGTCGGTGAGCGGCGCCCGCCGGCAGTAACCGCGACGGTAGCGGCGGCACTGATGCTGGTTTTCGGTTTGCTCAGCAGCGATGATCTATTGTCTGTCTTTTCCAACCCCGCGCCCTTGACCATCGGGGCCATGTTCATTTTGTCCGGGGCTCTGGTGCGCACGGGCGTGATCGAAGCGCTGGCCGGATTTGCCGCTCGCAAGGCGGAGCACAGACCCTTCATGGCGATAGGCGGGTTTCTTGGCGGAACATTTGCTTCTTCGGCCTTTGTCAACAACACGCCGGTTGTCATCATCCTGATCCCGATCATGCGCAAAATCGCCAAAGTGTCAGGTATTGCAGTGAGCAAGCTGCTCATCCCGCTCTCTTATATATCGATTTTGGGCGGTAGCCTGACCTTGCTTGGCACATCGACCAATTTGCTGGTGGATGGTGTGGCACAGGAAAACGGGCAGGCAGCCTTTGGCCTGTTTGAAATAACCCTGGTCGGTCTGATCGCTGCGACAGCGGGGATCATCATGATCGCGATATTGGGTCCGTTGTTCCTGCCTAAACGCGATAGTGAAAGCCTGGCCGACCAATCCCCCGCTTCTCGATATCTGACCCATATCCGGATCATCGAGGATAGCGATTTTGTCGGCAAGAAAATTTCCGACATCAGTGGCTTTGCGCCCTCGGGCGTGACGATATTGGGGCGGCTTACCGGACAGGGGATCGACCGCTCGGAGTTTGCCGACCATGTCATCGAAGGCGGAGAGACATTGGTCGCTGCGGTGTCCCAGGAAGAATTGTTGTCGCTGACCGGAATTGACGGGCTTTCAGTGGGCTATGCCGGGGCCAAGCAGCCCGCCATTGAACTGACAGATGACCATATCCGCTTGGTCGAACTGGTCATCGGACCATCTCACCGGTCCGTAGGGAAATCATTACCCAGCCTGCCGTTCCTGGCAAGTATTCCAGCGCGGGTGCTAGGGCTATCAAGACCAGGCCATATCGCTGGTCCGACGCTGTCTGATGCCCGGATCAGGCATGGCGATAGTCTGTTGGTGCAGACCGATGATCGATCGTTAGGGATATTGCAGGACAATGCGGACCTTGTTCATTTGCAAGAGCCAGACTCACGGGCCTATCGTCGTCGCCGAGCGCCGGTGGCTATTCTCACGCTCGCGATCATCATCATCGCGGCGAGTTTGGGCGTGATGCCGATTGCCGCTCTGGCAATGCTGGGGGTTGCTGCGGTCCTGTTGACCAATTGTATCGACAGCGAAGAGGCGTGGTCGGCCATTGATGGCAATGTGCTGGTGCTGATTTTTTCGATGCTGGCGGTGGGGCAAGGGCTGCAAAACGCCGGCACGGTGCAGTTGATAATCGATACATTATTGCCTCTGCTCAAAATGATTTCGCCGCTTTGGCTGATCATCGCGGTTTATGCGCTGACGTCGCTGCTCACCGAAACCGCTACCAACAATGCGGTGGCCGTGATCATGACGCCGATCGTGATTGGTATCGCCGAGCAAACCGGCGTCGATGTCCGCAGCCTTCTGGTAACGGTTATGTTCGGCGCCTCGGCCAGCTTCGCGACACCGGTGGGCTATCAAACCAATACATTGGTCTATACGGCGGGAAATTACCGCTTTTCCGATTTTGTGCGGATCGGGTTGCCGCTTAATGTAGGCGTCGGTCTGGCGGCCTGCATGGGGATCTATTATGTATTTTAGTCGGCTCGATTTCGGAACCAGAGCCGATGTCAATATTTTTGAATGACCCATTTGCGCCGATAGCCGGCGATTAATTTTGCCGTCTGCGTCCGGCTTTCCCAAACGGGTCGCGCCTTGGCGGGTCGGCCTGCGGTATCTTTGGTTCTTTCTGGCGCTCTTCGGGGCGTTTAAAAGGGTCAAAAATGGCAGCGTGAGTTCGCCTTCACCGGCGATCAAGGCGTTGGTCGATGACCTCAATATCAAGCGCAAAGCGGCCTATACCCGCAAGGCGCAGGAAACCAATTCGACGGTCGAGCAATTTGCCTCCACCTCGGGCTGCGACCTGATCATGCGGACCTCTGCAGACGAAAAATATCAGACGCCAGGCGATAGCTGGAATTCGTCGCACAGTTCAGATCCTGTGCGCGATTCACGTTGCCCCTGAGTTAGTTCACAACGAAAATAGCGGAAGGCGCGCCAGCTAGACTGGTGCGCCTTTTTCTTTTTCAAGCGATCCGCTGACCAGATGGAGGTCGCGTTGCGGGAAGGGGATGGTGATGCCATATTTGGTCAGCGCCGTTTCGATTTCCCAGCAATAGGTCGCGTGGACCTTGCCTGGTTTCTTGGTCGCTTCGTCGGTCAGCCAGACGATCAGTTCAAAATCCAGACTGCTGTCGCCAAAACCGACCAGCCAGACATCGGGCTTGCGGTTCTTGAAGCCTTTCAGGGTAAATTCGACATTGTCCGCCGCTTCCAATATCGCCTTCTTGACCAGATCCTTGTCGGTTCCATAAGCCACGCCAACCGGCACGTGCATGCGGCGCTTGGCTTCCCGCAAGGTCCAGTTGATCACACGCTTGTTGATGAATTCCGAATTGGGAACCAGCATGTCGATATTGTCATTGGTTGTGATCAGCGTGCTGCGGACATTGATCTCCCGCACTTCGCCGGTGATACCGCTCTCGAGATCGACAAAATCCCCGACCTTGAGCGTTTTTTCGAGAATGATGATGATGCCGGCGACGAAATTGGAGAAAATCGACTGCAGACCAAAGCCGATGCCGACACCCAGTGCGCCGGTAAATACGGCAAATGCGGTCAGATCGATGCCAACCATATTGAGCGCGATGAAAATGGCGACGCCGATCATCAATATGCGGATCAACTGACCGAACAGCCCGCGGACCGAGGGGGTCATCCGTTCGGACTTGCTCAGCCGCGTTTCAATGAGGCGGGAGAAAAATGAAGCCCCCCAAACAAGCGCAACCGCGATCACCAGCACCTTGAAAATATCGAGCAGGGAGAGATCTTCGCCCAACGGGATCGTCAGGCTGTCGATAAATTCGATCGTCGGTGTAAAAAGACGCACCACCGCCAGCAGCGCGCCGATTATCGTCAGCGTGATTGTCGTCCAGCGCCAGAGCGGATCGCTGTTGGTCAGGGCGAAGGTGCGAATGATCAGCGTCGCGACGAGCGCAGCGCCGACCATCCGCATATAGTCTACCGGAATACCGCGTCCGACGAAGCCCGAGATGATAAGCCAGATAATCGCCGAAGCAATTAACGGAAAGACAAGCGTGCCCGAGACGGCTTCATATTTTCCGCCGCGAAAACTTTCCGCCAGATCGGCAAAGAAGCCGCCGGTTGCGGCCTTCAAGATGCGGGTAAATATAAAGCCGAGCACCAGCGCGACAACGATACCGCCCAGCTGCAGCCAGATCGTTCCCGATAGCAGCTCGGCTTGCATGCGCAGAAAAAACGAGGAAAAAAACGTGCTTATGTCGCGGAACCCGGCACCGATGTCCTGAATCGAGGGGACGTCGGTAATGTCCGGTATGGTGTTCGTCGCGGCCAGAATATTCACGATCATATCTCTATATCCATTTCAGACGCCGGAGCACGTAAACCTCGGTGACCATCAGGATCGTCATGATGGCGCAGGTAATCCAGAAGGCCACATTGCTGTTCACTCCCGGCATGCCGCCGACATTGATGCCGAGCAGCCCGGTCAGAAAACTGAGCGGCAGAAAAATGGCGGCGACGATCGACAGGGCATACATGGTCCGGTTCATCGATTCGGCCATTTTGTTGGCCAGTTCATCCAGTACTACAATCGCCCGGTCGCGCGCCGCATCCAGATCTTCCAGATAGCGCAGCGTCCGGTCGGCCGTTTCCCGCAACCCCATGCGCTGGCTCGGATTGAGCCAGTCCGGTGCGTCATATTGCAAATTGGCGAGCGCCTCTCTTTGTGGGGACAGATAGCGACGCAGCGCAACTGTATCCTGACGCGATTCGGCGATCTTCGAACGCAATCTGGTGGGCTGTTCGGTATCAACCTGGGCCTCCAATGCGTCTAGCCGGTCTTCCAGCTGGATAATGACATCATTGATCTTGAGCGACAGTCGTTCGGAAAGGGCGACAAATAAATCAGGTGTCGTCTCGGCACCATGACCGCCGTCGATGATATCCGACAATATATCGCGCGGTGTCATCATCCTCTCGTAGCGCACCGTTACAATCCGCTTTGGTTCTACCCACATGCGCAGGGCGACCATATCTTCCGGTTCGGCGCCTTCATTCAGATTGATGCCGCGCAGGATGACAAGAAGTCCATCGTCGACCCGCAGACTTCGCGGTCGGGACTCTTTTGCCAGCAAGGCACCAACGACCGAGGCAGGGATACCGGATTTATTGCGTAACCACGATTCAGCCCGTTCAGAAACATTATCCAGATGGAGCCAGAGCGGCGTGGTTTCAGGGGCGGTCGCCTCGACTTCTGCCCAGCCGCAAAGCCGTCCACCGCCCTTGCCATCCAAGATGCACCCGAACAACAGCCCGTCTTCCGGTTCGATGTCATGAACACGGGATTTTGTCACGGGTGCGTCAGTCATTGGGTGCTCCTGCTTGCGGTTCGTCCGTCTTATTTCCCATCAGGCGGGCGCTGCGAACTCATTTCTCCTGCGGCAATGGCCGTCGCGTGATGCTGGCGCCAGCTTTGCGCCTCGATGAATATCCGTTTGACCTGCGGGAACTGGCTTTTGATCGTCTTTTCAAAATGGGTAATCGCCTGTTCCACTTTATCGGCGGTCAAACCGTCATCAAAATCTACGCTGGCGGCAAGCAATATATCTTCCGGACCCATATGCATGGTCAATATTTCGTTCAGCCCGGTGATCCGTTTGTCATCGGAAACCACGGCACGAATCCCGGCGACCACTTCCGGGGAAGCGCCTTCGCCGATCAGCAGGCCCTTGCTTTCATAGGCCAGCAGCACCGCGACGAACGCCAGCACGACACCAATGCAAATCGAAGCAATGCCGTCGAGTATCGGCATATTGAAATATTGCGAGGCAAATATACCGATAAAGGCGATGATCAATCCCATCATCGCAGCGCTGTCTTCGAACAGGATCGTGAAAACCGTCGGGTCCTTGGAGTTGCGGACGGCCGCATACCAGGTCTGGTTTCCCCTGGTGCGCCGGAATTCCCGAAAGGCTACCCACCAGGCAGCCCCTTCGAACACCATCGCCAAAGACAGCACAGCATAAGACCATATCGGCGATTCCACCGGATGCGGATTGTACAGGCTTTGCACGCCTTCGTAGATGGAAATGCCGGCACCGACGGCGAAGATCAATATTGCGACCACGAAGGTCCAGAAATATAATTCCATGCCATAGCCGAAAGGATGTTTTTCGTCGGGTGGCCGCACGGCGCGTTTCAAGCCAAACAGCATCAAAAGCTGGTTGCCGCTATCGACAACCGAGTGCACGCCTTCGCTAAACATTGCAGAGCTGCCGGTGACGGAGGCAGCGACAAATTTGGAAACAGCGATCAGACTGTTGCCCGCCAATGCCGCGTAAATAACCGTCTTTGAACCTGAAGCCATAAAAACGCGGTCCCCTTGCCGCGCAGAGATTACCTTTCACGACAATCTGCCGGGCGTCAAGAATGCGGGCCGCGATTCAAGGCGTCCTGCCGACCCTAGCCACCAAACTCGCCATGGCGACCCCTGCCATTTGCAAAGGCGGTGGCGCCGGCCCGTGTCTCGCCCGATTTTATGGTCTCCAACCCCAATTGGGTTTCATGTCTGATTGCGTCCAGTTCAGCGAGATCCCATTGGTCAAACATCGATCGGCGGTCGCTTCGCAAGCAGCGCTGCGGAAATGCGGCAATATCAGCGGCCAGTTTTTTGGCTTCAGCCAAGGCCTGACCATCGGGTACCACCCGGTTGGCCAGACCAAATGACAGCGCTTCGTCCGCCTTGACCTCGCGGCCGGTCAATATCATGTCCGCCGCGCGTGACTGGCCGATGAGACGCGGCAGCCTGATCGTTCCAAGATCAATTAGCGGCACCCCCCAACGGCGACAGAAGACCCCGAAAGCGGCGGATTGCGCGGCCACTCTGAGATCGCACCACAATGCCAGTTCCAGGCCACCGGCGACTGCATAGCCTTCAACCGCCGCGATGACCGGCTTTGAAAGCCGCAGTCGGCTGGGGCCCATCGGAGCCATCTCGCCATCGACCAGCACCGCATTGCCTCTGCCTTCGGACACCCCTTTCAGGTCAGCGCCAGCGCAGAAATTGCCATTTGCTCCGGTCAATATGGCGACGTGCAGACTGTCATCCTTATCAAAATCCCTGAACGCGTCATAAAGGGCTTTCGCCGTGTCGCCGTCGACCGCATTTCTGCGTTCCGGCCTGTCTATCGTTACGGTCAGAATATTGTCGGTGCGGTCTGTCTGGAGGGTCACGGGACGGTCCTTTGTTTTGAGCGTTTTCCAAATTGACAGTCGACGGCCGCCAGAACAAGCAGAACTTTCATCCTGCGCCTGTTGGCAAAGCAGACCCATATTGCTGTTGATCCCGCGCCAATCTGCGCCACTTCTTTTGATACGGATTGTCAACAATAGCCGGTTTCGCTGATGCGTTTACTGCACAAATCCTTCGTCGAACCCAACACATTTTCCGCGTTGCAGCATTGCTGTTGACTTGGGCACGCGGCTTTCCTAAACGGACCGCGCCTTGGCGGGTCGGCCTGCTGTTATCTATGGCTCTTTTCGGCGCTCTTCGGGGCATTTAAAGGGGTGGTAATGGCAGCAAGCGAATCTGATCGGGATCCCCTCGAAGAGGATGTGCGGGTTTCATCGCTGGAAGAGCGACTGGAAACGGCACAGAATAGAGAGAGGATCAAAGCGGGGCACCGAAACAAAGGGCCAGACGAAAGTCAGCGGCTCGGCGCAAGGGTGCTAAGCTATTTGATTGGAGGCGTGGCTGCTGGTTTCTTCCTTGGGTGGCTTTTTGACACCTGGTTGGGAACAAAACCATTGTTCCTGTTGCTGTTCTTCTTCCTCGGAACGGGAGTGGCGTTCAGGAAAATTTACGTGATTTCGAGCCAACCGGTGGATGACATCGGGACGGCGCTAGCAGATGATGACGATTGACTATCAGGGGTTAGATTAGTGGCTACAGACGGCAAGATTGATCCTATGCACCAGTTTGAAGTGCTGCCCATTTTTGATGGCTTCACTTTATTCGGTCAACAGATCAGCTTTACTAACAGCGCGCTATGGATGTTCATCGTCCTTGGGCTTCTTTATGTGTTCATGATGGGCGGAATGAAGCGGGAACTGGTTCCCGGTCGCTGGCAGGTCATGGTCGAAGGCGTTGTCGGCTTTGTCGATAATATCATCGCCACCAGCATTGGCCCGCAAGGCAAGAAATATACGCCCTGGGTGTTCACATTGTTCATGTTCATCCTGTTTTCCAATCTGCTCGGCATGATGCCCTTCGGGATCATCCCCGGCATCCATCCCTTCACCGTCACCAGCCAGTTCACCGTCACCGGTCTGCTGGCAGCGATCAGCTTCTCGATCGTATTGATCGTCGGTTTCTGGAAACATGGCTTCAAGTTTTTCAGCCTGTTCATCCCGCATGGCACGCCAGTCGTGATGATCCCGTTGATCTTCATGGTCGAGCTATTGTCCTTCCTCGTCCGTCCGTTCAGCCTGGCGCTGCGGCTGTTCGTTGCGATGATCGCCGGCCATATCCTGATCAAGGTGTTCGCCAATTTCGTCATTCAGGCGATTGATGCAGGCGGCGCCAGTTGGGGTATCGCATTGCTCAGCATCATCTTCATCGCCTTTGTTAGCGCGCTGGAATTGCTGGTTTGCGCCATTCAGGCCTATGTTTTCGCTCTTCTCACATCCTTGTACATCAACGATGCGGAAAATCTTCACTAAGTCACTTTCAATCCCTAGTTTTACAATACGGAGTTAAAAAATGGATCTCTCTTCTGCACAAGTTATCGGCGCTGGCCTGGCTGCAATCGGCGTAGGTGCCGCTGCTACCGGTGTTGGTAATGTTTTCGGTTCCTTCCTTGAAGGCGCTTTGCGTAACCCATCTGCGGCTGACGGCCAGCAGGGACGTCTGTTCATCGGCTTTGCTGCTGCTGAATTGCTCGGCCTGATCGCTTTCGCTGTTGCCATGATCATCCTTTACGCACCGCCAGCCGTTGCTGAAGCAGAAGTCGTTGCAGTTGAAGCTGTAGCGGTCGATGCGCCAGCAGCAGTAGAAGCACCGGCAACCGCACCAGCAGAATAATCTACTGCGTGCGTTGGTCTTGCCCAGCTCGGCCAAATTATCGGTTTTGCGTCTTGAATTTACAGGTGAATAATGCCTCAAATTAGTCAGCTCTTGGAAGTCTATGGTAGCCAGTTTTTCTGGTTGCTGATCGTCATTGGCATCATTTATTTTGGCATTGCCAGAAACATGGTGCCGAAGATCAGCAAGACCGTTGATGACCGTCAAAAACGGATTACCGACGATCTTGCGGCCGCACAGGGCGCGCAAGACAGGGCTGAGCAGATCGAGACCGATTATCGCACCAGTATCAACGATGCGCGGGCCGATGCGTTGGGCAATGTCAACGACGCCAAAGCCAAGGCAGCCAAAAAGAACGAGGCTGCGGTCAAGCGGGCGGATGCTGCCATCGCCAAGAAGGCCGATGAAGCCGACGCCGAGTTGAGAGCGGCAAAAACCGCCGCTCTCAAGGAAATCGAAGCTGTGGCAGCCGAAGCCGCTCAGGCGATTGTCGCGACGGTTTCCGGTACCAAGGTTTCGGCAGCCGATGCAAAGAAGGCGGTCAAGGCCGCTTTCTGAGCGCCTGCTGAAGGAGATAGACGATGCTATTGACGATTTTGGCAGAAGGCGCGGAAGCAAGCGCACTCGGATTGAACGCGACCGGATGGGTCGCCGTGGGGATGCTGATCGTATTCGGCATCATGCTATGGGCAAAAGTCCCCAAGATCATTGGCGGGATGCTGGACAAGCAGATCGCCGAGATCAAGAAGACCCTCGACGAAGCCGCCAATCTCCGCAAGGAAGCCGAGGCTCTGAAGGCCGAATATGAAGCCAAGACCGCTGGCGCACAGGCAGAAGCCGAAGCGCTGATGGAAAATGCTGAAAAAGAGGCTGCGACCCTGGTCAAGCAGGCAGAAGTCGACAGCAAGGCACTGATCGCCCGCCGGAAGAAAATGGCGGAAGACAAGATCGGCGCAGCGGAACGCTCTGCTATCGCAGCGGTTCGGGCCAAGGCCGCATCAGCAGCAACCCAGGCAGCAGAAGCATTGATTGCGGCGCGCCATGATGCCGCTGCCGACAAGTCTTTGGTCGACAAAGCGATTGGCGACATTGGCAAGGCGCTGAATTAATTTGCTCCTCTCCCCTTGAGGGAGAGGAAGCCAAAGCCTTGGCAATTTATTGCCTTAGGAGCAGTCGGTGAGGGGTTTTCCCCTCTCGACACTCGAACCCCTCACCGAGTTTCGCTAGTCAGTCCTTCGACAAGCTCAGGACTGACTAGCTATACTTGCCTCTCCCTGCGGGAGATGATGTAATTGCTCTGGCAATGCATCTAGCCCTCACTTAAACAAAACCCATGTCCAAGGCCGACCGCCCCGATCAACCCAATGCCGCTTCCCGTTTCAACGAGGATAAAGCGACCTATGCGGTGCGTGGGGAGGGCGATACGCCTGATCTCGAGGCCGGCATGGCGGCGATCCGTGAGGTATTGAATACGCTGCCGACACGGCCGGGCGTCTACCGGATGCAGGACAAGCGCGGTGACGTGCTCTATGTAGGCAAGGCGCGGTCGCTGAAGAGCCGGGTTGGCGCCTATGTCCAGATGAACCGCCTGCCGCACCGGCTGATGCGGATGGTCGCCCAAACCCGCTCGATGACCATTGTCACGACCGGCAGCGAGGCCGAAGCCTTGCTGCTCGAGGCGCAGCTGATCAAGAAATTCCGGCCTGCTTACAATGTCTTGCTGCGCGATGATAAGAGCTTCCCTTTCATCCTGCTGCGCGACGATTCTGATTTTCCGCGGATTACCAAGCATCGCGGCGCGCAGCGGACCAAGGGGCAATATTTCGGTCCCTTTGCCAGCGCCGGATCGGTCAACCGGACGATCAACGCCTTGCAGAAGCTGTTCCTGCTGCGCTCCTGCACCGACAGTTTTTTCAACAACCGGTCGCGGCCCTGTCTGCTCTATCAAATCAAGCGTTGCTCGGCGCCGTGCGTCGACCGGATTGGCAAGGAGGATTATGCCGAGCTGGTCGAGGACGCGCGCGATTTTCTGTCGGGCAAGTCGACCGCCGTGCAGCACAAGCTGGGTGACGCGATGGCAAAGGCCGCCGACGGTCTCGATTTCGAAATGGCCGCGATCTATCGCGACCGGCTGAAGGCGCTGACCTTCATCCAGGGCAGTCAGGCGATCAATGCGGCGGGCTTGCCGGACGCCGATATTTTTGCGCTGGCGGCCAAGGGCTCGACCGTCTGCATTCAGGCATTTTTCATTCGCGGCGGCCAGAATTGGGGTCACCGCAGCTTCTTCCCGGCGCATACCACCAATGTCGCAATCGAGGAGGTTTTCTCCAGCTTCCTGATGCAATTTTACGACCAGATGCCGCCGCCCAAGCTGGTGTTGCTCGACCGGGAATTGCCCGATGCCGAACTGCTGGCCGAGGCGCTCAGCACGAAGGCCGACTATAAGGTCAGCGTTTCCAAGCCGCAGCGCGGCGATCGCCGCAAGCTGCTGACCCAGGCCAGCCGCAACGCCGAAGAAGCGCTCGACCGGCGGCTGGCGGAAACCTCCACCCAGGCCCGGATCATGCGCGAAATGGTCGATCTGCTGGAACTGGATGCGGTGCCTGATCGCATCGAGATTTATGACAATAGTCATATTCAGGGCACGAATATGGTCGGCGGCATGGTCGTCGCCGGACCGGAAGGTTTCCGCAAGAACGCCTATCGCAAATTCAATATCAAAAATCCCGACATCGCACCCGGCGACGATTTCGCGATGATGCGCGAAGTGCTCGAGCGGCGCTTTGCCCGCGCGCAAAAGGAAGACCCGGATCGCGAGAGAGGCGAGTGGCCCGATCTGGTGCTGATTGATGGCGGCAAGGGCCAGATGAGCGCGGCACGGGGGGCGCTGGCCGAAATCGGTGTCGAGGATGTGGTGATGATCGGGGTTTCGAAAGGGCCGGACCGAAATGCCGGGCGCGAAACCTTCCATCTGCCCGATGGTCGCCAGATCAACCTGCCGATGAACAGCCCGGTGCTCTTCTATCTCCAGCGGCTGCGCGACGAAGCCCACCGCTTTGCGATTGGCGCACACCGGACCAGACGGGCAAAGTCGGTAGGGCATAGTTCTCTGGATGACGTGCCGGGCATCGGGCCATCCCGGAAAAAGGCGCTGCTGCTGCATTTCGGAACGGCGCGAGCGGTGAAAAACGCCTCGCTCGACGATCTGCAGGGTGCGCCGGGCGTATCGGCGACGGTGGCGCAGAAAATCTATGATTTCTTCCATGGATAATGGAGTTTCTTGCCACAATCGAGATGCCATGATATTATTGGGGCCATGAACGAGCAACGGAAGACTGATGCTGTAAAGGCCACGATCACGGGCGAAAAACCGGATGCTGGATATGATGCCTGGTTCCGCACAAAAGTAAAAAAATCGATGGACGACACGGACAAGGGTGCCAGAGTTTATCCAGCGAAAGAAGTATGGAATGCACTTGGCCTAGATGATTGAATTTTCATCAGGCGCACGCAGAGACCTTAAAGACATATTCGACTGGATCGCGAAAGACAGTCCTGCAACAGCCCTTCGGATCATTGCCCGACTTCGACAAAATATCGAGATTCTGGCCGACTTTCCACAGTTGGGAAAGGTTGGCAGAATTGAAAATACGTTCGAGTTGTCAGTCAGCGGACTGCCTTATGTAGTGGTCTATCGTCTCGGGTTTGGCGGAATAGCGGATCATATTCTGATCGAAGCGATATTGCATAATAGTCGAAATTATCCATCGGTAGAATGATTTGCCCAACCTCCGCACCTCCGCGATCATCTGTTCGGTCAAGTCGCATGGCGAGCATGGCGCGGTCGTCCGTTCGCTAACCCCGGAAAATGGCTTGGTCACGGGCTATGTGCGGGGTGCGCATTCACGGACGATGCGGCCGGTGCTGATCCCTTCAAATATCGTGCAGGCCGATTATCGGGCCCGGACCGAGGATCAGCTGGCGTCGATGACGGCGGAATTGCATCAGAGCCGGGGACCGTTTCTCGGCGAACCGCTGGCCAGCGCGGCGCTGGACTGGGTGACCGCCCTGACTGCGGCGGTGTTGCCGGAAGAGCAAAGCTATCCGCCGCTCCATTCGGCTTTGTCCGCCCTGCTCGACGCCATTTGCGGCGCTCCGTCCGCCAAGGGCTGGGCGGTGGCCCTGGTGCGCTATGAGCTGCTGCTACTCTCGGAACTGGGCTTTGGGCTGGCGCTGGACAAATGCGCGGTGACCGGGTCTGAGGAGGGTCTGGTCTATATCAGCCCGAAGAGCGCAATGGCGGTCAGCGCGGCAGCCGGAACCCTCTACAAGGATCGTCTGTTGCCGCTGCCGGCCTTTCTCAAAGAACCGGTTACGCCGGAATGGGATGATATATTTGACGGCCTGCGCGTCACCGGATTTTTCCTCAAGCGCCATTTTTTCGAAGATCGCCGCCGGGACGTGATGGCGGCGCGCACGGTTTTGGTCGATCGCCTGAAAAGGGTGGTTGCGTAACGCGTCAAGGCGCGGCAGGAACGGCGCGCTTACAAGAAGGAAATTTCATGCATATTGCGGTGCTCGCCGGCGACGGCATTGGTCAGGAAATCATGGTCGAGGCGCTGCGCGTGCTGGAGGTCCTTGATCTGCCCGATCTGCAATTGAGCCACGCCGATGTCGGCGGTGTTGCCTATCGCAACCATGGCCATCCGCTGCCACCGGAAACGGTGGCACTGGCGAAGTCTGCCGATGCGGTTCTGTTCGGCGCGGTCGGCGATCCGTCCTGCGACAATCTGGAACGCCATTTGCGCCCCGAACAGGCGGTGCTGGGTCTGCGCAAGGAAATGCAGACATTTGCCAATTTGCGGCCGGCCAAAATGTTTCCCGGTATGGAGGATGCGTCCGGCCTCAAGCCGGAAATCGCGCGCACGATTGATGTTGTGATCGTCCGCGAACTGAATGGCGATGTCTATTTTGGCGAAAAGGGCATGCGCACAACCGCCGATGGCCTGCGCGAGGGCTATGACGTCATGTCCTATGACGAGAGCGAAGTCCGGCGCATCGCCCATGTCGCGTTCAGGACCGCGATGGTGCGTGGCAAGCGGCTCTGTTCGGTCGACAAGGCCAATGTGCTGGAAACATCGCAATTGTGGCGCGACGTGATGATCGAGACGTTGGCCGAATATCCCGAAGTCGAGCTCAGCCACATGTATGTCGACAATGCGGCGATGCAGCTGGTGCGCAATCCGGGCCAGTTTGACGTGGTCGTAACCGGCAATCTGTTCGGCGACATACTCTCCGACCAGGCGAGTATGTGCGTCGGCTCGATCGGCCTGCTGGCGTCCGCCTCGCTGGGCGAAGGCACCAAGGGTCTCTACGAACCGATCCATGGCAGCGCTCCGGATATTGCCGGGCAAGGGGTTGCCAATCCTTCCGCCATGATATTATCCGCCGCGATGATGTTGCGGCACAGCTTCGCCATGGAAGCAGCAGCCAGCCGGATCGAAGCGGCGGTGGCCGCCGTGCTTGCTCAGGGCGTGCTCGGCCATGATCTGGGCGGCAAGGCTTCGACCACGGAAATCGGCGACGCTATTGTCGCGCAACTGACGGGCGGCTAAGACAGCATCATGAAAAGAAATACCGGCCAAGACCGCAATATCACCAAGAACTGGCGTCCTGCGACCCAGGCGATCCGCAGCGGCACGATGCGCAGCGAATTTGGCGAGACATCCGAAGCCTTGTTCCTGACATCGGGCTATAGCTATGACTGCGCCGAGGATGCTGCTGCGCGCTTTGCCGGCGAGCAGGAGGGCATGACCTACAGCCGTCTGCAAAATCCGACGGTGCAGATGCTGGAAGAACGGATTGCGATCATGGAAGGCGCCGACGCTTGCCGCGCCACGGCGTCGGGCATGGCGGCGATGACCGCAGCCTTGCTCTGCCAGTTGCAGGCGGGTGACCATGTCGTCGCCAGTCGCGCCCTGTTCGGATCCTGCCGCTGGCTGACCGATAGTCTGCTGCCAAAATTCGGCATCGACACGACCGTGGTCGACGGCCGCGAGATGGACAATTGGGAACGGGCGATCACGCCGAAGACCAAGGTTTTCTTCTTTGAAACCCCGGCCAACCCGACGATGGATGTGATCGACATCCGCAGCGTCTGCGATCTGGCGCGGGCCAAGGGCATCACCAGCGTGGTCGACAATGCGTTCGCCACCAATGTGCTGCAACGGCCGATGGAATATGGCGCCGACGTGGTTGCCTATAGCGCCACCAAGATGATGGACGGGCAGGGCGTGTGCTGGCCGGTGCGGTCTGTGGCAGCGAAGAATTTATCGAGGAAACCCTGCTCGCCTTCACCCGCAACACCGGCCCGACATTGAGCGCGTTCAATGCCTGGGTTGTGCTCAAGGGGCTGGAGACGCTCGACCTGCGCATTCGCCGGCAGAGCAATAATGCGCTCGAAGTGGGCAAGTTTTTGGAGCAGCGGGTAGAGAGGATCCTGCACCCCGGTCTGCCCAGTCACCCGCAGCACAATCTCGCGATGAGCCAGATGGAGGCCACCGGGCCGATCTTCTCGCTCTATGTCGGTGGCGGGCGCAAGCAGGCGCATGGCTTACTCAACGCATTGAAATTGATCGATATTTCGAACAATATCGGCGACAGTCGTTCGCTCATGTGTCATCCGTCCTCGACCACCCATCACGGGCTGGGCGAGGAAGCCAGGCTGGAGATCGGGATCACCGAAGACATGCTGCGGATCAATGTCGGTCTCGAAGATCCGATCGATTTGATCCAGGATCTGGATCAGGCCCTTTCGTCGGTGGGGCTTTAACTCTATACCATGTCCATGGAATCATTCTTCCCGTTCGCTGAAACCACCGATGGCGTCACCGTGCGCGTCACCGTGACCTTCTTGCCCGAACAATCGGATATTGATAGCCACCGCTGGTTCTGGGCCTATCATATACGGATCGAGAATCATCGCGACACGCCAGTGCAGCTGTTGACGCGGCACTGGCGGATCAATGATCAGCATGGTGGTCTGCAAATGGTCGACGGCGACGGGGTGGTTGGTGAACAGCCGATCATCCAGCCGGGCAAATCCCATGATTATGTCTCGGGCTGCCCGCTCAATACACCCAGCGGTTCGATGGAAGGCTATTTTGGTATGGTTGGCAGCACACCGCCGGTCTTTGAAGTCCGCATTCCCCATTTCCCTCTGACCGAACCGACTGTCGAGCAATGAAACGCACCCATTTGCCGTTGAACGGGCTGCGTGTGCTTGATGCTGCCGCACGGCACCTGAGCTTCACCAAGGCGGCCGATGAACTGGCGGTGACCCCCGCTGCGGTCGGGCAGCAAATTCGGGCGCTGGAAGACATGCTCGGCGTGGTTATGTTCCGCCGCACCCCCAAAGGTCTCGAGCTGACCGACGAAGCGTCGGCAGGGCTGGATGCGCTGCGCTCCGGTTTTCTGCAATTTGAGGAAGCCGTCCGGGCGATGCAATCGGGTCAGTCTTCGCACAAGCTGACCATTGCGGCTCCACGCGATTTTACCCAGAAATGGCTCAACGAGAGACTGTCCAGCTTTTCCGCCGACCATCCGGACACCAGTTTCGCGCTGGTCGCCGCAGATGACGAAATTGATTTTACCGAAGCCAATCTCGACGTGGCAATCTGGCTCGGCGACGGGCCGGGTAAACATGAAGGCAAGATGCTCGGCGATACCGTGTTCGTGAAGGTCGCTGCTCCCGGTCTCGACGGTGGCAACAAGATTGACTGGCCGGGCTGTCCGATTTCCGAAGGCGAGGAAACCCTGATGCGGGTCGCCGATGGCGGGCTGGCTATCGAAGCGGCGGCCAATGGTTTCGGCTATGCCTGGGTACCGAAGATGCTGGTCCAGCGCGATCTGGCGGCTGGCCGGGTCGAGCTCATCGGCGAGGACAGCGTGTCGTCGCGCGGTTACTGGCTGATGGCACCGCTGCCACAGTGGCGGCAGCAGAAGGTGAAGGCGCTGGTCGAGGCTCTCGCCAGCGCATAGCGTCATTGCGCTTGGGTCCTGTGCGGGCCAAGCTGGCCGTTTTCGCTATTGCTCTGCCAGCAAGTTCACCAGGCGCGTTGTCAGGGCTAGCAGCTCGCTCTCCTGCAGCGATATGTCGCCATCGTTCCAGTTGACCGAAATAGCATAGCTTTTCCCCGTTCTGGACCGCAGCAGGAAATTGAAGGACAGCACCCCGGGTTCCGATCCGCCCTTATAGCCAAAATAGCTCCATTTCCCTGCCGCATCCTGACC
>NZ_JBALTF010000037.1:0-27221 GCF_036964675.1 Parasphingorhabdus sp. | reverse complement strand
CGGGCAGTTTGAGGCGATATTTGCTCTCGAACAGGCTGCCCGGCTGGATCAATTTTGTGGCGCGCAGATTGTCGAGCGAGGTGATCGCCACCGGACCGAGCGACAGGCCTTCGCTGAGCCGGTCGGGCTCTTCGGCAATGACACCGGAAATGGTGAAGCTGGCCTCGCCAAAGGCAATCTTGTCGCCAATTTTGCGGGAAAGTCGCTGCATCAGGGCAGGGGTTACATAGATGTCGCCCGGTTTCGGTGCGGTCACAACATCGCCGTTCTCCAGCGTGAAGCTGCCGTAAAGCGGATAAGACGCATCGACGCCTTTCAATTCGACCAGTTGTGTGTCGCTGCCATCGGGCAGCCGGGCCATCGCCTGCATCCGCAGCGTTTCCGACAGCGTTCCTGCCCGTTTGAGGGCCGCGAGTTCTTCGCCGGTGGCTTCGCGCTGGGCAACCGCTATCTCCAGATCGCCGCCCAATATCGCCTGACCGCGATTGGCCAGTTCTTCGGTGATCGCGCTGGTCAGGCTGCCAATGGCCGCCAGCGTGGCAACACCAAGCAGCAGGCAGATGATCAGCAGCCGAAGTCCGACAAATCGTCCGCGCAAATCGCGGCGCGCAATGGTCCATGCCTTGCCGATGTCAGAGCCGATGTCAGATGTCTTCACGCGGCGCTATCCCGCTCGATAAGGCCGTCGCGCAATTCGATGATCCGGTCGCAGCGTTTGGCCAGTTCCGGATCATGGGTGATGATCAGCAATGTCGCCGCCGTGGCTTTCTGGCGATCGAACAGCAGGGTGATGATCTTCTCGCCGGTGGTGCCATCAAGATTGCCGGTCGGTTCGTCGGCGAAAATGATGGTCGGGCGCGATGCCATCGCCCGGGCTATCGCCACGCGTTGTTGCTCGCCACCGGAAAGCTGGGTCGGATAATGGCCGAGCCGATCGCCGAGACCGACCGAGGCAAGCTCTTCTGCCGCAATTTCGAAAGGTTTGGACTGGCCGTCGAGTTCGAGCGGCACCGCGACATTTTCCAGCGCCGTCATCGTCGGCAGCAGATGAAAGGCCTGCAGGACGATGCCGACCCGGCCGCGTCGCGCCACTGCCAGCTGATCCTCGTTCATCGTGCCGAAGTCGGCGCCGGCAATATTGACGGTACCGCCGCTTGCCCGCTCCAGACCCGACAGGATCGCCATCAGCGATGATTTTCCCGAACCCGACGGGCCGAGCAATGCAACCGTCCTGCCCTCCTCGA
The DNA here is from genome assembly GCF_036964675.1 of Parasphingorhabdus sp. Taxonomy (GTDB): domain Bacteria; phylum Pseudomonadota; class Alphaproteobacteria; order Sphingomonadales; family Sphingomonadaceae; genus Parasphingorhabdus. The sequence continues at coordinate 25,977 of NZ_JBALTF010000037.1, read as the reverse complement.
TCGACAGATCAATACCACGCAATATATCGACCCGCGCTGTGCCTTCCCCCAAAGACAGGGTGACATTTCGGGCTGCAATCGCAATATGGGGTTCAACTGTGGCGGCGTCGCTTGATGCGGCGGGTTTCTGGATCATGGGGGTAAGGATATCCGATGTTGAAGAATATAATCTCATATGGGTTCACACTGGCATTTCTGCAACTTTTGATCGCCTGTGGTCCAGCGCCGGAAGCGGAGCAAGCTGTTCAAGAGGACGTAGAAACGGTCTTGGCGGAAACAGACGGTGATCAGACGGCAGAAGCGAAAGAAGCCGAAATTCTGATCGTCGCTTTTGGCGACAGTCTCTATGCCGGCTATGGTCTGGACCAGAAAGAGGGTTTCGCGCCGGAATTGCAAGCGGCGCTGACAGCAGAGGGCAAGGATGTCCGGGTTCACAATGCCGGCGTGTCGGGTGACACCACCGCAGCGGGTTTGCGGCGGATGGATTTCGTCCTCGACAGCCTGTCGCGCAAGCCGGACCTGGTGATATTGGGGCTGGGCGGCAATGATATGCTGCGCGGCCTCAAGCCATCAGACAGTCGCGCCAATATGGAGGCGATGGTCAAGAAGCTAAAGGATCGAGGCATCCCGGTGATGCTGACCGGCATGCTGGCTCCGCCCAATCTCGGGGCAGATTTCGGTAAAGAATTCAACATGATCTATCCCGCACTCGCCCAAAAATATGATGTCGCGCTCTATCCGTTCTTCATGGACGGGGTAGTGGGGCATCCCGATCTGTTCCTGCCCGATGGCCTGCATCCAACCGCCAAGGGCATTGATATCATTGTCGGAAAAATCGCGCCGCAGGTGGTCGAAGTACTGGAAAGCTGAGCATCGCGAAAGCTGGAGGGATTGGAAGCATGTTGCACAGTTTCATAAAAACTGTATTATTTTGCTAATACAGCAGTTGAAACGCTTGAAAAGCGGGGCATTTGCATCCATTTATAAGGAAAGCCCCGCACTGGTGCCGGGGCAGGGAGGCTGAACAGCATGGCGACCGAAACAATCACCGCGACTGAAGACCTGAAACTGACCCCGCCAGATCCGGTGGTTGCCGTCGCACCCGAAAAGGCCGGAGGCCTTGTTTCCATTGGTGACGAGGTAAAGTCCAAGCTGGAAGAAAAAGTCGACAGTTTTATCGATGATTTGATCGCTCAGGACGAAAACAGCCCCGAATTTGGCAAAAAAGTCGACCAAATTACCAATATGGGTCGCAAGGAAATTGCCGAAGCGGCGGGCCAGTCCAACCGCTTTCTCGATCGCCCGATCCGGTCGATGGACGAGCAGAGCGGCATTGGTTCCGATCTCGCCGAATTGCGCCGCACGGTCGAGGACCTCGATCCGGGCAAGCGCGGCAATCTGACCGCCAAGAGGAAGATTTTCGGAATCATTCCGTTCGGCAACAAGATGCGCAATTATTTCGACGGTTATAAAAGCGCGCAAGGCCATATCGGCTCGATCCTCGACCGGCTTCGCTCCGGCAAGGACGAATTGCTGATGGACAATGCCGCGATCGATGTCGAACGCAAGAACCTCTGGGCGGCGATGGGCCGGCTGGAGCAGATGATTCATGTCTCCAAGGTCATGGACCAAAGGCTGGAAGACAAAGCGGCCGAACTGGACGCAAGCGATCCGGCCAAGGCCAAGGCGATCCGCGAAAGCGCGCTTTTCTATGTCCGGCAACGCACCCAGGATCTGCTCACCCAGATGGCGGTGACGGTGCAGGGCTATCTCGCGCTGGATCTGGTGAAGCGCAATAATATCGAGCTGGTCAAGGGTGTCGACCGGGCCAGCACAACGACCGTGGGTGCGCTGCGCACCGGCGTCACCGTGGCCCAGGCGCTGACCAATCAGAAGCTGGTTCTCGACCAGATCACCGCGCTCAACACCACCACGGCGGGCGTGATCGACAGCACCAGCGAGATGCTGAAAAACCAGACCGGCCAGATTCACGAGCAGGCCGCCTCGTCGACCATTCCGCTGGAAACGCTGCAACGGGCGTTCCAGAATGTCTATGACACGATGGACAATATCGACACGTTCAAGCTGAAAGCGCTGGAGAATATGAAAGCGACAGTAAATTCGCTGTCCGGCGAGATCGAGAAGTCGAAAGGCTATATTGCGCGATCCGAAGGGCAGGCAAAGGCGAAGCTGGAAGCGCCTACCGAAAACCCCTTGTCGGCGCTGGAGGCCTAGAGCCGAGTGTCCGAATCCAATCAGCAAATCTTTGACAGCGCGGCGCGGGCTCTTCGCGACTCCCAATTTCGCCGCTCGATCGGCAATCGCTCGCACAAGCTGAAGCAGGGCCATTTGTTCAAGAAACTGGGCCGCGCCGCTTTGTGGACCGTGGGCGTGCTGGTCGGTGCCAGCATCGTCGGCGGCATATTGAGCGGCATCGGTTTCTGGGGCGTGATGATTTCCGCCGGTCTGATTGCAGGCGGTATCTGGGCCTCGATGAAATTTCCGCAAATGAAAATGCCGACGCCGGAGACGATCATGAAGTCGGATCTGAAATCGCTGGCCGGCAAGACCGAAATCTGGCTGGAAAACCAGCGGCCGGCTCTGCCAGCGCCGGCGGTTCAGATCGTCAACGGCATCGGCGTCCAGCTGGATATGCTTTCCCCGCAACTGAACAAGCTCAACGAGGGTGATGCTGCCGCCTATGAAGTGCGCAAGCTGGTCGGTGAGCATCTGCCCGAGCTGATCAACGGCTATCGGGCGATTCCCGCGTCGATGCGCGGTAAAGCCACCGATAGCGGAAAATCGCCGGACGAACAGTTGATCGGCGGCCTGACCCTGATCGAGAAAGAAATCGCCGGCGTGACCCAGCAGATCGCCAAGGGCGATATTGACAATCTGTCGATCCGCGGCCGCTATCTCGAACTCAAATATGACCAGAACGCCGAAGCGGAATAGCCGCCGCCCCTGAGCAACGCGCCAAACAGTTTGCTGGAGCCTATCCTCCCGATCAAATCGCTAGTGGTTATGCCGGGTTGAAGCATGGATAGGTGAGTCTCTTGAAGCAAGGGAGACGGGAATGGATCGCTTGACGATCGTCGCTGACAAGCTTGAATGTGCCGAATTGGTGTCTCGCGTTGCGCGGGCAATTGATCGCTGTGACGCCGCGCTGCTGGAATCTCTGTTCCACACGGATGCCACTGACGACCACGGAATTTTCGTCGGCACGGCCAGTGAATTCATTCAATGGGTGATCCCGCTTCTGAACACAATGAAACGAACCCAGCATATCATCGGACAAGTGCTGATTGAGGTGGATGGTGACCGTGCAGCGGGAGAAAGCTATTTTGTCGCCCATCATAATTTTGATGGCCCGGACGGCGAGATTTTCATGGTGGCTGCCGGGCGCTATCTCGACCGCTTTGAACGGCGCGACGGCCTATGGAAGATTGCCCATCGCCATGCCGTATATGATTGGAACAGCAGCACAGCATCAACCGACAATTTCGACCGCGACAATCCCGGAGCGCAGGTTTTCGGGATACGCGGCCAAGGTGATGCCTCTTATGCCCATCTTGCTGGTCGCGGGCGATCATAGCGTCGATATCCGGACTAATATTTAGGGCAGGCTACAGATAAGGCCAGATATCCTATGGATTGACGCAAGGCTTTCGACTGAGGGAGAAATTTCAAGTGGCCGATCATGATCCACGCGATTTGCAAAGAAAACTGGCGGATGTCTCCAAACAACCCGAGCCAGAACTCCGCGGTACGCCGATCACCCCGGATCGCTATTATGCCAAAGAATATATGGATCAGGAGTGGGACAAGGTCTGGACGCGGACCTGGCAAATTGCCGGCTTGTCGCGCGAACTTCCCAACAAGGGTGACTATATAACGACATCGCTTGGTCCGGAAAATATTCTCTGCACCCGGGGTGATGATGACACAATTCGGGCCTTCTACAATGTCTGCCAGCATCGCGGGATGCAGCTCATGGACAAGCCATCGGGCAATGCGCGCCGTCTGACCTGCCCCTATCATGGATGGGCTTATGATATGGCGGGCACATTGAAATTCGTGCCCGATGAAGCGGACTATCCGCAGGGCAGCCCTTGCGGCAAAAGCAATCTGGTCGAAATTCCCTGTGAAGAATGGGCCGGTTTTGTCTGGTATAATATGGACGAGGATTGTGCCTCGCTAAAATCCTTTCTCGGACCGATTGCGGACCAGATTGATTCCTATCCGATGGAAGACATGGTGCGGACCCATTGGGTGACGATCGAAGGCGATTTCAACTGGAAGCTGGTTCAGGATAATTTCAGCGAATCCTATCACGTGCCATTTGTCCACCCCGGCGCCGTCTATGTGCTGGAATATAGCCACCAGCATTGCCAGTTTGATCATTATGCCGAAGGCCATTGCCGGATGTTCATGCCCGGTGCCGGGCCGGCCAAAGTCATAAAGGGCGGCGAGAAGCAGACGCTGGCGAGTATGGCGGAGGAGCTCGCATTGTGGGAGCTGGATCCGGGCGATTATACAGGCGGCAAGATTCGCAATCTTCGCGGCGACCTGCAACGGCAGAAGCGCAAGCTGGGTGAAGCAAAAGGCTTTGATTTTTCAACCTATCATGATGATCAGCTGACCGATAACTGGCATTATACGATCTTCCCCAATCTGTCGTTCAGCCTGAAGCCGGATGGCAATATCTGGCTGCGCGCGCGGCCCCATGAAACCGACCCTGAAAAATGCTATTTTGACATGTGGTACATGACGCTGTTCCCAAAGGGCGCCACGGAATATTTTTCGCAGACCATGCGGGAATTCATCTCGGTCGATACGCCCGCACAGCATGTGCAGGGCAAGGCAGGAGAGGTTTCGGCTGGTCCGGCGATTGATGAGGATCTTGCCATCTGGCCCCTGCAGCAGCGCGGCCTGCATTCCCGCGGCTATAAGCGTGACTATCTGGCGGGCCAGGAAAGCCGGTTGCGCTTTTTCCACGAGACATTGGAGGATTGGCTGGCACGCTGATTTTTGGTGAAATATAGATTGTCACCGGTCGGCTGTTGGGCGGGGGTTTCAACCTGACCAGATGGACATGGCCATCGGACCAAGATCATGCCGGCCGACATGCGCAAGGCCCAGGCTTCTCCAAATCGACAGTATGCGGTCAGCGAATAAGGCTTACCATGATCGCCACTGTCATTGACGGATTGGAGAGGATCGGATGAGCCGGATAGCAAAATTACCGCCGGAGGACTGGGATCCACGGATCAGGGACGCCGTGAACCCGGATGTCGCCACCGATCTGGAACAGGGGCTTGTCCGCTATTTTGCCCATTGCCCGGAACAGGCGCTTGGCCTGATGCAATTTGGCGGCGCGCTCAAGCGAGGCCGCAGTCTGCCGGAACGGCTGGTCGAACTGGTCCGGCTGCGCATCGCTTTCTTCAACCAGTGCCGCAGCTGCATGGCGATCCGCTATAGTGACGCGGTCAACGATGGGGTCGATGAAGGCGCGGTCTGCTCGCTGGAAAAGCCGCAGGAAGCCGATAATCTGAGCGCTGCTGAAAAAGCGGCGATCCATTATGGCGAGCTGATGGCCACCGATCATCTGGCGATTGACGATAAAGTCCATGCCGGCTTGCGCGAACATTTCAGCGAAGCACAAATTGTCGAACTGGGCATGACCTGTGCCTTTTTCGTCGGTTTCGGACGGCTGGCGGCGACCTTGCACATGGTCGATGAACTGCCCGAGGCGTTCCAGAAAGCCGAGAGCATTGCGCCATGGGGCGAAGAAAAAATCCAGGTGCGTTAGGGAGGAATGAAATGGCAACCAAGGTCGATATCAATCTGCTCGATGTGGCAACACAGCAATGCCCCTATGACGCCTACAAGGTGCTGCGTGATGAAGCGCCGGTCTATAAACAGCCGGGCACCGATATCTATGTCATCACCCGCTATGAAGACGTGCGCCAGGTTCTGCTCGACCCGGTCGCCTTCCCGAGCAGCCCGAAGAAATTTGCTGCATTCAACAAGACCGGCAGCAGCGAACGGCAACAGGTTGTGCAACAGCGTTTCGAGCAGAATGGCTGGCTTCCCGAACCGACCTTGTCGAGCCGCGATGATCCCAATCACAAGCAGATGCGGGCGATGTTCAACGAGGCCTTTAAACCCAGCAAGATCAAGACCATGGACCCGCTGGTGGAGACTTTGGCTTATGAACTGATCGACGGCTTTATCGAGGATGGCCAGTGCAATTGGGTCAGCCAGTTTGCCGTGCCCTTGCCGCTCTATATCATCGGCGAGCAAATGGGCGCGCCGCGCGAGGATATGTGGAAAATCAAGCGCTGGACCGATGCCTTCTTCCACCGGATATCGATGATGCTCGACGAGGAAGCCGAGCTGGAAATGGTCGACCGCGAGATTGAGGGGCAGCATTATTTCCATCCCGTATTCGAGCGGCTGCGCAAAAATCCTGACGACAGTCTGCTCAGCGAACTGGTCAATCGGGTGATCGAGGAATGGGGCAGGCCGCTCAACGACAATGAGCTGCACGCCGAGATGATGGCGGACACATTTGTCGGCGGCAGCGAGACCACGTCCAACGCTCTGGCCGGCGGCATAAGATTGCTGATCGAGAACAAGGATATCTGGCAGCAGCTGAAAAGCGATCCCGACAAATATATGAAGACCTTTGTCGAGGAAGTGGTGCGGCTGGAATCGCCGGTCCAGAGCCTGATGCGCTTCGCCGGGGAAGACGTCGAAATGCACGGTGTCACCATCCCCAGGGGCGCGCTGATCAACGTCCGCTATGCCGCCGCTAATCGCGACGAGAGCGTGTTTGAATGTCCGGAGAAAATCGATCTGGAACGCAAGCGGGCCGGCGCTCATATGGGCTTTGGCTCCGGGGTCCACCATTGCCTTGGCGCGCCGCTGGCCCGGCGCGAACTGATCTGGGGCTTTACCGCAGTGGTCGACCGGTTCGAGGACATGTGGTTCATCGAGGGCAAGAATGATTTTGCCATCCACCCGCATTTCCTGCTGCGCTCGCTGAAAGAGCTGCATATCGGCTTTACCCCGAAGGCAGGCTGATTGCGTTTGGCGCCGATGGGCAGGCGTTCCGCAGCACGGTAGCGATGAAAAATAATCGCTAGATAGTTGGAGAGATGTCCTGCTCAACGGTCTGCAATAAAGGAATTCACTCGATTTCTTGTGGAGATTTGGTCCTTATTTAACAGCGTCAGATTCCGCTATGAGCGCAAAATTGGAAAGGAATGCAGCGGGCATCGGCCTCCCTTTCCCGGAGCAAGGCAGTCATTGCCGCATCAAATCCCGAACAGCTGATGCTCAACGAATATTTTGATCCCAAGGCCAATCAGGATCATGCCACCCAGAAGCTCTGCCCATTTGCCAATTCTCGCGCCAACAAGGGCGCCAAGATACACGCCAGGGTAAGTCAGAACAGCGGTGGTCAAACCGATGACGCCGCAGGCCAGCAGGATTGGCACGCCAAAGCTTGGCAAGGTGATGCCGGCAACCGCAGCATCGATGCTGGTGGCAATCGCGACCATCAGCAGCGGCCATAGCGACAATTGCTTCATTGGCTCGTCCGCGTCGCGATCAAAGCCTTCCTTGATCATGTGCAGCCCAAGAATGCTCAAGAGAATGAGCGCGACCCAGTGGGCTGTCGTTGCCATGAACGGGGCAAAGGCGATCCCCAATGTCCAGCCCAACACAGGCATTATGGCCTGGGCCAGGCCAAAGGCGATACTCATCCTTAAAGCTGTGGAGCGGTTTGGGCGGCTTGCCGCACCCTGCGCGACAGCCGCTGCAAAGGCATCCATCGCCAGCCCCAAGGAGAGCAGAATGAGGGAGATTGCGATCATGCTGCCGCCTTGAGATCATTCGGGAGCGAACTGTCAGGCTTTGGCTTCGCAAGCGGAAGGGCTGCCATAGGATCGAGAGATCGGTGAATTAACTTTTCCAACCCAATTGCGGACATGCACAAAATTCTGCCGAAAACCTCGAGCGGCTCTGGCTCGCTTTTCCGGCTTGTTGCGTGCGCTCTATCTCTTGCGTTTTTTGCGCTGCGCGTAGCGCTCGTCACGGGCGGCCTTCTTCTCGGCTTCCGTAAGGCCAAGCGCGAGCTTCGGTCTTGCTTGCTCTTTCGCGGCTTTCCGCTCTGCCTTCAATTGCTCGAATGCCGCGCGTTTCTCCTCGCGTGCGATCGCCTGTTTTTGCTCACGCGCAAGCTGGGCTGCCTTGCGTTCAGCAAGGACTTCATCGCTGAGCGGAGGCTTTGCCTTCAGTTTTTTGAGGGCAGCGTCTTTGGCTTTGGCCGCCATTTGGGTGCGTTCTTGGAATGTTGGTTGTGAAAATGCCGGCATTTGAGTTTATTATTCCTTGATTGAGCGGTGGTGCTTAGGGATCGGTTAATTACCGAAAAGCGTGGCGATGCCTACAGTCTTTAGAGCGATCGGGCAATGTTTAAGCAACCGCACAGGATTATTGCGCTTGGCAGTTAAACCAGGCTCCACCGGAAAACCGCCGAACCGCAAGAACGGGGCGCGAAGCGGTTGGTCAACAATCATCGCGTTTGCGTCCAGGTCGCGTGGTCCATGCAGCCAAAGGCCGTCATCGCGTCTTCCTATCCGATCCATATCACATCGAGTTGTCGGGAATCGCGTGAACCTGTCGATATTCGGCAGGAAAGGGAATTGGCGGAAATGGGAAGTCAGAGATGCAATGCGCAATCATCTCTACAAGAAATTGAAATATATAGGAAAAATTGGATCCCCCGTGAGGATTCGAACCTCAATTAACGGAGTCAGAGTCCGTGGTATTACCATTATACGACAGGGGAGTGCCGGAGCGCGGCAATAGGCAGGGAGCGGGCCAGGGTCAAGCCTTTTGGTGACGACTAACCAGCAAATGGCTCGAGCAGTTCGGGCCCATTGTTGCGGTTATTGTTGACCAGGCTGGATATCCGGGTCGCTGTCAGGTCGCCCCGGTAGGTTTTTGCCAGATTTTCGGCCTCTCGCCAGCCGCTTTCCAGCCAGATGCTGATATCCGTTTTCTCCAATATGGCGGGCGCTCGGTCGTGGATGGATGCGAAGGAGGCCGGTGCCGCGGTGGTGATCACCGCATAGCTGTCGATGGCGAGACGGTCATTATGCGTCCACAGACCGGCGAGCAACATCGGTTGGTGATCGCTTCGCTCAACCTTATAGGGTGTTTTTGCCTGGCCGTTGCGCTGCCATTCGTAAAATCCGGAAACCATGATGATGCAGCGATTTTTCTCGAGCAACGGCCTGAATGATGGTTTCTCTGTTAGTGTCTCGGCGCGGGCGTTGATCATCCTGGCGGCAAATTTCAGGTCCCTGGCCCAGGACGGCACCAATCCCCAATGCATGAGTTCCAGCGACCTTCTGCCTTCACGGCTGAGGCACACCGGCACCTGCTGGGTCGGACAGATGTTATAATTGGGCTGGAAATTGCTATTGGGCGGGGGCTGGACGATTGCCAATATGTCCCGATATTCTGCCCAGCTCAGCTCTTCATGGCTGAATTTGCGTCCGCACATGATATATTCCGTTCATCTGGGTTCCCCGCCCTTGCGTCAAAGGCGCTGCGGCGTTATCTTAGAAGGTAAGTACCGGCGGTATTATCCGATCCGGAGAACATAAGAGTACGGTCATGGCGGATCAAGCATCCCCATCGCCGCAAGATGCACAAGGCGGATTATCCGCAAGGAAATCCCGCCCGAAACCTGCGGCGACACATAAAGGACAGAGTCGCGTTGCGCCTGCTGTCCATCCAGGCACCGGGCGCTGGCCCAAATTGCGCTCCTATGCAGCAATTGATCTGGGTACCAACAACTGCCGGTTGCTGGTAGCAAAACCGTCTTCGGACGGCTTCATTGTCACAGATGCCTTTTCGCGCGTTGTGCGGCTGGGCGAAGGTCTGGTCGAATCCGGGAAGATCAGTAGCCGGGCGATGGACAGAGCGGTTGCCGCCCTGTCGATCTGCGCCGACAAGTTGCGGCGTCGCAATGTGACGCTTGCCCGGTCGGTGGCTACCGAAGCCTGCCGGCGCGCCAGCAATGGCGACAAATTTATCGAACGGGTCCGGCGAGAAACCGGCATTGCGCTCGACGTGATCACGGCGGAAGAAGAAGCGCGCCTGGCAGTTCTCGGCTGTCATATTTTGCTCGAGCCGGGCGAAGGGCCTGCGCTTATTTTTGACATTGGCGGCGGTTCGACAGAGCTGGTGCTGGTCGACACAAGCGGTTCGGCGCCGGAAATTCTTGACTGGCAGAGCGCCCCCTGGGGTGTCGTTTCGTTGACCGAAAGCGAGAAATTTGATGGCGATGACCCGGTCGCGCGCAGCGAGGCCTTTGCCGCAATGCGGGCGCGAGTCACCGACAGTTTCGCCAGTTTCGCGGCGCGCTTGCCGCGGCTCGAACAATGCGACTACCGGTTGCTCGGCACGAGCGGTACGGTGACCACGCTGGCCAGCCTGCACCTGAAACTGCCGCAATATGATCGCAAAGTGATCGATGGTCTGATAGTTCCGACCGAATCGATGCGCGATATCAGCGCCATGCTGGCCCATGCTTCACCGGATGAGCGGGCGGCTATTCCGTGCATCGGCAAGGAACGCGCCGATCTGGTAGTCGGTGGTTGTGCGATCCTGGAGTCGATTCTCGATATCTGGCCTGCGACCCGGGTCGGGGTAGCCGATCGCGGCATCCGCGAAGGCATATTGCGCTCGCTGATGTCGGCCAACGAACGGCGGTCAGCGCGATGAGCCGGGGCAGATCAGGAACCAGACAGAAGGTCAAAACCGCCAAGGGTCGGAAGATTGGTTCGACCCGCTGGCTCGAACGGCAGCTCAACGATCCCTATGTCAAACAGGCCAGAGCGGAGGGCTATCGCTCGCGTGCGGCCTATAAATTGCTGGAACTGGACGAACGATTCAAACTGGTGCGTAACGCCAAGGCGGTGGTGGATCTTGGTATTGCCCCGGGTGGCTGGGCCCAGGTCATGCGCAAATTTGCGCCCAAGGCTGCGGTGGTCGGAATCGATCTGCTCGATGTCGACCCGATTGACGGGGTCACCATTTTCAAGATGGACTTCATGGATGACGCGGCGCCGGACATGTTGATCGAAGCGCTCGGCAGTGCACCGGATCTGGTGCTGTCCGACATGGCTGCCAATACGGTTGGCCATCAGCAGACCGACCATTTGCGGACAATGGGACTGGTCGAGGCCGGTGCCTATTTTGCGGTCGAAAATCTGCAGGAGGGTGGCGCTTTTGTCGCCAAGGTGCTGGCCGGCGGAACCGACAATGATCTGCTTACCCTGCTCAAGAAGCATTTTACCGTGGTCAAACATGCCAAGCCGCCAGCCAGCCGCAAGGGCTCGTCTGAATGGTATGTGATTGCCCAGGGGTTCAAGGGCAGGGCGGACAGCGCCTAGTTGGCGGCGCGCGCCTTTGCGACCATTTCCTTCAGACCGTCATAGCCGACTGCGCCGACTTCGGACTGATTGCCGACCACCCAGGCAGGCGTGCCAGTGAAGCGCATTTGCTGAGCGATTGCGATATTATTCTGGATTTCCTTTTTGGCTTCGGGCGAGGCGATAAAGGTGCGCGCGGCGGCCATGTCGAGACCGACTTCCCTGGCGGCAGCCTCGATCGTCGACGGGGTCGGCCGACCCGTGGCGAACATGGTTTTGTGAAACGCGTAATATTTGCCCTGTTTGGCCGCTGCCAGCGCCATCAACGCGGCGTCATTGCTGGCCTCGCTGAGGATCGGCAACTCGCGGAACACGACTTTCACATTCTTGTCTTCGGCAATCAGCTTGGCGACATCCCGCTCGGTCTGCTTGCAATAGGGGCAGTTGAAATCGGAATATTCGACGACAATCACATCCCCATTGGGATTTCCGGCAAAAGCGTTTCCGGCAAACGGTTTTTCGATCTGCGCCCGCACATTATCGATGGCGCTAGCCTTCTGACGGTTTTGCAATAGCTCTACCGCTTCCGGAATGATCTCGGGGTTTTTCAGGATATAGTCGCGCACAATCGCCTCAATGGCTTTTTGTTCCTGTGCGTCAATGCCTGCCGCCAGCGCCGCTTCGCTGGCTGCTTCGGTTGAGGAGGTGCTACCGGCTTGCCAGAACCAAACGCTCAATGCTGCCGCTATGGCCAGTCCGCCACCCGCCATAATCATCCACTTTCTATCTATCTTGTCATCCACAATCGGGTTCTTTCCTTGAACGACGGCATTGGCCATGGCCGCTCGGCTTGTCCAGCCAAAATGGCTCGGGCAAGCGCATCACGGCTTAGCGACGACGGCTATTTTTTTCAAATTCGGCCTTGGCGATGAAGGAAATGTCCTGCGCGCGGATCCAGTCAGGCGTGTTTTCCGCGATGCCGGCCATGGCGATTTGTGAGCTGCGGATGGCACCGGCGTAATTTTGTTCCAGCAAAGAGCTTTCCGCCGTTGCCAGTTGCGCGCGAGCGATATCGCCCTGCTGCGAATAGACCACGCCTAGCTGGTACCAGGCGAAGGGGTTGCGATTGTCCTTGTTGACGGCGGCTTTCAGGACCTGTGTCGCCTCGTCCAGATATTGCGGATCTTCGGTGGCGATCAGGGCGTGGCCGAACAGGCTGGCGATCAACGGCTGATTGTTGGTCAGCTGAACCGCCTTGCGCAGCGATTGCAGGGCTTCGTCGGGTTTGCCCGATTCCAGCAATATCTGGCCTTGCAGCTCCAGAAAATAAGGGTCGTCCGGTGCGGTCTGGAGCAGTTTGTTGGCTTCGTAAAGCGCCCGGTCCGGATAGGCGCTCTTGTGCCAGGCATAGGCCCGAGCATAGCGGGCAGGGATCGACTGGTCGCTTTCAGGAAATTTGCGCAAGGTCACGGCAGGGTCTGCGGTATAGCCAAGCAGCTTGGCCTTGACCCGCTGGAACCGGGCTTCGATTGCCGGATCGGATGGCGTGTCCCAGGCGGGATCCTTTTGATAGACATCCCTGAGCAGGCTTACCCGTTCTCCCGATAGCGGATGGGTTCGCCCGTAGCTGTCCTCCTGCGGAATGCCGAGCCGGAATTCATAATTTTGCAGCTTCTTGAAAAAGTCGATCGAACCTTTGCCGGTTATGCCGGCTGCGCCAAGATAGCGAGCGCCGGCGGAATCGGCTGATCGTTCCTGCACCCGGCTGAAGGCCAGAAACTTGCCCATCGCGGCTTGCTGACCCGCGGCCAATATGCCCATGCCGGCGTCACCGGCTCCGGCGGCAATGGCCGCAGCGCCAAGGACCAGACTGAGAATGGTGATGCCGGTCGCTGTTTTTACACCTTCGTCAAAGCGGATGATATGTCCGCCGGTAATATGCCCCAGTTCATGGGCCATGACGCCTTGCACTTCATTGGCGCTATCTGCGGTTTCGATGAGACCGGAATAGAAATAAATCCGCTGACCACCGGCGACAAAGGCGTTGATCTGATGATCGTTGATCAGGACGACCTCGACCTCTTTGGCATCCAGTTCGGATACCGCCACCAGTGGCGCCACCATGTCGCTGAACAGGGCTTCTGTTTCCGCATCGCGCAATATCGACTGGGCGGCAACGGGTTGCACGACGATCGAAACCATCGCCAGAAATGCCACCATGAAACGGGTCAGCCGGCCTGCGCCAGGCAGGCCGTTGCGGGAAAATGAAACAGCAAGAAAATTGCGCATGAAATTCCTCAGCATGAAAGTCCGGTTTAAGCCCTTCCCCCTGACATCACCTGTCTGAACCGCGGATGAAACCTGCACCGTTCCCGTCCAAAAATTGGAGCGGGAACGGTGTCTGTTCAGTTATCCGAAGGTGCGTTGCCACCAACCCTGGCGGGTTGATCCGTCGCTCGACTCGGAGGCGTCGCTGTCGGATGATTTGGCGACAGCGTCATCTTTAGGCTTTGCGGTTGCTCTCGGTTTCCGCGGTTTGGCAGGCGCCTTTTCTTTGGTTTCTTTAACGTCCTTGGCAGCTTTCGGCGCTTCCGGTGTGGCTGTGTCAGACGCCTCGACGCTGTCGGCCTTCTTCGCCCGCGACCTCGGCGCCCGTTTTACCGGTGGCTTTTTATCAACACTTGCGTCAGCGGGGCCGCCAGTGGCTTCAGCCGCCGGTGTGGCCGCCGTTGCCTTGGCTTTGCGCGGTGCGCGGCGCCGTTTCGGCTTTTCTTCAGCCGCTTCGGCGTCCGGTTGCGTGTCTACCGCTGGCTGCTCAGCGGGGGCTTCGCTTTTGGCAGAGCGGCGTCTTCCACGCGGCTTGGCCTCGGCTTTTTCATCACCGCCGGTTTCGACTGCTGCATCGGGTGCCATGTCGGCCTTGCGGGTGCTGTTGCGGCGCGGGCGTGACTGCGGCTTCTCTGGCTTGTCGCCGGCATCCGTATCATTCGGCTGCGCAGCTGCTTCGCCAGTGTTTTCGCCATTATTCTCGCCACCGGTTTCACCAGTGCCGGATTCCGGACGGTCACCACCGCGGTTGCGTCTGCCCCGCCGACGCCGTTTGCGCTTGGGCCGTTCACCACCGTCTTCCCGGTCAACGCGTTCGCCACGTTCTGCGCGGTCTCCACGTTCGGCACGGTCTCCACGGTCTTCCCGCTCTTCCGCTTCGACGATTTCCGCTTCTTCGACATGATCATCTTCGTCATCATCATCATCGATGATGGGTTCGAATTTGGGCATGTTTTTCGGCGGGCTGCCTGAAGTCTGGATATCCATCCGGGCGCCTTCGGTTTCGCCATCCGGCACGATTTCGATCGAGACGCCATAACGTTGCTCGATATCCTCGATTTCGTGACGCTTGCTGTTCAACACGTAAATGCAGGCTTCCTGGCTCGTGCGCAGACTGATCATGCTGGCCTTGCCCTTGGCGGCTTCTTCTTCCAGCAGACGAAGCGCTGACAGGGCAGAGGAGGATGCCGTCCGGACCAGTCCGGTGCCTTCGCAATGCGGACAGACTTTGGTCGAGGCTTCGAGCACACCGGTGCGCAGGCGCTGGCGGCTCATTTCCATCAGACCAAAGCTGGAGATCCGACCGACCTGGATGCGCGCACGATCGTTTTTCAGTGCATCGCGCATCGCCCGTTCGACTTTGCGGACATTGCCGCTGCGGTCCATGTCGATAAAATCGATCACCACCAGCCCGGCCATATCGCGCAATCGCAATTGCCGTGCGATTTCCGCAGCCGCTTCCATATTGGTCTTGACCGCGGTCGCCTCAATCCCGTGTTCGCGGGTTGAACGTCCGGAGTTGATATCGATCGACACCAGCGCCTCGGTCGGGTTGATCACCAGATAGCCACCGGATTTCAGCTGAACTTCCGGCGAATACATTGCCGAAAGCTGATCCTCGACGCCATAGCGCTGGAACAGGGAGACCGGATCGGCATAGCTCTTCACCCGCTTGCTGTGGCTCGGCATCAGCAGCTTCATGAAGTTTCTCGCCGCCGTATAGCCATTGGCCCCTTCGACCAGAACTTCCTCAATCTCTCGATTGTAAATGTCACGGATGGCGCGTTTGACCAGGTCGCTGTCGCTGTGGATCAGGCTCGGTGCCGTCGCGCTCAGGGTTTTCTCGCGGATTTCGTCCCACAGTCGAGCGAGATAGTCGAAATCGCGTTTGATTTCCGGCTTGGTCCGGGAAAGTCCGGCGGTGCGGACGATACAGCCCATGCTGGTCGGCAGACTCAGGTCAGCGATGATCGATTTCAGCCGCTTGCGATCGCCAGCATTGTTGATCTTTCGGCTGATGCCGCCGCCGTGGGAGGTGTTGGGCATCAGCACGCAATAGCGGCCGGCCAGGCTGAGGTAGGTGGTTAGCGCAGCGCCCTTGTTGCCGCGTTCTTCCTTGACGACCTGGACCAGCACAACCTGCCGCCGCTGGATAACATCCTGAATCTTGTAGCGTTTGCGCAGGGCCATGCGTTTCTGACGCGCCTGGTCGCTGGCTTTGGGCATGCTGCCTTTGCCGCGGCCCTTGGTGCGGCCACCGCGTCCGCGACGGCCTCCGCTCTTGCCCTGGCCATCGCCATTTTCTTCCGATGAATCGGATTCGTCATCATCATCATCGTCGTCATCATTATCTTCTAGTGGCATTTCGCCTTCGGTAACATCGATCGTGTCGACGCTTTCATCCTGGTCGACTTCCACCAGCGCAGTATCGAGTTCTTCGGTGGCTTCGCTGCGCACCATGTCGGCGGGCGAATCGTCTTCTTCCTCTTCCTGGGCACGCAAGGCGGCTTCTTCCGCCGCATGCTCGGCTTCTTCAGCCAGCAACCTTTCGCGATCCTCTCTGGGAATCTGATAATAGTCGGGATGGATTTCGGAAAAGGCAAGAAATCCGTGGCGGTTGCCACCATAGTCTACAAAAGCAGCCTGCAGCGACGGTTCGACGCGGGTAACTTTCGCTAGATAGATATTGCCTTTGAGCTGTTTATGCTCGGAAGATTCAAAATCGAATTCCTCAATCTTGTTCCCTTTTACGACAGCCACCCGGGTTTCTTCCTGGTGGCGCGCGTCGATTAGCATGCGCGTAGTCATTCAATAGTCTCCTGGCATGGTGCGACGGATCAGAGCCCGGCGGGTCCATGCGATATAATAGGGATGACGTTTCTGTGCGCGCGTTCCTTTGATAAGGGGCGGGCGGCGTCATCCGGTTGATTTCAAATATTTCAGATAAAAATGTGTCTGCAACAACCACATGGCTCTGGCCGTTAGCCAAAGTCTTTCCGCCCAAGGAAGCGCCTCCTCTATGGAGAGCTTCAAAGCCGGAGATGTCATGCCTCATGTTGCGTCAACCTGGTAGATGCCGAATGATTTTCGGCATTTAGAAGAACCACTCCGGGATTGTTCCCGAAAGGTTCAGACAGCTGCTAGCACCGCTCGCGCTGATCGGCAACACAAACTGTGATCAAGCGGAATCATATCGGGCAATCGGGGGGCGCACAAATTCGTCCCTAACGCTCCATTAACCGTGTCATTTTACGGCACCTTACGAAAGTATCCCTAGTCGCTTCTTTACTCCGTCTTAACGGATGAATTAATTCAGGAAGCCGCAATCTATGAAAATTGACTGGACCAAAGAGTGCCGCAGGATGCATAAGCAGACGATGGCATTTGCTACTATTCTGGTTTCGGCACTTCTGACGATCAATCCTGCTCAGGCAGGGTCGGTCAGCCGGATCGAAGCCAGTGGTTCACAGATCACAATTGCATTTGACGACCTTGTTGAAGGCGTGTCAACCTTTTCCTTGATCGGTCCGGACCGCATTGCCGTAGATGTGCGGGGCGGCACGGCCGGGCGGGGCGGCTATGCCAACGGTATCGTCAAGGCTGTGCGCCAGGGGCAATATAATCCCAACACCGCCCGGATCGTTTTCGATCTGGATCGCCCGGCGGTGATCACAGATGGCAGTTTTTCGGATGATGGCAAAAGTCTCAAGCTGAGCCTGCAATCGGTCGGCCAGAATCAGATCGCTAGCGGACGGCAGTCGTTTCTGCCGCCGCTGAAATTTCGCGCCGAACCACCGAGGAAAAGCTATAGTGTCAAGGTACCCCTAGGCAAACCGCAGGATTCTGTCCGCTTGCCGAAAATATATGGACCGAATGATCCGAGCAGGCCGCTGGTGGTCATTGATGCCGGTCATGGCGGCCACGACCCGGGGGCTATTTCTCCTCATGGTGACGCGCGCGAAAAAAACGTGACTCTGGCAATTGCGCGGGCAATTCGCGACCGGCTGGTCGCGGGTGGCCGGGTCCGGGTAGCGCTGACCCGGGATAGCGACGAGTTTTTGGTATTGGAAGAACGCTACGGTATTGCGCGCCGGCTCGACGCGGACCTGTTCATGTCGATCCATGCCGATGCGGCGGGCAACGAGTTGGCTTCCGGCGCCACTGTCTACACTTTGTCCGAAGTCGCTTCCGACCGCGAAGCTGCCAAACTGGCGGCGCGCGAAAACAAGGCCAATATCATCAATGGCATCAATCTTGGCGGCGCGACGCGCGACGTTTCGTCGATCCTGATCGACCTGACCCAGCGTGAAACCATGAATGTCTCAGCGGATTTTGCCAAATTGCTCCATCGCGAAAGCAGCCGGGAAATGACGTTTCGGAAAATTCCGCACCGCTATGCATCATTCGTCGTGCTCAAGGCACCCGATACGCCGTCGGTATTGTTTGAAACCGGCTATCTGACCAACAAGGATGATGTGGCCTTCCTGAATTCCCGTCAGGGCCGGACCAAGGTTGCTGCCGGTGTTGCGAGCGCAATCGAGTCGCATTTCGCCCGGAAACTTGCGATGCGCTAGAAAAACATGGCCGGGTAAGAACATCCGGTTGTCGCTTGTCGAGGCGGCGCGCGTTTTTCATCGATAATCGCTGGAAAATGGATGCGAGCCGGTTTAGATAGCCCAGCCTATGGTAAATGATGCGTCTGATACGGCTGGAGAAAGTCTCGCCTACAAACTGGAACGAAGCACAGGCAGCTTTTTCGAGCGGATCGAGAGATTCTGGCAGAAAAAATGGTTTCGGCTGCTCGTGGCATTCCTGGCGCTATGCGTCTTCGGCTGGTTCCTCATCTGGTTGATCTTTGCCCGGGACTTGCCTGATGCCAGGGCGCTTCAGACTTATGAACCACCATTGCCGACGATGGTGCGCGCCTATGATGGCGAGCCGGTGCACAGCTATGCTCGCGAACGGCGCGTGCAGCTGGAATATTCGGAATATCCGGCGCTGCTGGTGCGCGCCTATCTGGCCGCTGAAGATCGCACCTTTTTTGAACATGGTGGACTGGACTATCCCGGCATCGCGACCGCGATTCTTACCAATATTAGCAACAGCGGCCGGCCGGTCGGCGCCTCTACCATCACGCAGCAGGTGGCAAAAAACCTGCTGCTGAGCAGTGAGGTGTCCTATCGCCGGAAAGTGCGCGAAGCGATTCTGGCTTACCGGATAGAGGATGTGCTGACCAAGGAAGAGATTCTCGAACTCTATCTCAACCAGATATTCCTCGGTCGCAATGCCTATGGCGTGCAAGCCGCTGCCCAGGCCTATTTTGGCAAGGATGTCGATGCGCTCGCCCTGCACGAGATCGCCTATCTGGCGATTCTGCCCAAAGGGCCGTCCAACTATCGTCCCGAAGTACACGAACAGCGTGCGATTAGTCGGCGTAACTGGGTATTGGGCGAGATGCGCGACAATGGCTGGATCACCGCGACTCAGTTTCAGAATGCCTCTGCACAGCCGCTCGGCGCCATCTCCGGTGGCGGGGTCCGGTTCGAGCGGGTCGGCGGCTATTTTATCGAGGAAGTGCGGCGTCAGCTGATCGAGCAATTTGGCGAGAACGAGAAGGCGGGCCCCTATAGCGTCTATTCCGGCGGCCTGTGGGTGCGCACGTCGCTGAACCCGGAACTGCAGGAATATACCAAGGATGCCCTGCGCGGCGGTTTGCTGCGCTATAGCAGCGGCAAGGGCTGGAGCGGTCCGATCAACAAGATCGAGATGGATGACCAATGGGCCCAGCGCCTTTCCTCCACATTCATCGGTACAGATTATGCCAACTGGCAGATCGCCGTTGCCATCCGGCCTACTGGCGGCGGTGCGGAAATCGGTTTTTCGGATGGTACCACCGGCCAGATAGCATCCGTTCCCGATGCTTTGAAAGCCGGTGATATCATCGCCGTCAGCCCATTGGGTGGTAGCCGCTACCGGCTCGAAAATGTGCCCGAAGTCTCTGGCGGAATGGTCGTGCAAAATCCCCGAAATGGTCGCATTTGGGCCATGCAGGGCGGGTTTGACGACCGGATGAGTTCGTTCAATCGGGCAACGCAGGCGGAGCGCCAGCCGGGTTCGACGATCAAGCCGTTCGTCTATGCCACCGCGCTGGAACAAGGCATGACACCCGCGACACTGATCGAAGATGCCCCGTTTTGCGTCTATCAATCTGCGTCTCTGGGGCGGAAATGTTTCCAGAATTTCGGCAATTCGCGCGGCGCCGGCCAGCAGACGCTGCGCTGGGGTGTTGAGCAATCGCGCAATCTGATGACCGTGCGTGCGGCCAATGACGCCGGCATGGAAAATGTCGTCAAGACGATCAAGACCATGGGGATTGGTGACTATAAGCCTTATCTGGCCTTTGCGCTGGGCGCCGGCGATACCACGGTGATGAAGCTGACCAATGCCTATTCGATGCTCGCCAATCACGGGCGCGAACTGACACCCACGGTGATTGACTTTGTTCAGGACCGCAAGGGCAAGGTGATTTTCCGTTCCGACAAGCGGATCTGTGAAGATTGCAACTTGCGCGACTGGGACGGAGAGCCAATGCCGCGTCCGCGTTCATCCGGCAAACAGCTGATGGATCCGATGACCGCTTATCAGATGATCGACATCATGCAGGGCGTGATCACGCGCGGCACGGCGCAAAATCTGAGAAGTCTCGACCGGCCCCTGTTCGGCAAGACCGGCACGACCAGTGGTCCGACCAACGTCTGGTTCGTCGGTGGCTCACCCGACATGGTGGCAGGCGTCTATCTGGGCTTTGATCAGCCACGCGCGATGGGCGGCTATGCCCAGGGCGGCACGCTGGCCGCGCCAGTCTTCCGGCGCTTTGCCGAGCGGGCTATGGCGGGCATGCCGAAAACGCCATTTGTCGCGCCGAAAGGCGTGCGGATGGTGCGCGTGGATCGTAGAACCGGCAAGCGAGTCTTCGGCGGATGGCCGACTGATGACCCTAAATCGGCTGTCATCTGGGATGTATTCAAGCCCGAAACCGAACCCCGCCGCTCGATTCGCCAGGACGAACTGTTGGCCCGGCTGGAAGCCCGCAAGGCGCAGCTGATCGCGGAACGGGCCGCGGCGCAGGCCCGGGCTCTGGAAGCCAGTCGCAATCGCGGTCCGGCGCAAAATGACGATGAATTTTTGCAGGCCGAAGGTGGTATTTATTAGCGACCTCCGGCTTTGGCACCGATGCTGAAAGCATCGGACATTGTGCCCGCGCCGGGCATCCACAGCGTCGGGACCGAGAGCGTCACGGCACTTGCCCAGATTACCGCCGATGCCTTTCGCGATGATCCGTTCAATCGCTGGCTGTTCGGCGGCTTTGAACCGATGCAGCGGACCTTTGCCAATCTGGCGCGGCATATCTACGCACCCAATGGTTTCTGTCAGATTTTGAGCGAGGACGGCGAAGGCCGCGCCGCGACCATGTGGCTGATGCCCGGAGACAAGCCCGATGCGACTGCCATCGGAATGCTGAAAACCTATGTGGGTCTTTTTGCCAGCGGCGGCTGGGGTGCGCTGATGCGCGGCAAGGCGGCGGGCGACGCGATGGCAAGACATCATCCTGCCGAGCCGCACGCCTATCTGTTCACTGTCGGAGTCGCCAGCGCCGGTCGGGGCAGGGGCCTTGGCCGGCGGTTGATCGAGCCGGTTCTGGACGCCTGTGACCGCAGCGGTACCATGGCCTATCTCGAAAATAGCAATCCGGCGAACCAGCGCTTTTATGCCAGCCTCGGTTTTGAGCGGGTGGAATTATTTCACGCAGCGCCGGAAAGCCCGCCGCTTGAAGCGATGCAGAGACTGCCGCGCTAGCGGGTCCGGACCACCATCCGACGTCTGCAATAATAGTGAAATATATTTGTAATCCAACGGTCATTGAGCGGGGGTAGATGGCATATTCGAAAGGTCGCACCGAGATTTCAGTGCGGAAACAACCTTGGACAAGGAAATTTTTGATGAAAACCAAATTTGCAATAATCGCAATGGCCACGCTGGCTTTGGCGGGCTGTGAAAATCAGGCCGGCGGCGGCGGTGGCGGCGGCAGCCGCGACCAGATCCGGATTGTCGGATCCTCAACCGTATTCCCATTCGCGAAGGCCGTATCGGAATATTTCGTCAGCTCCGGCAGCTACAAGGCTCCCGTGCTGGAATCGACCGGTACCGGTGCCGGCATGAGCCTGTTCTGTTCAGGAGTCGGCGCGGATACGCCCGATATTGAAAATGCCTCGCGCCGGATGAAAGCCTCCGAATTTGAATTGTGCCAGAAAAATGGTGTCACCGACATCGTCGAAATCAATATCGGCATCGACGGTATTGCGGTGGCGCAATCCAAGGATGGTCCAGGCTTTGCCCTGACCCCCGAGCAGATTTACAAGGCGATTGCCGCCAAGCCGTTTGGCAAGGAAAATACCACCAAGAACTGGTCGGATATTGACGCCTCGCTGCCATCCATGCCGATCAGCGTCTATGGCCCGCCATCGACATCGGGCACGCGCGATGCGCTGACCGAGCTGATCATGGAAGTCGGTTGCAAAACCGATCCGACGACCAAGGCGCTCAAGGACAGCAACAAGGATGAATATGAACTCATCTGTCATGAAATTCGTACCGACGGCCCTTATCTGGACGCCGGCGAGAATGACAATCTGATCGTGCAGAAGCTGAAATCCAACCCCAATGCGGTCGGTATCTTCGGCTACAGCTTTCTTGAAGAAAATCTCGACACGGTCCGTGGCATCACCATTTCCGGTGTCGAACCGGCTTATGACGCCATCGCATCTGGTAAATATCCAGGCGCGCGGCCGCTGTATATCTACGTGAAAAAGCAGCATGTCGGCGTGATCCCGGGTATCCAGGAATTTGTCACGGAATTTGTCAACGCCGGTACCCGCGATGGCTATCTGGTCAAGGCCGGCCTGATCGCTTCACCGGATGCGACCCGGGCATCGATGGTCGAAGCGGCGAAAAACCTGCCATTGCTGACCAAGGACGTCTTGAAATAGGCAATTCTCAATTGTCTGATCTGAAAAGGGATCATCGCCTGAACTAGACAAGTCTGGGCAAGATCTTCGGGGGCTGTTGGCAACAACGGCCCCCTTTTTCATGCCCGCAATATTGCCGGGGAAGCGCGCGCCGGATGCGGCGAGGCGTCGGCTTGCCGAAGCGCTGATCGGGTCCGTCCGGCGGCGTCATGCGCTTCATTGCGAACAGCGGCAAAATGCTGCTCATGCAAATCAATTGCTTTTTATATGACATTTTTGTTACAATAGCGGAAATCGTAACAAGGAACGCTAATGAATATCAGTGCCGCCCAGCATACCGTGACCGCCTTTGACGCGGAAATTCTCGATCTCCGGGAGATGGTGCTGGAGATGGGGAAAAAGAGCACCGGCGCGATCACCCGGGCCATCGAGGCGCTCGAGCGCAATGATCTGGAACTGGCCAGTTCGGTCGTCGCCGACGACCGCGAGATTGACGAGCTGGAGCGGCGGATCGATGCCCTGTCGATCCAGACGATCGCGTTGCGCGCGCCAATGGCGGACGATCTGCGCCACCTGATTGCGACGTTCAAGATTTCCAGCATTGCCGAACGAATTGGTGATTATGCCAAGAATATCGCCAAACGGGTGCCGCTGGTCGCGGAATCCAGCCGCAAGATCGAACCGGCGGCCTTGCTGCCGTCGATGGCCAATATCGCCGCCGAGTTGGTCCGGGATTCGTTCAAGGCTTATGCCGATGGCGACGTTGATCTGGCTGTGTCGGTATCGGCCAGAGATCAGACGCTGGACAATTTCTACACCAGCATCTTTCGCGCGATCATCACCTATATGGTGGAAAACCCGGCCTATATCACCGAATCCGCGCATCTGCTGTTCATCGCAAAAAATCTCGAGCGAATTGGCGACCACGCCACCAATATCGCCGAGCTGAGCTATTTTGCCGAAACCGGCCGCCAGCTGCCGGAGCGCACCAAGGGTGACGATGTCGGCACGATCTGGGCCGACCAGCAGCAATAGCCTTGGCTGAAAGCTGCTGATCGGCGCTCAGGTTCAGAAGCTGATCTGGAAACGTCCGGCAAAGGCGTCGACATTATAATTGCCACTGCCTGCGGCGAGGATCCGCGCATTGCTATAGTCGAGCTTGGAATAGGATAGCAGGAAGCGGACATAGTCGATCGGGGTCCAGATCAGTGACGCCTGATAGGCGTCCTGGGTGCCGCCGGTAAAGCCGGCATCGACCAGATCGAGCCGGTCATAGCGCACATTGACCTGCCACGCGCCCATGCCGCCCTTGCCGACCGGATTGGAAACCTTGACGCCCTTGAACACGCCTTCCTTATACTCGCGCGTGTCGTCGGTCAGGAAGAAGCCGGCTTCGACCGAGCCACCGAAAAAGGTCGGATCGGTGAGGTTGCCGGTGCGGTTCAAATTGAGCCAGTGGCCCTCTGCCGCGGCATGGAAACGGCCGGCGATCACCGCCGCCTCGAGGCCATAGCTGGTCTCGGACTGGGCATCGCTGATCGTGCCGGTGTCGATGAAGCGCGTGTCGGTGAAATGCACCGCTGGCCGCTGACGATAGCGGGCCGAACTCATCGCGTCGCCGAGGTCGCTATAATGGTAGGACGCCCCGAAATGGGTCTGGACATCGCCGAATTTCGGCATCGCCACGGCGCGCAGGTCAAATCCGACGCTATTATTCTCGTCATTGTTCAGGTCACCGATATTGTCGGTAAACACACCGGCCTGGAACAACAGGTCCGACACGGCATATTGCGCCGAAAGCCCGACCTTCCGCTGGAAACCGAACGCGTCGGTAAAGGCCGCGCGTTCCATGAAGCTGGTGTCGTTGCTGCTCGACAATTCCTCGAGACTCTGGAAATTATTATGCTGGCCCGCCGTCATCGTCAGCCCGCCGTTTTCATAAGTGAAATAGGCGTCGGTCAGGTCAACTTCATTGCCGGCGAAATCCGCTTCCAGCTTGTAACCAAAGCCACCCGGCATCGATCCCGAAACACCCAGCCGGATCCGCCGGGCTTCATTGGCAAAGCCGAGACCGGCATCGGTGATGCTGTCCGGGGCGTTGACCGTACCAACATCATAGAGCATGCGGCCGCGCGGCTTGAAGCTCCAGCCATCGTCGCCCTTGAATTCGGGCGCGCCTTTCCAGGCGACCTTGACCGGCTTTTGCTGTTCGATCTTTTCCTCGGTCGCGGCAATTTTTGCTTCGGTCGCGGCGATCGCGCTGGTCGAGGCTTGCTGGCTCTGCTGGACGTTGCCGAGCTGCGACTTCAGATCGGCGACTTCGCGCTCGAGCTGGTTCAGCTTGCTCAGCAGCGCCGCTGCCTGTTCGTCGGTAATCGGTACTGCCATCGCCGATGCGGGATAGAGAGCAATTGCTGCGGTACCGGCCAGCAGGCCAATTGTCTTGAGCATATGGTGTTTCATAAAATCGCCTGTCTGTTGCGTTTGCGTTGCATGTTGATGAGCGCATTATGACCAGAGCGTTGCTCTTTCATGGCATATTTATTTCACGTTTGTGACAGGGTGCGGGAGGGGTGGTGCCGGGGGAGGGCGCTGGCGCAGCGCGATGAGCGGCGGCGCGGGGCGATGGTGAAGGGGGGCCGTGAAGGGAGGCAGTGCGGTGCGGCCTCAACCGGCAGCAGGCAGTCTGCGCTTGCCCCTGGTGCGGCTGGTCAGATGATAGTGAAAGCAGCGATCACAAAGATAGGGGCGGAGAACGATGGTCGCGGTCTGTGCGAAGCTTATAGCGTCCGCCTCGCTGGGAAAGCGCTTTTTCTTGCGGCAGATGGCGAGGCGGGTGCGCATGGGGTGGATTTAGCGGCTTGCGGGGAGGTGGGCAAGGCGGCATGTAGGCCGTCACTGATTTGGAGTAATGATTTTGCCGACGTTGCATTGGTTGACCAAAGAAGAAGATTTGAAGGCGGCGGGTGAAGCGCCCTACCGCCTGCTGGAGGCTGATCCGGAGCTATCCTATGGTGATGTCGAGAGCGGCAATATGCTCATTCAGGGCGACAATCTCGACGCGCTCAAGGCGTTACTGCCATATTACGCTGGTCAAGTGAAATGCATCTTTATTGATCCACCCTACAACACCGGTTCCGCTTTTGCTCAATATGATGACAATGTTG
>NZ_JBALTF010000036.1:0-27253 GCF_036964675.1 Parasphingorhabdus sp. | reverse complement strand
CTTCGAGCAGCGATATCGAACTGGTTAAGGCGGCAAAGAACACCAGAATGAAAAACAGCAATCCGACCAGCGATCCAGCGGGCATGGTGTGAAAAGCAATCGGCAGAGACTGGAACACCAGAGTCGGACCAGCGGCGGCATCCAGACCGACAGCAAAGACAATCGGGAAAATCATCAGACCGGCGAGCAGGGCAACCCCGGTATCGGCAAAGGCGATCATCCCGGCGGTTGGCGCGAGCCTGGTATCCTTCGACACATAGCCGCCATAGGTGATCAGCGCGGCGGACGCGACGCTCATCGAGAACAGCGCCTGTCCCAGAGCATCGTTCATCACCGCCGGCGTCAGCTTGCTGAAATCCGGGGTGAACAGAAAAGCAACCGCCTTGGCAAATTCACCGGTGAAAGCGCCGTAGAGCGTGATCAGCACCAGCAGCACGAAGAATGTCGGCATCAAATAGGTTGCCGCTTTCTCAATGCCATCGGTCACGCCGCGCGCAACGATCCAGATGGTTATCGCCATGAACAATGTGTGCATGCCGAGCAGCATCGGAACATTGCCAAACAGGTCTGTCATACGGCCGGGAATGGTTTCCGGGCTTTCCGAAGCCAGCGCGCCGGCAAACGGATTGCCGGAGAAGAGAGCGCCGAGAAAATCGCCGCCCATCACGCCGACATAATAAAGCACCCAGCCAGCCACGACGCTGTAAAATGTCAGAATCAGAAAGGCGTTGAGAATGCCGATCCCGCCGAATATGCCCCAATTTCTGCTGACATTGGAATCTTCGGCAACCTTGACCACGCTGTGATAGGCATCGCTGCGACCGTGGCGGCCGATCACGATCTCGGACAACACCATCGGCATGCCGATCAGAAGAATGCAGCCAATATAGACAAGGACAAATGCACCGCCGCCATTTTCACCGGCAAGCGTTGGAAAACGCCAGATATTGCCGAGACCGACTGCGGCGCCAACCGCTGCCAAAATAAATGCGGTTCGCGAGGACCAACCCTCACCACCCGGTGCTACTGCGCCTGCCATATATCATTCTCCCCGTTATCTCGAGCCGGTTGCGGCTTTGTTACACCTGTTACTAGCTGCGCATCAACATCGGGCCAAGCGGTTTTCCGGCAAAAATATGGACGTGCAGATGGGCCACTTCCTGATGGCCATGCTTGCCCACATTGGCGAGCAGCCGATAACCGGGCTCGACCATCCCGGCTTCGCGTGCGACATGACCGACGGCGCGGACAAATCCGGCGATTTCAGCGTCACTCGCCGATGCCGAGAAATCATCCCAACTGACATAGCGGCCCTTCGGAATCACCAAAATATGGTCAGGGGCCTGCGGATTGATGTCGTGAAAGGCGAGCACCCACTCGTCCTCATAGACCGTCTTGTTCGGAATTTCGCCGCGCAGGATTTTCGCGAAAATATTATCGTCATCATAAGGCTGGGTCGGATCGATCGCCATCAGCTTGCTCCTCTTGCCGCTTTTTCCTCTAGTCCGGACAGGCCCTCGCGGCGGGCCAGTTCGGCGATCACGTCATCCAGCGACATATCCATGTCGGCGAGCAGCACCATCAGATGAAACAGCAGGTCGGCGGCCTCTCCGGTCATTGCCGCCTTGTCGTCCTGGACCGCAGCGATCACCGCTTCGATCGCCTCTTCGCCCAGTTTTTCGGCCATTTTGGCGCGGCCCTTGGCGCGCAGGCTGGCGACATAGCTTGTTTCAGGCTCCGCTTCGCGTCGCGCCAAAATCGTGTGCTCGAGAGATTTGAGAATATTGGTCATTGCTGGCGGTTTGAGCGACGGATCGCCTGTTCGTCAAGCCCTAGCGGCACAAGTTTGGCCAACCCATTAAAAAGGGCCGCCAGATCCCGCGCTGGAATCGCGAAATTCAGGTTTTCTTGCGACGCCTGGCTGTCATGCGGCCAATAATCAGACCGACCACGCCCAGCCCGAGCATCAACAGGTTGGACGGTTCGGGAACCCGCCTTCTATCGCTGGACGATCCGCCCGCAGGGCTAGATCGGCCGGTGGATGCTTTCGGCGTCGCGGGCGTGCTGCGAGACGCCCAGCTCGAGCTGCCCGCTCCGGAGTGGCTCAACCCTTGACGGCCCCATGATTATTCGAATTCTGGGCCGCGTCAGCGGGAACGCCTGCAGCGATCGCCATCGCTGCAGCGGCGGCCAGAATTGCACATTGCACGCGTTTCACCGTTAGTCTCCATTGCCATGCTCAACGAGCATTTCGATATAGTTAAGCAAAATTCCTGCCAGATCGAGGAAATGCACCGTTTCAAACGGACAGAATAGTTAACCGCATTTCAGAAATCTGGAAGATGTAAGGTAAACCGACATTAACCATCGGCAGCGGAGGCTGGATTCCGAGAATTCTTGCAGTTGCGGCCGGGATCAGGCCCGGGCCGGAAGCCCCGCAGCGCGCAGCGCGGCGTGGGCGTCGGCGATGCTATGCTCGCCAAAGTGGAATATCGAGGCAGCGAGCACCGCATTGGCATGGCCTTTTGTCACCCCTTCGACCAGATGATCAAGATTGCCGACTCCGCCACTCGCCACGACCGGTATCGAGACCGCATCGGCGATCGTCCGAACCAGCTCCAGATCATAGCCGTCGCGGGTGCCGTCGCGGTCCATCGAGGTCACCAGCAGCTCCCCTGCCCCCAGATCGGCCATGCGCAGGGCATGTTCCAGGGCATCAATGCCGGTGGGGGTGCGACCACCATGGGTGAAAATTTCCCAGCGCCCGTCAGCCACGCGACGCGCGTCGATCGAGGCAACCATGCACTGGCTGCCGAAGCGGGTGGCGATGTCGCTGATCACTTCGGGCCGCGACACCGCCGCGCTGTTCACCGCGACCTTGTCCGCCCCGGCCATCAGCAGCGCCCGCGCATCATCGGCGGTGCGCACGCCGCCGCCGACGGTCACCGGCATGAAGCAGACTTCGGCGGTGCGCCGGACGACATCGATGATCGTATCGCGATTTTCATGGGATGCGGTTATGTCGAGAAAGCAGAGCTCGTCGGCACCTGCGGCATCATAGGCTTGCGCCTGTTCGACCGGATCACCGGCGTCCTGCAGATCTACAAAATTGACGCCCTTGACCACCCGGCCATTGGCGACATCAAGACAGGGTATGACGCGGATACGGACGGTCATGACGCCGTCACCCCTGCGAAGGATGGGGTCCAACCCAATGTTTCTGAGAAGCACAAATTTGCTTTGGGTCCCAGCCTTCGCTGGGACGACAACACCGATAGCGGCTCAACCACGATTGGCCATCGCAATCGCGGTCGCCAGATCAAGCCGGCCATCATAAAGCGCCCGGCCGGTGATCACGCCTTCGACGCCATCCTTGGCATAGAGGCTGAGCATATGGATATCATCCAGCCCCTTGACCCCGCCGCTGGCGATCACCGGAATATCGACGCCGCGCGCCAGATCGACCGTGGCTTCGACATTGCAGCCGGTCAGCATGCCGTCGCGGCCGACATCGGTGAACAGGATCGAGGCGACACCGGCATCTTCAAAGCGGCGGGCAAGATCACGGACGCTGACGTCCGACACATCGGCCCAGCCTTCGGTCGCAACCATGCCGTCCCGCGCATCGACCGCGACAACAATGCCGCCTTCATATTCCTTTGCCATATCCTTGACGAAATCCGGATCCTTGAGCGCCGCCGTGCCGATAACGAGCCGGGCCACGCCAAGTTCAAACCAGCGTTCAACCGTCTCGCGATTGCGGATGCCGCCACCCAGCTGCACATAGCCGGGAAAGCTGGCGATGATCGCCTCTACCGCTTCCGCATTTTGCGGCGATCCGGCAAAGGCACCATCCAGATCGACGACATGGATATGCTCGGCACCGGCAGCGGCGAACAGGCCAGCCTGCTCCGCCGGATTGTCGCCGTATATAGTTGCGCGGTCCATATCGCCTTCGGCAAGGCGCACGACCTGACCCGATTTGAGGTCAATGGCAGGAAATACGATCATTTCAAAAAATCCGTTAGTGGTGAGCTTGTCGAACCACGCCTATCGAACGAGAAATGTCGTTCACCTGCGGTGGCCTGCGGCTCCACAAGCTCAGTACGAACGCTATTCAGCATGGTCATGGTTTCCACTCCAGAAAACGGCCCAGAAAGGCCAGTCCATAGGCCTGGCTTTTCTCGGGATGAAATTGCACGCCGACAATATTGTCGCGGCCAACCGCCGATACCAGCGGCACGCCGTGACTCGTCTTGGCCAATATGTCCGCTTCGTTCGCAGCGTCAAAATGATAGCCGTGCAGATAATAAGCCTCGCCGGGCGCGAGCAGATCATGCCCCTCGGTCGGGGTCACGTCATTCCAGCCCATATGCGGGATCTTTATCGCCGCAGAGGCCGGTTCGATCGCCTTTACCGTGCCGTCGATCCAGCCGAGGCCGTCATGCGCGCCAAATTCAATACCCTTGTTAGCCAGCATCTGCATCCCGACACAAATGCCGAGAAACGGCACGCCATCCTTCCGGACTCGCTGTTCCAACGCATCGATCATACCGTCGATCGCAAATAACGCATCGCGGCAGGCACCAAAGGCACCAACGCCGGGCAATATGATGCGATCCGCCCGCGCCACCATTTCCGGGTCGGCGGTTACCGCCACATCGCCGGCTCCTGCGGCCATCAATGCGTTGTGGACACTGTGCAGATTACCGGCGCCAAAGTCGATCAGCGCAATTGTCTCAGCCACCCAATTGCCCCTTGGTCGAGGGAATCGCATCGCCCTTTCGCGGGTCGCGCTCTACCGCCTGGCGCATCGCCCGGGCGAAACCCTTGAAGATGCTTTCCGCGACATGGTGATTATTTTCACCATAGAGCAATTCGATATGCAGGGTGATTCCGGCGGCATCGGCGACGCTGTGGAACCAGTGTTTGAACAATTCGGTATCCATCTCGCCGAGCCGTTCCTGCGTGAATCCTGCATTCCAGACAAAATAGGGCCGGCCGGAAATATCGAGTGCGACGCGGCTCAATGTCTCATCCATCGGCGAATAGGCACTGCCATAACGCACGATGCCGGCCTTGTCGCCGAGCGCCTGGTTGATCGCCTGACCCAGCGCAATGGCGCTGTCTTCGGTGGTATGATGCTGGTCGACGTGAAGATCGCCCTTGATCCGCAATTTCAGATCAATCAGCGAGTGACGCGAAAATTGTTCGATCATATGATCGAGAAAACCGATGCCGGTAGACACGTCATATTGACCGGTTCCGTCGAGGTTCAACTCGACAAAAATCTCGGTTTCCTTGGTATTTCGTTCGATTATCGCTGTTCTCATGCAACAGGCCTATAATGGCTTGAACAAATCAGGCAAGAATTTCGCGGCCTTTGGTCAATGCGAAATTCATTTTACGCCCTTGACCCGATGCCCGCTTCACGCCACCTAGTGCAAATGAGTGATGATGCCCCCGATAGCCTGATTCCTTACGACGAAATCGTGCAGGAGGCCCTGCGCGCGGTTGTCGGCCGGGTGCTGGGAGAAGTCGTCAAGGGCGGCCTGCCCGGCGAACATCATTTCTACATCACTTTCAAGACCCGCGCGCCCGGCGTCGATATCCCCGATCATCTGATCGCAAGATTTCCGGACGAGATGACGATTGTCATCCAGAATCGCTATTGGGACCTGAAGGTTGATAAAGACCGGTTCGAAGTGGGCCTTAGCTTCAACCAGATCAGCTCGATGCTGCATATCCCGTTCGCGGCGATCACCTCCTTTGTCGATCCGGCGGTGGACTTTGCGCTGCAATTCCAGGTCGACGAGGTCGAAGGCGAAATAAACGGCCACGACCCGGCGGAAAATGATGGCGAGACGGAAGCGGTCGAACCGGTTGATGACGGCTCCAACGTGGTAACGGTGGACTTCGGCAAGAAAAAGTGAGCGGGACCCGCACCGAAACCGACTCCCTTGGCGAAATAGAAGTGCCGGCCGATGCCTATTGGGGCGCCCAGACACAACGCAGTATCGAGAATTTCCCCTTTCCGCGTCAGGAACGCATGCCGATCCGGCTGATCCACGCGCTGGCCGCCGTCAAACAGGCAGCGGCGCGGGTCAACGGCATCCATGGCCTGGAACCGGAAATTGCAGCGGCCATCGAAAAAGCCGCCAATGCCGTGCGCACCGGCGAATATGACAATCAGTTTCCCCTCACGATCTGGCAGACCGGGTCGGGCACCCAGTCGAACATGAACGTCAATGAAGTGATCGCCGGCGTCGCCAACGAGGCGATATATGGCACTCGCGGCGGCAAATATCCGGTCCATCCGAACGACCATGTCAATCGCGGGCAATCGTCCAACGACAGCTTCCCCACCGCAATGCATGTCGCGGCGGCACGGGCGCTGGAAGTCGAGCTGTTTCCGGCTCTGGAACAATTGCACGATGCGCTGGCGGAAAAGGCCCAGCAGTGGAAGTCTATCGTCAAGATAGGCCGCACCCATTTGCAGGATGCCACGCCGCTGACCCTCGGACAGGAATTTTCCGGCTATGCCGCGCAACTGGTGGCGGCGCGCGACCGGGTCGAGACCGTCCTGCCCCGGCTGCTGCAACTGGCACAAGGCGGCACCGCCGTCGGAACCGGCCTAAATGCACCGGAAAATTTCGGTGAGAATATCGCCAAGGAAATCTCCAAGATCACCGGCCTGAAATTCACCTCCGCCCCGAACAAATTCGCCGAACTGGCCGCGCATGACACGATGGTAGAACTGTCCGGCGCGCTCAACACGCTGGCGGTGTCGCTGACCAAGATCGCCAATGATATCCGCCTGCTCGGCTCCGGACCGCGTTCCGGCCTCGGCGAGCTCGATCTGCCCGCCAATGAACCGGGCAGTTCGATCATGCCGGGCAAGGTCAATCCGACCCAGTGCGAGATGCTGACCATGGTTGCTGCGCAAGTCATCGGCAACCATCAGGCGGTGACCGTCGGCGGGCTCCAAGGCCATCTGGAACTCAATGTGTTCAAGCCGCTGATCGGCGCCAATGTGCTGCGCTCGATCGAGATCATCTCGATCGGCATGTCGAGCTTTTCCGAACGTTGCGTGGAAGGTCTGGAGGCTAATGAAGCGCGGATCAAGGAACTGGTCGATAACAGCCTGATGCTGGTGACTGCGCTTGCCCCAGTGATCGGCTATGACAAAGCCGCAGCGATTGCCAAATATGCCCACAAAACCGGCCAGACCCTGCGCGCATCCGCGCTGGAACTGGGGCTGGTTGACGCAGAAACCTACGATACCCATGTTAGACCTGAGAATATGGTCGGCAAACATGGCTGATCCGGGAACAAAAACAACATGTCGATAATCAGAAATATATTCACCACCGCAGTGGGATACGAAGCCCGCAAGCACACCAAAGGTCATGGCTTGCGCAACTTCGGCCTCGGCATGCTCGCCGCCCGCATCGCCACCCGGTCGATCCCTGGCGCGCTGCTGGTGGGCGGGGCCCTGATCGCGAAGAAAATCTATGATGAGAAGAAAGAAGCCGAGATGCTTCCCGCATCCGAAGCGGTTATCGAGATAGAAGGCCGCCCGGTTCCGGAAAAGGACGAAACCACATCAGAACCGGTTTTACGTCTTCCCGGTTAGCCAATAGCCGGTGCCCGCCGCCTGCCAATCCTTCACCGCTTCGATGGGAACCGTGAACATCAGGATATTGAGCGCGAGATTGTCGCGGATCATATAGCCGGTAAAAAGCTCAAAAATCACGGCAATCGCCAGCGTCGCCTTCCAGGGCAGGCGTGAGGCAAGAAAGAAACTGACCGTCATCCAGACAATATCGGCCATCGAGTTGATGATAAAATCGCCTTCATAGCCATAGAAAATGGTTGCTTCGCGATATCGGTCGATGATGACGGGGAATCACCGCGACAGTTTACTAAATACACTAAATTGAGATCGCGTTGATATAGCCATCCCCTTGCCACCCGACCGTTCGAAACAAAATTTCCTACATCCGCAACAATCCATCCAACATGACGCAAAATAGCGCGTCCTTGGCCCGAACTTTGACGAACTTTGGACCAGATTCTGCATTCAAGGCATTGTTTCCAGCCTCTCCGCAATCCACCGGTAATTCCTCACAGCCCAAATTTCGCTGAGCAGGTTCAATCCCCCCAATTGCAATATTGATTGCAATTGACATTGCTGTAAGCTGTTCAAAAGCCGCCCATATAGAGCGGCCAAGGAGAGCATGTTGGCAACCACCGCACGATCCGGGCTATCGCCTCGTAAATTCTATGGCTGGAACAATGTCAGCCTGTTCTTCTTCATCCAGTTCGCTGCTTCCGGCTTTGTCTATTTCGCTTATTCGGTAGTCTTCCCGGTCATGGTCGAGACGATGGACTGGAACCGCGGCACGGCGTCGCTGGCGCAGTCGATCGCCCTGATGATGCTCGGCCTGGCCTATCCGCTGACCGGCTTTCTGCTCAGTCGATATGGCGTCCGCCGGACGGTCACCATCGGGCTGCTGGTCATGCTTTCCGGACTGCTGTTGCTGGTTTCCGTCGTTACCGAGATCTGGCAGTGGATCATGATCTGGGGCGGCGTCATGGGCCTGTCCTTTGCCCTGACCGGCCCGATCTGCTCGCAAACCGCAATGATCAGCTGGTTCAATATAAAACGGTCGACCACCATCGGTATTGTCATGACTGGCGGCGCTTTGGGTGGCGCCCTGGCGCAACCGATATTGGCGACCATGATGGACCAGTTCGACAGCTGGCGCGCCGCCTGGCTGATTGCCGCTGCCATGGTGATCATCGCCCTGATTGCCGCGCAATTTGTCATCAACCGGCCGCAGGATATCGGTCAGTTTCCCGACAATGTCGATCCGGGCCTGGCGGCACGGGATCCGCTAGCCAGAGGTTTGCGGCCCAAAACCCATCGGACCGACCATGACTGGACAATGACACAGATCATCCGGACGCCGACACTCTATCTCGTCATGCTGATCACGCTTGGCTATTTGGGCACTTTCTTTTTCCTGCTCAACCACGGGATATTGCATCTCACCGACAACGGACTCTCCAGCTTGGAAGCCGCTTCCATCCTCGGGCTGGCGATATTGGGCAGCGGCCTGGCGCGCATTCCGGCCGGCTGGCTGGGCGACCAGTTCGAGTTGCGCTGGGCGGTATTCGGGTTCATTTTCCTGATGGCCTTCGGCATGGCGGGCTTCTGGCTCGGCCATGGTATCCTGCTGCTCTCGGCCATGGGCATGTTATTTGGCGCAGGCTATGGCGGATTGCTCGTACTCGGGCCGGTGGTGACGGGAAATTATTACGGCGAACGCGCTTTCCCGATCATAAATTCGGTGCTGGCTCCGGTCATGCTGCCTTTTGCTGCCGCGGCACCAGCCGGGGCGGGCTATATTTTCGAGGCAACCGGCAGCTATGATATCGCCTTTGCCATCGCGATCGGCTTGCTGGTCGCCGGAATGATTGCCGCCTTTTTGATGAAACCGCCGCTAACCCCCGGCTAGGACCCTGAACCTAGATATTGCCATCGCTGGAGAGCAGCGCCGCAATCGGCCTTGTACCGGGTCGGCGCGCCAGCACGATCATCAATATGGTCGTGAAGGGTACCGCCAATATTGCGCCGGGAATGCCCCACAGACTGCTCCAGATCGCCAGCGAGACCAGCACCACCATCGGACTGAGATTGACCGACTTGCTCAGCATCTTTGGTTCAATAACATTGCCGATGATCACCTGCGCCGTCGTCATCAGGCCTGTGGCGATCAACGGAATCGTCAGATTGCCGAACTGGGCCACGGCAAATAGCGCCGGAAAAGCGACACCGACAAAAGAGCCGATATAGGGGATATAGTTGAGCAGGCCGATGATGATCGCCCACAGCGCGGCATATTCCACGCCCAACACCAGCAATATGATCCAGCAGATAACGCCCAGAATGATATTGATCAGCGTCTTGGTCGCCAGATAGCTGCCAATATCATGGTTGATCCGGGTGATCATGTTTAGCGTGTCGGTGGAATCACTGTCCGAACCAAAAGCCCGGCGCACCTTTTCCGGAAAGCCGGTGATCTCGCTGAGCAGGAAGGAGGCATATAATATGGTGATGAAGACAAATCCGCCAAAGCTGGTCAGCGACGACAATAGCGACTGGGCAAGCGCGGCGATATCGATCTCGGTAAAAAATCGCGTCGCAAATTCGCTGATCGCCTTGGCCACCGCTTCCGTGCCCCGGTCAAATATCGCCGCCGGCGATGCCATGAGTTCGGATATCTCCGGCCGGCCGATCCCATCATTCACCGGGGTGGGGAACCACGCCGCAAACAGATTTTCCAGATTGCGCTGATAGACCGGCAGCGAGGGCACGAGATTCTGCAAACTGGCCACCAGCATCCGGGTCATCGCAAAAAGCAGCGCCAATACCCCGATCAGGGCAAGCGTCGCGCGCAACCACAGTGGCGTTTGGCCCAGTCCCGGAATACGGGCGACGGTGGCGCTGGCGGCATAGAGAATCTGCAGCAATATCACGGCGGTCACGATCGGCAGGATGATGTCCTTGCCGACGTAAAACAACCAGCCAACCATGATGGTAATGCCGATCGCGTAGAATATAGTGCTGACACGTCCCTGGATCATGATCTTGGGATAGCCGGATTTTGCCAGACTGTCATCAGCATGATTACAAGCAAGCCTGATAGAAAAACATCGCGACAAGCATCTTGACGCCGAGCGCCCTTCTCGGCCAATAGCCGCTATGGCCGAGAATATATCTTCCCAGAATATCGACAATGATCACCGCGAGTTGAACCGCAGGGGTCTGCTGTTCGTGCTGTCATCTCCCTCGGGCGCTGGCAAGTCGACGCTGGCGCATATGTTGCTGAAAGCGGATCGGGAGATTGCCATGTCGGTCTCTGTCACCACGCGCACGAAACGTCCCGGCGAGGAACATGGCAGAGATTATTATTTTGTCAGCGGGGACCAGTTTGAAGAAATGGTCGCCGATCACAGCTTCCTTGAATATGCTACGGTATTCGGCAACCGTTACGGCACGCCAGCCATACCGGTGAATCAGAGCCTGGAAGACGGACAGGATGTGCTGTTCGATATCGACTGGCAGGGCACGCAGCAATTATACCAGCGCGCCGGCCAGGATGTCGTGCGGGTCTTCATCCTGCCGCCCTCGCTTGATGAATTGCGCAACCGGCTGGAAAGCCGCAACACCGATGCACCCGAGATTATCGAGAGCCGGATGCAGCGTGCCGCCAGCGAGATCAGCCATTGGGACGGCTATGACTATGTCCTGATCAACGACGATCTCGACGCCTGTTTTGCCAAGGTGAAGCAGATTCTCGCCACCGAACGGATGCGGCGTTCACGGCAAACCGGTCTGATCGGCTTTGTCAGGGATTTGATGGCCGAATAAAATAGCCGCCGGACTCGATACAGGTCTTCATTGCCTCAATAGCCAGGCGAGCAATATTGGATTTCACCGGCCTTGCAACGCCTCACGGCATCGCGCCATTCTTCCATTTTCATTTCATAGGCGGCCTTCCGCTCGGCATCAGCTTTTTTGTCTGCGGCAATCTGCTCAAGGTTCAGCCGCTGCTTTTCAAGAAATTGCGCTTCGGACTCTTCGTTCAGGCGATTCAAATATTCTGCGCGCAGCGCATGGGATTGGTTGCGGATACACGAGGTCAGAAGTTCCGGCTTTTTTTGCTCTGATCTGAATTTCTCGGAAGCTTCGGACCACCGTTTGTCGACAATCGGTTGGCAGATTGCTGGAATTTTTGCCAATTGCGCGTCATAATCCTGGCTCAGACTTCTGATAAGCTGTTCATTTTCTGCTATGGCTGAATCAACCGATAATTCGGCTTTTTTCCGGTAGTTCACACATTGCGCACTCGACCAGATTTTGTAATATTTTTCATTATTTTCAGGATCAGACCGGCTATATTGCTCAGCCAGATATTGTTTGGCCCCGTCACAGTCCGCGTTGGTTTCTTGCGCCATCGCGGTGCCATTGAAAAACAAGCCTGCCCATAGCGCACTGATGAAGAATATTTTTCGTTGCAACATATCCAGTCCTTTCACTGAGGACCCCCGCCTGTCGTTCTATCGCCATCGAGACAAAGTTTCAACAGACATCGTCGCGATCGTCAGGCGGCGTGCTGTCCGGTCAGTCGGTCGCCTGCCTGACATAAAGCCCGTCAAATATGGTCGACCAGCTTGCGCCATCATCGGATGACGTCTGCCAATGCTGTCGCACGCTGCCGTCCGCCCGGGGTGTCCAGGTGATCCGGTTGATCGCCATGCCTTCCTGATAATAAGGCGTGTTGCGGTTGCTGAGCACCATCTCGCCCCGCTCGTTCAGCCCGCCCTCGATGAACAGAGCCGAACCGTCCGCGCCCATCCAGGTCTGGTGCCATTTGTTCCGAGCGGCATCATAAAAGCTCATGCTCATGCCGGTATAACCGCCTTTGGTGCTATAATCCTCGCGGAGGACGCAACCGGCATGTTCGCGCGATATGCGGTTCACTGCGCTGGGCTGATCCTGCCCGGCCGCAGTCACGTCCCAGACGCCGGTCCAGAAATCAAAAGCCCGGTGATCGTCGGTGGCACAGGCCGGAGCGGGCTGGGCGACGGGGCTCGCCACCGGTTGCGCCTGAGCGGGGGCAAGCAAAGGGGATGGCACCAGCAGCGTTGCAATGGCCGCGCCCAATAGGGGGCGGGCGCGAGACCTGCTTTCCCGGGAATCGGAGCTTGCCCATGCGGTAGGCAATATATCCCGGTCGAGCATTTTGCATATCCGCATCCTGACACCATCCCCCATGTTCGAGCTTCGATGCGACCCGATAGCCATATGCTATTCAGGATCTTCACCCAGCTGCCGACTGGATAGCATATC
This sequence comes from Parasphingorhabdus sp., assembly GCF_036964675.1. Taxonomy (GTDB): domain Bacteria; phylum Pseudomonadota; class Alphaproteobacteria; order Sphingomonadales; family Sphingomonadaceae; genus Parasphingorhabdus. The sequence goes on along the minus strand of NZ_JBALTF010000036.1, from coordinate 14,331 downwards.
GGCGGGCCGCTCCGGATTTCCTTCGACCAACGGCAATTGACCGTCGATGAAAAGGCAAGTCCGTTGCATTCTGTGCACCTGCCCGGAAGCCCGCCTGAACGCCGGTCACACATGCCGCCAAAAGACCGTTGGTTTTGCTGCCGCGACCGGTTACCAAAGGCAGGAGCGGCGGATCGCAACAGGGAGCGACAATGGTGGAAGCGCATGAAATTGATGTTCTGATCGTCGGCGGCGGTTTTTCCACCATGCCACTGATTCGCGAACTGGACGCCAGCGGCATCAGCTGGCTGATGGTGTCGGAAATGACCCCGATCTGGCAGCAGCTAGAAGCCGCCGATGCGCTGGATTTCGATCTGGTAAGCTCGTTACAGAGCAGTATCTATTCGTTCGAGCTGGTCGAGATGCTGAAAGAGCAAGGCGAGGGTTTCCAGGACAATTTTCCAACCGCTCGCGAATTTTACGCGGTCCACAAGAAATATGCGGCGCGCTATGCCGACCGCATCCACCACGGACGCGTCGGCAGTATCGACAATCACCCCGATCACAGCATCGTCCATCTCGAGAATGGCGAGCAATTTCGCGCCCGGCATGTCGTGGTCGCCACCGCTTTCCGGCGGAAAATGAACGCCAATTTGAAGCAACTCACCATCGACGCAAGTTTCGCCGGCAAGAGCGTGGCGATTACCTCCACCGGCGACAGCGCCAATCTGCTGATCGCCAAGCTGGTCGCTTATGGCGCGAAAGTGCATCTGGTCACCAACGGTTTCATCATGCTCGACAAGATGTTCGCGACCTTTTCGCCGTTCGACGACGGCCCGCGCTTCGTGCCGCTCGACCAGCTGGAATGTCACAATTTCTCCGAAATCAGCAAATGGAGCTACCGCGCCTTTATCGACGGCGGCTATATCCACGGCCTGATCCATCATCGCTTTGCTCGGCTATTTGATCGCAACAGCCTCGGCGTGCGCCATCCCAAAAGCATCCGGCCGCACAAGGATATCCGCAGCTTTTTCAAGGCCAAGGCGCCGGTCGAAAATGGCCATATCGCAATCAAATATTGGCCGATCGATGTCTACAAACTCTATTGCGAGGAGACGCTGGAGCAGAAGATCCGCGACGGCTATCTGATCAATGACCTGCCCTTCTTCCTCGAGCACGGCCATGTAAAATTGTGGGACAAGACCGCGGCCTCAATCGATCATGAGGCGAAGCTGATCAGCGAAGATGGCGAAAGCGCGGCCTTCGATATGATCATCGACGGCGACCAGGAAGAACCGGCGATTCCCGAAATCCGCGTGCATGGCGGCGGCAGTGGTGGGGACGAACCCGCCGCGTTCGCCTATAAAACCCGCGAGCAGTTCATGGGCGTGATTTCACCCAGACTCGACAATATCTACACCATCGGTTTCACCCGCCCGTTCACCGGCGGGCTCAACAATATCAGCGAGATGCAATGCCTGCTGGTCCACCGGATGATCGCAGAACCGGAATTTCGCGACAGTATCAACACCAATATCGACCAGCGGATCAGCGACTATAATGCGACCTATTATGCCAACCGGCCCGAGAAAAAGACCGACCATCTGGTCTGGTATGGCACCTTTACCGACGAGGTCGCGAAACTACTCGGCATCCGGCCGAAGCGCAGCGATACGCCCGGCATCAAGGGGCTAATGAAATATTATATGTTCCCCAACAATGTCTTCCGCTTCCGCGAAAAAGGCCGTTACGCAGTGGAAGGCGTCGGAGATCTGATCGCCCATACCGCGAAACAATATCATGACTATAAGGTGCTGGCGCTGCTGGTGATCCGCTACCCGTTTTTCGAACTGCTCGCGCTCGGCACGATATTGCTCGCGCCCGTCCCCTGGTGGGTCAAGATACCGGCAGCCATAATCCACAACCGCCTGCCCTTCACCTCGACGCTGGTCGGGAAATTCGGTCTGCCGACCAGAGAGAGCAAGGCGATCTTCAACTATCGCAAGGCGATCAGTTTTCCGGTGCTGGCCTACCCGTTGCTCGCGGCGGTCATGTGGGCGGCGGCGGGCATCGGCGCAGCCTTCGCCTTCTCCGCCGGGTTACTCGCCTATGTCTATGCAATGATCCACTTAGGCACTGCGAAGGGATGGAACCGCAAATTCTTCTGCGACATGAAGAGCAAGCGGTCGCCGGAGATGGTTGGTTTTTTTGACCGGTATCGGGCGGTTTTTAAAACAATCGGTCGCAACAAATAGCAAAATAGCAAAATAATCTGTCACTATTTTCCGTTTTCCGAGGCATTGACGATTCCGGACTTGTAAAAAGAACAAACATCGAACATATAGCGCAGACCACCCTGTCCTTTCGACCCGCTGGACTCTCTCCGGCATCTTCGGCAAAGCACGCGCATGAGTTTAACCCACATTAAAGTAAAAGGCGCCCGCGAGCATAATCTCAAGGGCGTCGATATCGAGCTACCGCGCGAGAAGCTGATCGTCATCACCGGCCTGTCCGGCTCCGGCAAATCCTCGCTCGCCTTTGACACCATCTATGCCGAAGGGCAGCGGCGCTATGTCGAATCGCTTAGCGCCTATGCCCGGCAATTTCTGGAGATGATGCAGAAGCCTGATGTCGAGCATATCGAGGGCCTGTCGCCGGCGATCTCGATCGAGCAGAAGACCACCAGCCGCAACCCGCGCTCGACCGTCGCGACGGTGACCGAGATTTATGACTATATGCGCCTGCTCTGGGCGCGCGCCGGGGTGCCTTATTCGCCCGCGACCGGCCTGCCGATCACCGCGCAGACCGTGTCACAGATGGTCGACCGGGTGATGACCTTGCCCGAGAAAACCCGCTTCTTCCTGCTCGCCCCGGTGGTGCGCGGGCGCAAGGGTGAATATCGCAAGGAATTGCTCGAGTGGCAGAGCGCCGGTTTCACCCGCGTCCGGGTCGATGGCGAATTTTACGATATCGAGGAAACGCCCAAGCTCGACAAGAAGGTCAAGCATGACATCGAGGTGGTCGTCGACCGTCTGGTGGTGCGCGAAGGCATGGAGCAGCGGCTCGCCGACAGTTTCGAAACCGCGCTGCGGCTGGCCGACGGGCTGGCTTTTGTTGACCTCGCCGATGGCACGGTCGAGGAGGCTCTGGCGCTCGCCAATCGTACTTCGACAGGCTCAGCACGAACGGAGAGTGAAGACGCCAGTTCGACAAAAAAATCCGTTCGTCCTGAGCCTGTCGAAGGACCGGGCGTCGCCGAAACACAAACACCGTTCGTGTCGAGCGAAGTCGAGACACGCCTCTCGACGTCGCTCGAGGCAAACGGAAAAAATCCGGACACCCCGCAAGGCAAGATGAAGGGCACCGGCCTGCCACCGAACCGGATTGTCTTTTCCGAACGCTTCGCCTGCCCGGTCAGTGGCTTCACCATCGAGGAAATCGCCCCGCGGCTATTCTCGTTCAACGCCCCGCAAGGCGCTTGCCCGTCCTGCGACGGTCTCGGCGAGAAACTCCATTTCGACACGCAGCTGATCGTGCCCAATCCGGAGCTGAGCATCAAGAAGGGCGCGATCGTGCCCTGGGCAAAATCAAATCCGCCCTCGCCTTATTATATGCAGGTATTGGGCAGTATCGCCCGGCATTTCGAATTTGATCTGGAAACCCCGTGGAACGAACTGAGCGAGCATCATCAGGATGTCATCCTCAACGGCACCCAGGGCCTGCCGATAACCCTGCGGTTCCAGGACGGGCGTAAATCCTATGAGGTAAAGAAAGCTTTCGAGGGCGTCGTCGGCAATCTCAAGCGCCGCATGTTGCAGACCGAAAGCGCCTGGATGCAGGAAGAGCTGGCCAAGTTTCAGGCCGCTGCTCCCTGCGAAACCTGTCACGGTGCGCGGCTCAAGCCGGAAGCGCTGGCGGTCAAGATCGCCGGCGAGGATATCAGTATTTCCACCCGGCGCAGCGTCGGCGATGCGCTGGAATTTTTCGAAGCATTGGGCGCAAAACTGGACAAGACGCAGAGCCAGATTGCCGAACCGATCCTCAAGGAAATTATCGCACGGCTCGGGTTCCTCAACAATGTTGGCCTCGACTATCTCAATCTCGACCGGACCAGCGGCACGCTTTCGGGCGGCGAGAGCCAGCGCATCCGTCTCGCCAGCCAGATCGGCTCGGGCCTGAGCGGCGTGCTCTATGTCCTCGACGAACCCAGTATCGGCCTGCACCAGCGCGACAATGACCGCTTGCTGACCACGCTCAAACGGCTGCGCGATCTTGGCAACACCGTGATCGTCGTCGAACATGACGAAGATGCGATCCGCACCGCAGACTGGGTGGTCGACATGGGACCGGGCGCTGGTGTCCATGGCGGCGAGGTCGTTGCCGAAGGCACGCTCAAGCAGATATTGAAATCGAAAAGATCGCTGACCGCTGCCTATCTCAACGGCACCCGGAAGATCGAAGTGCCGACCAAAAGGCGCAAGGGCAATGGCAAGAAGCTGATCGTGCATGGTGCCACCGCCAACAATCTGCAAAATGTCACCGCATCCTTCCCGCTCGGCACCTTCACCTGCGTCACCGGCCTCAGTGGCTCGGGCAAAAGCTCGCTGACCATCGACACGCTCTACGCAGCGGCGGCGCGAACACTCAATGGCGCGCGGGTGATTGCCGGCAAGCATGACAAGATCACCGGACTGCAATATTGCGACAAGATCATCGATATCGACCAGTCACCGATTGGCCGCACCCCGCGTTCAAACCCGGCCACCTATACCGGCGCCTTCACCAATATCCGCGACTGGTTTGCCGGCCTCCCCGAAGCGCTGGTGCGCGGCTATAAACCCGGCCGGTTCAGCTTCAACGTCAAGGGCGGCCGCTGCGAAGTATGCCGCGGCGACGGGCTGATCAAGATCGAGATGCACTTCCTGCCCGACGTTTATGTCACCTGCGAGGAATGCCACGGCAAACGCTATAATCGCGAAACGCTCGAGGTGAAGTTCAAGGGCAAGTCGATCGCCGATATTCTTGACATGACAGTCGAGGATGCGGTCAGCTTTTTCAAGGCGGTGCCACCAATCCGCGACAAGATGGCGATGCTCTATGAAGTCGGCCTCGGCTATGTGAAGGTCGGCCAACAGGCGACCACCCTGTCCGGCGGCGAAGCGCAGCGGGTCAAGCTGGCCAAGGAACTGTCCAAACGCTCGACCGGACAGACGCTCTATATTCTCGATGAACCCACCACCGGGCTGCATTTCGAGGATGTCCGCAAGCTGCTACAAGTGCTCCACCAGCTGGTCGAGCAGGGCAATAGCGTGATCGTGATCGAGCATAATCTCGACGTCATCAAGACCGCCGACCATATCATCGACCTCGGCCCGGAAGGCGGCGTGCGCGGCGGCGAGATTGTCGCGCAAGGCACGCCGGAAGAGGTTGCTCAGGTGAAAGCCAGTTTCACCGGCGGCTATCTGAAGGACATGCTGGCGAAATGAATTTCACGGGAACGGAATGGCCGTTCCCGGAATATTTAGCTCAATAGCGCAGCACTTTCGCCTGCCAGAGCAGCAATAGCGGCGACAGAAATTCGACGAACATTGCGGCAAATTGCTCGGTCGGCGGCGGCCCAACGGTGAGATAGGACACAGCCCGGGCACAGCCACCGATGAAGAAGAACAGCATCGCGAAACGGAACAGCATCGCCCGTTTCCTTATATCGCCGGCGCTATAGAAAATCATCAACGCGACGCCGATATAGACACCGGACAAATAGCGATATTGATTGTCCATCGCGCTGCTGAACGCGTCCCCGCCCATATGTTCCGTCGCGCCGAATAGCAGGCCGTTGACCCCGAACCAGAGCGGGATGAATCCAATCAGGAAGGAAAGGATGCGGAATGCGGCCATATATATTCTCCTCTATGTTGTTCGTGGCGAGCCTGTTGACGGGCGTGTTTCAACAAGCTCAAGTCTGACGAAAATAATCACTAAATAATTTCTAAACCCCCAAAGCCGCCTGCAGCTGTTGCAGACCCTCCGCTTCTTCGCTGGTCAATGCCTGCGCTTCGCAGCGCGGATCGGTCTTCTGCAGCGCGCGGATCATCACATCGTTGATCGGAATCGGGTCACAGCCATGGTCGGTCTTGCAGATCAGGTCGAACTGCGGCGCCGCCTTGACGTGGCAATCCTGACAGCTGTTGCCGAACCGGTTGACCACTTCTTCGGCCCCGCGAGTCAGGATTTTTGTTCCCGCCGCCGAGACATCAAGATCAAAATATTCCCAGTCCCTGGTGACCGGATTGAAACCCGCTTCGCGCTTCACCATCACTTCGGTCGGGACCAGCTGCACCACCGAACCCGCCGGATAGACACCGCCTTCCGCTGCGCTCGCCACTGCGACGGTCGCATCGAGGTCACCATTGAGATTGCCGACAAAAAAGCGGTCGACCGCGGTCAGATCGCTGATACAGCCAAAGCTCGCTGCGGTGATATTCTGTGTGGGCAATAGGGCGGCTGTTTCTTCGTTCGCCGCCTCGGGTTCCGCGCTGCATCCTTGCGTCACCAGCCCCGCCAGCAACAATGCCGCTGCCGCGCGAAGCAGCCGGATGGATGATTTACGTTTTGATTGAAACCGCCCCATGATTACCCCCCGACAAGCCTGAAGACTGCCACGCGAACATGGGACTGTCAATTTTTGCGTCGGCCGGAACAATCCTGACCGGCCAGCAGCGCGAACAGGGCGACTAGAGCCGCTCGAGCCGCACCGGCAGTCCGTCCTTGGGTTGCGGGATCGGAAAGACCTGCCACTTGGGCTCGTAATCCGGTCCGCCCTGCAGAAGGACGCGGTTGGTGGTCAGCATCGCGTGCATCAAAATCTTGATCTGCATATAGGCAAAATGCAGCCCGAGACACATATGCGCGCCGCCGCCAAAAGGCACCCAGGCATATTTGTGACGGCCGACGCTGTTTTCCGGCGTGAAGCGCAAGGGATCGAACTTGTCGGGGTTGGGCCAGTGCTTTTCCATCTTGTGGACAAAGCTGGGACTGATCCCGACCGTGGTGCCCGCCGGAATGGTGTAATTGCGGAAGGTAAATTCCTTGATCGCCCGGCGCGGCATCGACGGAACCGGCGGGATCAGCCGCAACGCTTCCTTGAACGCCATTTCGGTCAGTTCAAGCTTGCCCAATTGTTCCATCGTCAGCGCGGTTCCCGCAGGTGCAACCGACAAACATTCCTCGCGCAGCCTGTATTGCCACTCGGGATGCTTGGCGAGCAGATAGATCAGGCTGGTCGCCGACGAGGTAATCGTGTCATGCGCTGCCATCATCAGGAAATTCATGTGATCGACGACTTCGCTTTCGGTCAGCAGTTCGCCATTTTCATGAGTGGCCAGACAAATTTGGGTAAAAATATCCTCGCCGCCCTTGGCGCGACGTTCCTTCACCTGCGGGGTGAAATATTCGAGCAGATATTCGCGGGCCTTCACGCCCTTCCACATTTTGGTAAAGGGAATCGGCTTGCGCGCCACACCAACCGAAGCCTGAACTTCATCGACAAAGGCCTTGTTGATCTTGTCCGCTTCCGGCCCCCAGGGAATCCCAAGAATCGCGCTGGCAGCGGTATCGAGCGACAAGGATTTGATCGCCGGGTAAAAATTGAATTCAGTCCCGCCCCAATCGGCAACCCGCTCCAATATCCCTTCGCCCAGCACCTCACAGTGATGCTTCATCGGTCCGGGTTTGAAAGCCACCGACAGCGCCTTGCGATCCGCCCGATGGCGTTCGAAATCCATCAACATCAGGCCGCGCGGAAAAAGATTGTTGAGGATCGGACCCCAACCCTGTTCGCTCGAGAAGATCTTGTCCTTATTGAACAACACCATTTCGGTGGCATCGGCACCGAGCATGTTGACCGACCATCCGCCGAAACTGAAGGCCCGGTAGACCGATCCATATTGCTCGAACATCCTGCGTCCAAAGGCACCCGGATCTTTCAGCAGCTCGAGCGTACAGCCGAGGAACGGCAGACCTTCCTCACCCGGAATATGTGCCAGCTGTTCCTTGGTCGGCCGTTTCACCCAATGCGGATTGGCTGATTCCTGAAAGGGATATCCATGCGGTTTTGCTGCAACTGTGGCCACGGGAGCGCTCCTGAACTAAGGTTTGAATCGCTTGATAGCTACTTTCATTAATGTCAGCAAGCCACTCCATTCATACGCTATTCAATCGCAACGCCTTAGCGATAAGTGCAACAGAAAACGAAACACGACCCTTTCTGGCTGACCTTCATGGCTGGCACCGCCGGGGCCGATTTGAGGCAATGATCATGACCATTTATACGATGCCCCGGCTATTGAAGTCTGCTGTCGCCGCTGGTGTCTTGTTGAGCCTCGGCGGCTGCATGTATGGTGGCACAGGCTATTATGGCGACGGCTATGTCAACAATAGCGGTTATAACTGCGATCCCTATGCGCCGTTCGACGACTATTATGCCTGCGACTATGGCTATGGCTTCGCCAATATCGGCTATGGCGGCGGCTGGTATGATCAATATTATTATCCTGGCTATGGCATCTATATCTTCGACCGTGGCGGTCGGCGCCATGCGATGCGCGACAATGACCGCCGCCATTGGGCCAGACAGCGCGCCACATTCGGCGGACAATATGCCAGAGAGCGCAACGCGAACCGGGAACCGCGGGCAGAGCGCCGCGACCAACGCTACAGGCGCGGCGACGGCACAAGGGACCAGAGGCGCGGCAACTATCGCAATGATGACAATGTCCGCGACAATAGCGGCACCCGCTACGACCGCGCCAATCGCCCGGCGACAAGGGCCGCACGCCCCGACAGTCCTGTTCAGGCCGTCCCGGCTCGCGATCGCGGGGACCGGACAGCACGGACAGACCGCCGGCCGACCCAAGCCATCGAACAGCCGCAAGCCCGACCACAACCGGCAGCCCCACCCGCTGACACCGCCCGACCAACGCGTCCAGAACGCCCCCGCTATTCGCCAAGAACAAGCCGCAGCGCGCGCGAACGGCTCAGCGACGACTAGCCCGCAATGAAGTTTATTGGCCGATAGTGAACCGTCCAACGCCATAATAACGCGGCCATTTCTGCCACTGCTGCAGCGCTTCGCATATGTCGGAGAGATCGTCATATCGGCAATGTCGGCGAAAATGCTCGCCCCGCTGCCCCGTGACTGAAGAATCGCTGCGACGCGGAAAAATGCACAGGATTCGCATCAAACTGCCGAAACGGCATAACAAGTTTGACAAAAACGGACGGCTTTCCCCCGCAAGCGCGTGCCAATGGTTAACAGAATTGTAATCATCGTAAATAGCCTATATCCTAGCGTTCCGAGTTAGTTTTCTAGGATTTAGGTCGATGGCAACCGCATTTAGCGACATTCAACCCGATGAATATACACCGTCGGAAAAGCATCCACAGCATGGCGTCATCATTGGCGGACCGGCTGCGCGGGCGAAGCGCATTGAATATGGCATATTGCTTTCTTCGATGGTGCTGGGCTCGCTCGGTGCGCTTTATTGGACCATCTTCCATTCCACCGGCTGGGTAGAATGGTCTGCCTTCTTGTTCGGTTTTGCACTGATCAACATGGGCGTGGGCATCGGCTATCATCGCTATTTCACCCACCGCGCCTTTGAAGCGGGACCAATAATGCGCCTCGCAATTGGCATCATGGCGCAAATGGCCTGTCAGGCTTCGGTGCTGAAATGGGCGGCCGACCATCGTCGCCATCATGCTTTTTCCGATGATGTCGGCGATGTGCACAGCCCCTATGTCGACGGCCACGGCAAGAAAATGTCGAAATGGAAAGGGCTTGGTATCGCCCATTTCGGCTGGCTGTTCGACAATACGACATCGGACATGAATGTGTACGGCAAGGGCCTGATCGACGATCCGCAGGTCTTGTGGTGCCACAAGCATCGCTGGTCGATCGCCATTTTCTCCAGCATCGTGTTTCCAGCGCTCTGGGCGCTGGCCCTCGGAGGCCCGGAATATATCATCGGCACCATCCTGATCGGCGGCTTTTTTCGCAACTTCTTCTTCCTGAATTTCGTCATGGGCGTGAACAGCATCGGCCATGTCTTTGGCTCGCAGCGGTTCAAGACCAAGGACGGCTCGCGCAACAACTGGTTCATGGCATGGATGACCTTTGGTGACGGATGGCACAATAACCATCACCAGCACCCGCGCGCCGCGTCGTCGAAAATTGCCTGGTGGGAATTCGATCTGAACGGTCAGATCATCTATGCATGGGAAAAAATGGGTCTGGTCTGGAACGTCCAGCGGGCACCCGCTTATATCCGCAATGCAAATGGCGAATGGGTCCAGAAAGAAGCGAAAATCGCAAGAGCCGATCTGGCCGAACCGGAAGTCATGTCAGCCGACGATGGCGGTGTGATGTTCCCTGCAACCAAGCAGCATCATGTCGAACCCGCCGAGTGACAGGGTGCGGGTCGTTCCGCTAATGTGACCGCAAGGTCAAATTTGCCGATATTGTTCCGTTACCAGCAGGGTTGATGCTGAGCGATTCGACAGCGATTCCCTCCCGTTCAATCCGCGCCAGCCAGCCAAATAGCGCTGTCGGCTTGGCCGATTCCACCACCATATTGACCCGGCTGTCAGACTGCGGCGTGACAGAAGCCACAGCGATCCCGGTTTCACCCGCGCTTTGGCCGACAAAGGCGTCGATCGCGCCGCTGAACTTGGCCACCTGTCCATCCACCGGCTGCTGGAGCGCTGCAACCTTGGCATCGATCCGCACCTGCCGCTCGACCGCACCGACATAGCGTTCTTCGGCAGCTGTCATCGCGCCGAACATCGGCCGCGCGATGCCATAGTAGCCGACCAGTCCCGCCAAAAGCAGGCCGGCGATACCGACCATTATCTTTTCCCTTTGGCTGAGACCGACAAACCAGTTTCTTGCATTGTCGATCATGGTGCCCTCACCGTAATGTCGGCCTGCGCCGAACCCGTGGCATCGGTGCGCGGAGTTGCCGTGATGAGGAAGCCCGCTTCCTGTATCGCCAGCAGGACAGGATTGATATCCTCGTTCCGGACCGCCGACAATGTCGCCGAGATTATGCCATTTTCGCCATAAGCCATCCGGGTGATCGACACGTTCGGAACCTGTTGCAGGGCAGAAAAGAGCGCCGAAGCCGGAACCGGGAACATGATATTGCCGCGGTTTTCGGCGATCAACCGCTGGTCCAGTGCCCGTTCGGCTGCGTCGGGATTATCCTGCTCACCGACGACGGCAGCCGCATCGGCCAAAGCCGCCTCATCCGCTGCACTGGCCGCCCAATGATATTGGGCCAGCTGCACCAAAGGAATGGCAAGCGAGACAATCACCAGCGCAACCGCGATCCAGCCGAGCCGGCGCTTTTGCTTTGCGTCCATCGCGCGCTGCGTCTTTTTCGCAAACGGTCCGCTGCGAAAGTTCAGATCGCGCTTTTCTGCAGCACCGACCAGCATGGCGTCAAAATCATCGCCGGTAATCGGCTTGACGGTCAGGTCGGGAAACAGAAGATCGCGGAAAACAGGATCATCGATCGCGATGATATTATCCGCACGCACAACCTGGTCGAAACCGAAATCCGCAGAAACCGCGCCGTCACCGGCAACCGGCATCAACCAGCCCGATGGAATGATCGCATCGGGATCAATATTCAGCGCCTGCAGGTGGACTAGGCCGGATGACAATATATCCCGTCCGACCGATGCCGTGACCACCCCGCCCGCGCCATCAATGGCAGAGATGATATGGACCTTCTCGCTTTCCAGACTCTGCGCTTTTGCCGCCATGGTCGCAGCGGCAAGCGCCTGACTTTCATTGGCGCCGCTGATCGCCTCGTGGCCCATGATGCTGGTCAGATGCGACGGCACCAGCGCGACCACGCGAACATCGCCTTGCGCCGCATCCGGCACATAGGCCTGAGAAGCGATAAGCGGATCCGGATCACAACCCCAAGCCTGTACCGCGCCATCCTTGACGTGCCACCAAAAGAGCGGCTCGTCATCCGTGGTCGGGAAGGCAATCAGAAGAAGATTATGGTTCACGCGCTGCTGGTCTTATTCGGCGTAAATATCGGCATTGTCATCATCGCCGCCCGGCGCGCCATCGGCACCCAGCGAATAGAGATCAAAACCGGGGCCCTGACGGCCGGGATTGTCATATTGATAAGGTCGCCCCCACGGATCGTCGGGCAGCTTCTTGATATAGCCGCCCTGGCGATAGCGTGCGGTCGTCGCCAGCGATGCCGGCGGCGCAATCAAGGCCTGCAATCCGTCGGACGAACCGGGATAGGCGAGATTGTCGAGCCGGTACATTTCCAGCGCCTGACCGAGCGTTGCAATATCCGCCCGCGCCTTCTGGACCATCGCCCGATCCTGACTGGGCAGCACGTTGATCACCACAATCGTCGTCAACAGGCCGAGAATGAAAATCACCACCATCAGCTCGACCAGAGTGAAGCCATTGCGCTTTTGCTGCGGCTTCGCTTCCGGGGCCAAAGCCTCGTCAGGATTTTCAATGTCTGTCGTCATATTCATTCCTTCATTCCGTCCCTATAGACCGGCAAGATTCTGTAGCTGCAAGATCGGCAATAATATTGCCAATATCACCACCGCGACCAGACCGCCAAGCGCTACAATGATGATTGGTTCGAGCAAGGACAAGGCCGTAGAACTGAAATTGTCAAATTCCCGTTCCAGATAGCCCGCAGCCCGCGCCAGCATGTCATCCAGCTGTCCCGATGCTTCGCCGCTGGAAGTCATATAGATCAGCATCGGCGGAAAAACTCCGGTATTTTTGAGCGCAGTGGACAGGCTTCCGCCACCGCGAATCGCTTCCACCATATCTTCCGAAGCCTTGCGCAATACGCTGTTGTGGATGGTATTGGTGGTCAGCCGGAGCCCCTCGATAATCGGCAGGCGGCTGGCGACCATGGTCGACAGGGTCCGCGCCAGACGCGCCGCGTGCAAATCGCGCAGCAACCGCCCGAAGAACGGCAGCCGCAGCAGGAAAGCGTCAAAGCGATATTTGAGTTTTGGCTCCTGCAGCGCGCGCCAGCCAATCAGCAGCGCCAGTCCGATCATTATCGCAATCGCCCACCACCAGTCGGCGAGAAAGCTGGAAATACCGATGACAATGCGAGTGACCATCGGCAGTTGCTGGTTCACATCATCAAATTGCTCGACCACTTTGGGCACCACCGCGATCATCAGCAGCGCGACCACGATGATCGAGACCAGAGCGAGCACGATCGGATAGGCCAATGTGCCGATCAGCTTGCCGCGCAATTCCGCCTGACGCTCGAGCAGATCGGCCAGCCGTTCGGTGATGTCGGGCAAAGTGCCGGAGCTTTCCCCGGCGGCAATCATCGCCCGATAGAGCGGCGGAAAGCTTTTCGGCTCGCGGCGCATCGCCTCCGACAGGCGCTGCCCCTCGATCACCCCGCCATGGACGGTTGCGATCCGCTGCTGCACATGCGGTTTCTCGTTCTGGTTGCCGATCAGCCGCAGCGCTTCCTCGAGTGGACTGACCTGGGCCAGCGAGGATAATTGCCGGGTGAACAGGGTGAGCTCTTTCGAAGTCAGCTTTTTCGGACCGAACAAACCGGCAGATTCTTTGCCCTGCTTACCCTGTTTGCTTTGCTTGCCCTGCGCCGCTGCCATGCTGACGATATAGAAATTCCGCTCGGTCAGCTTCGCCCGCGCTGCATCATCGCTGGCCGCAGCCAGCCGACCGGTCTTCTCCCGACCCTTGGGGTCGATCGCTATATAGGCATATTCAGGCATCGACCGCTTCGCTTTCGCGCCGGGATATGCGGATGGCTTCTTCGGGTGTGGTCAACCCTTCGCGGACAAGCGCTCTCGCCGCGACACCCAGATGGGGCTGGTTGCGGAACGCATGGGCGGTGATCGCGGCTTCGTCGCCGCCATCATTGATCAGCTTGCGCAATGTATCGTCGATACGGATCGCCTCGAACACGCCGATCCGGCCCTGAAAGCCGGTCTGGCTGCAATGGTCGCAACCGGTCTCGCGGTAAACCACCGTGCCATTGTCAAAGCCGAGCAACGAAGCCAGCGAGCCATCGGCCTGAATCGGCGTGCGGCAATGTTCGCAGAGTTTTCTGACCAGACGCTGGGCAATCACCGCGCGCAAGGTCGAGGCCAGCAGAAACGGTTCCACCTTCATGTCGCGCATCCGGGTGATCGCGCCGACCGCATCATTGGTGTGCACCGTCGAGAGCACCAGATGGCCGGTGAGGCTGGCCTGCACCGCAATTTCTGCTGTTTCCCGGTCACGTATTTCGCCGATCATCACGA
>NZ_JBALTF010000035.1:0-27313 GCF_036964675.1 Parasphingorhabdus sp. | reverse complement strand
TTGCCGAAGGCGAGGCGGTCGCGGCGGGCACCGATATCATGCGGCTGAAGGGCAAGGGGCGCGCGATGCTGACAGCCGAGCGCAGCGCGCTCAATACAGTGCAGCATCTGACCGGTATCGCGACCATGACCCATGACTATGTGCAGCGGATCAATGGTACTGGCTGCGTTCTGCTCGACACGCGCAAGACGATACCGGGGCTGCGGGTGCTGGAGAAATATGCGACGCGGATGGGCGGGGCGCAGAATCACCGCATGGGCCTGTGGGACGCGGCGATGATCAAGGATAATCATGTCGCGGTCGCCGGTTCGGTCGGCGAAGCGGTCCGGCGCGCGCGGGACGCGGGCGTCGAACAGATTATCTGCGAAGTTGACCGGGTCGACCAGATCGAACCGGCTTTGGCGGCGGGGGCAACGCATCTGCTGCTCGACAATATGGAACCGGCGACCCTGCGCGGGGCGGTGACATTGATCGGCGGGCGCGTGGCGACCGAGGCGAGCGGCGGCGTGACGCTGGAGACGATCCGCGACAAGGCGGAGACCGGGGTGGACTTTATTTCGGTGGGGCGTTTGACACAATCGGCACCGGCTGCGGATATTGGTCTGGATTTTGCGCAGGTTTGAAAATCGTCATCCCAGCGAAAGCTGGGATCCAGTCCAATGGGCTGAAATACGTTACGTTTGGGTTGGGCCCCAGCCTTCGCTGGGGCGACGGGTGGCTTTAATCCTATTGTTGGCGCTGGTTGCCACGCCTGCCCAAGCCCAATCCTACCAATGCCGCGCGCCATCCAGCCTCAGCGCCCCCGCCGAGCGCAAACCCACTTCCGAACCCCGCCGCATCAAACCCGTGACCGCCTATACGATGGCGCTCAGCTGGTCTCCCGAATTTTGCCGCACCCGCAAGGACAGCCCGCGCGACAGGACCCAGTGCAGCGGCGATGATGGCAGTTTTGCCTTCATTCTCCATGGCCTGTGGCCGGAAACACGCGGTCCCGCTTATCCGCAATGGTGCGCCCCGACCAGGCCGCTGCCAGCTGCGGTGGTGAGGCGCAATTTCTGCATGATGCCGAGCATGAAAATGATGGCGCACGAATGGGCGAAGCACGGGACGTGCATGACCGAGCGACCGGAAACCTATTTCCGGGTGTCGCGGATCATGTTCGATGCGGTGCGCTTTCCGGATATGGACCGGCTGTCGCGCAAGCCGCTGACCGCCGGGCAGTTTCGCAATGCCTTTGCAGCGGCCAATGATGGCGTGACGCCGGATATGGTGCGGCTGAAGGTGAATGTACGCGGCTGGTTGCAGGAAGTGAAGCTCTGTCTCGGCCAGAGTTTTCGGCCGCAACGCTGTCCGGTCTATATGCGGGCGGTGAATGCGGATAGTCCGGTCAAGATCTGGCGTGGGGGCTAGTCATTGTTCCCCTGCGCAGGCAGGGGCCCATCTCCTGCTCTTGTATATATCGGCAAAGGGAGGGACGAGCGCCGGCGGTTAGGCTAGTCCATACTTTTACCTCAGCGTCCGGCGGATAGTACAGGAGATGGACTCCCGCCTGCGCGGGAGCACAGCTAACCGTCAATCGTCCGGGTTCCCGGGTGATGCTTGTCGAGATGCTTGCGGATGATCTTCAGATTCTTTGTGTTCGAGCGCCAGAAAAAGTCGAACACGTCACCGGCGAACGGGATTGCGCCGAGCGCGGTATCAATGCCGACATTGGCCGCCATGCGGGTCAGTTGCAGCTTCGACATGCCAAGGTTGCGGGCTTCCCAGACGATATAGGCGCCCATTAGCGCGGTGACGACATCGCCGACCACCGGGATCAGGCCGACGATCGAATCGATGCCTATGGGGCGATTGATGCCGGGAATGACAAAGGCCCGCTCCAGCACTTTCTCCATTGCCTCGACGCGGTTGCGCACCGCCTGCGGATCGCGGCTTACGTCGGGCAATTGCTCAGCCAGACGCTTTAACTGTTCTTCGGAAATGGCCATTGGACCTCCCTGTCTTAGACTAGTCACACAGTTAGGATATGGGTATGCCGACCAGCGTGTTCAATGGATGCCAGCCGCGCGGATTGACGGCAAAGCCGCGCTGGCCTTGCCGGGCAATCGACCAGCGGATGGGAACGGCGATCGGGATGAAATTATAATGTTCGACTAGCATATTCTCGACCTCGGCATAGAGTCGGGCCTTGATCTGCAGATTGGTCGCCGCATCGGCCTCGGCGATTTTGGCATCGGCATCGTTCAGGCAGACCGAGGTTTTGGCGCAGGTGAACTGCTTTAAAAACCATTGGGCGCTGTCATAGGGCGCGATCTCGTCCATCAGTTCAACATCGGCGCTCTGATTCATGCCGACCCTTTTTGCGTCCAGACCCACTCTTTTGAGATCAGACTGGATGCGTTTGAACAGGATGCTGGCGCCTGCCGCTCCGGGCAGTGCAATGGTCAGCGGGACGACCGGCCCTTCCGAGGCTTTCCATCGGCTGACATGTTTTCGGGCAAAGACAATCCGGGCCTCCATGGTCATGCCGGCCCAGTCCGGATAAGTGTTGATCCCTTTGACATCGAGCGCCTCGGGAATGATCTTCAGCCGGCTCTGCCAGGCGCTGACGCCGGGAAAGGAAGTGAGCAGCGCAGGCCGGTTGATCGCCATTGCCAAAATTTCCCGGTTCGCCGGGACCGCCCAGAAACCATTGGCGCGGATGAACCGCAAGCCGAACAGTCCGGCGACCGGATCAAGCCGCAAGTCGCCGCTGCTGATATCTGCCGCATCGACGAGCGGGAGGTGGTGATATTTGCCGTTCAGCACGACTTGCACCGCTCCGGATCGATAGCGGGCGATGGCGTTAGCGGCTGGTTCGCTGCGCAGGGATACCCAGGGCTGATCTTCTTCTGCGACATTTTCTTCTTCTTCCGACGGCTCATCAAACTGCTTCAGTCTGATGCCCTTGTCCTCGCTCAGCAGGCGCATCGGTCCGGCACCATGGCCGGCCCGGAACAGGCCCATTTCCGGCTGGGCGAGCAGTTGCAGAAAATTCGGATGAGGTGAATCCAGCCTGATCTCGATAACCCTGCCGGTCATCGAGACCACTTCGTCGACCACCGAGACGTCATATTGCAAGCGGCTGCGACGCAATTCGGAAAAACGTTCGCGAAGCAGGCGGGCAACCCGTTCGGCGGTAACCTCCCGGCCATCATCCCATTTCGCATCGAACAGGCGAAAAATATAGCTCAGTCCATCCTCGGAAATGATCCAGCGGGCGGCGAGGGCAGGCACCACCCGGCCTTCAGCATCTAGTCCGACCAGGCCCTTGGCGATGGCGGCGCGCATCGTCGAGGAGGCAAAGTTCAGTCGCGTCCCCACCGGGTTGATCTGCGCTGGTCCATCCTCGATCACGGTGACTCTCACCTGATCCTCGTCCTCGGCAAAGCTGCAGGCACCGAGCATCGTTACGACAAGCGCTGCCGCGATGCTGTTCAGCAAGAATGTCGTACGGAAAATCATCAGGGCCTTATACGCAGAGTGCGGCTGGGATGCACATTGGAAATATTATCTTCCCATCCCGCGATCCGATCCGCCACGAGACTGCGGGTGACGTAGAAATAGAGCGGCAGGATCGGCATGTCGGCGATCAGCAGCGACTCGGCCTGGCGCATCAATTTCTGGCGTTTGGGAAGATTTGGTTCGGCGATCGCGCGCGCCAGAATCCGGTCATAATCCGGATTGTCATAGCCCGAATAATTGCCGGCGCCATTGGCCTGCTGGTGAACCAGCAGGAAATTTTCCGGCGTCGGCAGGTCGGCAATCCAGCCTGATCGGGCCAGCGCGAATTCATGCCGGCGCAGCGCGGCAAAATGCAGCGCGGCTTCGCTGTTGAACAGGCTGGCTTCGACTCCCAGCGGTTTCCACATGGCCGCCATTGCAACGGCAACCCGGCGATGTTCGGCTGAACTGTTGAACCGGATTTCGAACCGCAGGGGATTGGTCGGACCAAAACCGGCGGCAGCGAGCAATGCGCGCGCGCCTTGCAGGCGCTGTTCCCGCGGCCAGTCTGCCCATTCGGGCCTGGCAGATGCCGGGCCAGCCAGTCCCGGCGGCAGCAGTCCCCATGCCGGGATATTGCCGATACCGATCACCTTGTCGGCGATCCACTCGCGTTCGACCGCCATCGACAGGGCGACCCGGACCCTGCCATCATCAAAGGGTGGCGCGCGGGTATTGAAAGCAAAATAATAGCTGCCGAGATAGGGCACGCTATGGGCAGCGGCGGGATGGTTGTCCTTGAGCCATTGATGACGGCTTGCCGGATAATCCGCGGCAATATCGGCGCCACCGGACAGGAACAGGCGTAGCGCCGACAGGCTGTCTTCCATCGGTTTCCAGATGATGGTCGCGGTGGGCACCATTTCATCATGCCACTCGGGATTGCGTTCCAGCCGCGCGTGATCGTTCAGTTTCCATTCGGACAATCGATAGGGACCGCTGGCGATCATCGGGCGGTCGGAAGTCCATTTGTCACCGGCTTCGCTGATTCGGTGCAGCGGAATAGCCGCCATCGCCGGATGGGCAAGCAAGGCCGGCAGCGACGGGTCAGGGGAGGCGAGAGTCACGACCACGCTATTGCCATCAGCTGCTTCCACGGCGAGGATATTGCCAAACAGGGCCTTTGCCGGCGCTGCCGTTTCTGGCGCACGCAGGCGTTGCAGCAGGGCCGGAAAAAGCGTCGCATCAAAATCTGTGCCGTCTGAGAATCGCAAATTCTCCCGCAAGGCAAAGGTCCAGGTCAGGCCATCCGGCGCAATGTGCCAGTATTTGGCCAGTCCCGGCTCCGCTTCCCCTCTGGCACCCAGACGGGTCAGGCCCTCAAACTGGTCAGCGGCCACCCGGAGCGAGGACAGATCGGAGATTTTCTGCGGGTCGAGTCCCTTGATCTCCGAATCGGACAAGCGGACAATCTGCTCCGGACCAGGCACCGTGTCGATCGCCGGATCACTGGCGCAGGATATCAGCAACAGCATCGTGCAGAGAAGGGCAAGGTAGCGCATGTCACTCATCTATATGTTTTTGCTGGCTCAACAAAGCGGAACTCTTATGCTGCTCGCTTCGTTAGGGAGAATGGCTGAATGACCGGTTTGCAATATGATATTTCCAACATTGGCGCAGTGGGCCCCGCCATAATGGCTCTGCTCCCCGAAATTGCCGCACGCGCAGAGGAAACCGAAAAGGCGCGGCGATTGCCGGCTGATCTCGCGGCAAAGCTGGCGGCTGCGGGCGCCTTCAACCTGTCGAAACCGGCCGCGCTGGGCGGGCTGGAACTGGCGCCGCTCGACTTCATGAAAATTGTCGCCACGGTTGCCGAGGCGGATGCCAGTGCAGGCTGGTGCGTGATGATCGCGGTAACCTCGACTTTGGGCGCGGCCTATATGCCGGAAGCCGCAGCGCGGGAAATATTCGGTCCGGACGATGTCATCACCGGCGGCGTTTTTGCGCCGATGGGCAAGGCAGAGGACCGGGGAGACCATTATCTGCTCAGCGGCCAATGGCAATGGGGCTCGGGCTCGGCCAATTGTTCCTGGCTCGGCGGTGGCGCGATGATCTTCAAGGATGGTGAGCTACAGAAATTCGACAATGGAGCGCCTTATCACCGGATGCTGTTTTTTCCAGCCAAGGACGTGTCCTTCATCGACAGCTGGCATGTCGCGGGCTTGAAAGGCACGGGTTCCGGCGATTTTGCGGTCGAGGGTTTGACGGTTCCCAAGGATCGCAGCGTCTCCTTTGTTGGCGACCAGCCTCGCGATCCCGGCACCTTGTACAAATTTCCGCTCTTTGGCCTGCTGGCCCTGGGCGTGTCTTCGGTTGCGCTCGGCAATGCCCGGGCTGCGCTGGAAGAAATCAGGACTATCGCGATCCACAAGAAGACGCCGGGCGGCGGTCGTTCGATGGCGCAACGGGCAACCGTTCAAGCCGAACTGGCGCGGGCAACGGCCCATCTGGGCGGTGCCTTTGGCTATCTGGAAAATGCCATCGGCGAATGTTGGGCAGAAGCGCAGGGCAGCGAAGAGATTTCCGCCAAAGGCCGGGCCAAGCTGCGCCTTGCCTGCGCCCACGCCACCGAAATATCCGCTGAAGTCTGCAAGACCGCCTATACATTGGGCGGCGGCGCGGCGGTCTATTCGGACAATAGCCTGCAACGCCGTTTCCGTGACGCGCATGTCGCCACCCAGCATATCGCTACCGCACCGGCGGTGTTCGAACTGGCTGGCCGGATATTGCTGGATCAGCCGGTGGATATGGCGATGCTGTAACCGTCAGCCAAATGGACGGTTGAGCTGCACGATTTTGGCATTGAGCATGGCGGCAAAGGAGACCCACAGGAAATAGGGCAGGATCATGATGCCGGCCAGCGAGTCGAGACTCCATGTCAAAGCCAGCATAGCGGCGACCGACAGCCACAGAAAGACGACCTCGACGAGCGCCCAGTCGGGCCGTTGATATTTGAAGAACAGCGGTGACCAGAGCAGGTGGAACAGGAAATTGGCTGCATAGACCGCGATCAGCATGGCTTGCCCGGATTGGCTGTGGGCTTGATCCCACGACAGGATGCCCGCCCAGGCCGCCAGTCCCAATATGATCATCCACGCGGGCCCGAACAGCCAGTCTGGCGGCTGCCAGCTGGGCTTTTTGAGGTCCCGGTACCAGGGGCCGATGTCGGTCAGCAACCCGCCGGCACCCGCGAGGATGATTGCCCAGAATATTGCTGCGATAATGGCGGGGTTAAACATGGTTTCGCCTCGATGATATTTTCGACGGAATAGTCCGTCGCTGTCGCTCGGGAAATGTAATCCAATTCGTCCGCGAGATAATCCTATAGTCTTAAACTGGTGCGGACGGCGGGACTCGAACCCGCACACCCATTCGGATAGCAGATTTTAAGTCTGCTGCGTCTACCATTTCGCCACGTCCGCACCGGTAGCTCCAACCTGAAGTCGGAGCCTAGCGACAAGCATTATTGCGCGCGTGCGGTCAAGTGCGCAGACGCAAAATGTCAGAATATTTCAAGAACTAGTCCTTGTTCAGCTGCTCGCGGATTTCTTTGCCGGGCTTGAAATAGGGCACTCGCTTGGCCGGAACCTCTACCGATTCCCCCGTGCGCGGGTTGCGTCCGGTGCGCGGTCTTCTCTGACGCGTTGAAAAGGCACCAAATCCACGGAGTTCCACCCGACCGCCTTCGGCCAGCTTCTGGCTGATCTGGTTGAAAAACAGGTCGACAATTTTTTCGATTTCATCCGGCTTCAATTCCGGATTCTCTTCTGCCAGTTTTTCCAATAGTTCCGAACGTATCATCGGGGCGCCTTTCCGATTCCAGATCAATCCATCGGTTTCCCTTCATAGAGATTCCAAGAATCGTGTGATCTTTTATTCTATAAACGATCTAGATGCCAGAAATTACGTCTATTTTCAATGGTCTTGGCAGATTTGCAATAAACTGCTGTGAAAAGGGGCATGGCAAAGAAAAAGCCCACCCCGATGAAGGGGCGGGCTTTTCTGTAATCCGGTCCTGTGGTCGAAGGACTATTCTTCCTTCTTCTTCAGCGCGGCACCCAGGATGTCGCCAAGGCTCGCACCGGAATCGGTTGAACCAAATTGCTCCACAGCCTGCTTCTCTTCAGCCAGCTGATGCGCCTTGATCGAGAAGTTCGGTTTCTTCGAACGGTCGAAGCCGGTGATCATTGCGTCGAGCTTCTGGCCGACCTGGAAGCGGTCCGGACGTTGCTCGTCGCGATCGCGGCCCAAATCGTTGCGTTTGATGAAGCCGGTTGCGCCATCGTCGCCCATCTGGACTTCGAGACCGCCGTCGCGCACTTCCAATACGGTGACAGTTGCCACCGCGCCTTTTTTGAGACCGCCGGTATCAGCGCCGCCCATGGCCGGTGCACCTTTTTCAAGCTGCTTCATGCCAAGCGAAATACGTTCTTTATCAACATCAATGTCGAGAACGATCGCTTTTACCTGTTCACCCTTGTGGTGCAGGTTGAGCGCGTCTTCGCCGGAAATGCCCCATGCGATATCGGACATGTGAACCATGCCGTCGACGTCGCCTTCAAGGCCGATGAACAGACCAAATTCGGTAGCGTTCTTGACTTCGCCTTCAACGGTGCTGCCCACTGGGTGCGTATCCGCAAAGTCGGTCCAGGGGTTGGACTGAGCCTGTTTGAGGCCCAGCGAAATGCGGCGTTTTTCGGTATCGACTTCGAGAACGATAACTTCCACTTCCTGCGAGGTAGAAACGATCTTGCCCGGGTGGACGTTCTTCTTGGTCCAGCTCATTTCGGAAACGTGGACGAGGCCTTCGATGCCTGGTTCCAGTTCGACGAAAGCACCATATTCGGTGATATTCGTAACCGAACCGTTGAGCTTCGTGCCAACCGCATATTTCTCGGTTGCGCTATCCCAGGGATCGCTCTCGAGCTGTTTCATCCCAAGCGAGATACGCTGGGTGTCCTTGTTGATCTTGATGATCTGGACTTTCAGCGTGTCGCCGATGTTGATCATCTCGTTCGGGTGATTGACCCGCTTGTAGCTGAGATCGGTAACATGAAGCAGACCGTCAATACCGCCGAGGTCAACGAACGCACCATAATCGGTGATGTTCTTGACCACGCCTTCGGTAACCTGACCTTCGGCTAGGCTCTCGATAAGACCCGAACGCTGTTCGGCGCGGGTTTCTTCGAGGATTGCACGACGCGAGACAACAATATTGCCGCGCTTGCGATCCATCTTGAGGATCTGGAAGGGCTGGGTGATGTCCATCAACGGAGTCACGTCGCGTACCGGACGGACGTCGACCTGGCTGCCGGGCAGGAAGGCGACGGCGCCATCAAGATCGACCGTAAAGCCGCCTTTGACCCGGCCGAAGATAATGCCTTCGACGCGATTGCCTTCGTCATATTCTTTTTCAAGCTTGTCCCAGCTCGCTTCGCGGCGGGCGCGGTCGCGGGACAGCATGGCTTCGCCATTCACATTTTCAATGCGGTCGACATAGACTTCGACTTCGTCACCGATAGCGAGAGTGGCTTTTTGACCGGGAGCGGCGAATTCGCGCAGCGCTACACGGCCTTCTGATTTCAATCCTACATCGATGACAGCCATGTCATTTTCGATGCCGGTTACGGTGCCTTTGACGACGCGGCCTTCAAAGCCCTGATCTTCGCCACCGAGTGATTCGTTTAACATTGCCGCGAAATCGTCGCGGGTTGGAAATGCCGTTGAGGCCATATGGTTTATTCCTTGATAGTCAATTTTTCTGGCCAGGCGGTTGGTTCCGCCGGTCTTGGACCAAAATTGCCGCGAGCACCTCATGTGACCGCCGCATCCATCAGAAAACTGCCAATATTTGATGTATGCTAGACTAGGCGCAAATGCCAAAAGCTGCGCTAAAGCCGGGGAGGTTCCTTACCAGCCCGTCTTGCACATCATTTGTCTGCTATGCCGGATCTTTGTCGCGCCGGCTGCTTGTCTTCGCATTCACCAAGGCAATTGCCTGCTGAATGGCCGCGTCTATAGTCAAATCGGTGGTGTCTAGCAAGTCTGCATCTGCGGCGGGCTTGAGCGGCGCAGTGGCGCGATTTTGGTCGCGTTCGTCGCGTTTCAAAATGTCCGCCAATATGTCATCAAAATTGGCCGGCTCGCCGCGCCGCTTCATTTCCTCGAAACGCCGCACCGCACGCGCCTCGGACGAAGCCGTGACGAATAATTTTACATCGGCATCCGGTGCGATGACCGTGCCAATGTCGCGACCATCAAGAACGGCACCGGCTGGTTGATGGGCAAAATCCTTCTGGCGTTTGTCCAGCGCTCGTCTCACCTCGGGATGAACCGAGACCCGACTGGCCAAGCCGCCAACCACTTCGCTGCGCAGGGCCGGATTGTCCAGCAACGCGCCGTCAAACACACAGGCGGCCAGCGCAGCGGCGGCATCATCGGCATCCCCGCCCTGCTGCCTGAGCGTCCAGCCAACCGCGCGATAGAGCAGACCGGTATCGAGAAAGGGCAGGGCAAAATGTTTCGCCAGCTGCTTGGAGATCGTGCCTTTGCCAGAAGCGGTCGGGCCATCAACAGCAATAATCATGACCCTTGCCTCGCATGATCCCGATAGGCTTTCCCCAGGCCACCGACCGCGATGATGATCCAGACGATTTCGAGCAGAAACGATGCCAGATTGAAATGCACCATGAGCGAGAGGGTGAGCAACAGGGCGCCGATCAGGTTTGTGCCATTATAGACAAAGGCACTCACGGTCTTGGCATAGACATTATAGGCATAGGCAAAGACGATCAGTGCGCTGCCCACTATGCCGATCACATTGGCGGAAAACCCATCGATCATCAGGCCGCGAGCTTCGTCATGAGATCGTCAAAGCCGGGAAAGCTCGTTTCGACTGGTCTTATATCATCGATGGAGAGGCCGGATTTTGTCACCAGGCCAGCAACCGCGAAGCTCATCGCAATACGGTGATCCAGCGCGGTTTCGATCACCGGTTTGGCCTGTCCGCCAGCCAGCGGTTTGCCGCCGCTGCCTTCGATCAATAATCCATCGTCCTTCTCGGTCAGCTTTACGCCCAGAAGTTCAAGGCCCTTCGCCATTTGCGACAGCCGGTCGGATTCCTTGACCCGCAATTCGTGCAGGCCGCGAGTGGTGGTTTCGCCGCTGGCCATTGCCGCTGCTACGAACAGAATAGGAAATTCGTCGATCATGCTGGGCGCAACATGGGCGGGTATGTCTATGCCGGTGAGCGGGCTATGTTTGACATGGATGTCCGCGACCGGCTCACCGCCAACCGTGCGCTGTTTCTTGAAGCTGATGTCGCCGCCCATATTCTGCAGCACTTCAAACAGGCCAGCGCGGGTCGGATTGATCCCGACATTTTCGATGATGATATCCGATCCGGGAATGATCAACGCTGCAACCACCAGAAAAGCGGCGGATGATGGATCGCCCGGGACCTTGATTTTTTGCGGTTGGAGCTCCGCTTCGCCGGTGAGGGATATGACCCGGCAGCCCTCGGCATCGGTTTCCACGCTGATATTCGCGCCAAAGCCCCTGAGCATGGTTTCGCTATGATCACGGGTGAGCACGGGTTCGACAATCCGGGTAATGCCGGGCGTGTTGAGACCGGCCAGCAGAATCGCCGATTTGACCTGCGCAGAAGCCACCGGCAGGCGATATTCAATCGGGACGGCAGGGCAGATGCCTCTCACGGTGAGCGGCAGGCAGGCCTTATGGTCCGATGTCTGGCGTGCGCGGATGTCCGCCCCCATTTGTGACAGCGGGTCGATCACCCGGCCCATCGGACGTTTTGACAGACTCGCATCGCCGATGAAGGTTGCGCTGATTCCTTGCGATGCGATCAAACCCATCAGCAATCGGGTCGATGTCCCGCTATTGCCCATCTCGAGAGCATTCTCCGGCTGCATCAGGCCGCCAACCCCGACGCCATGGACGGTCCAGACGTCGTCCTTTTTTTCAATCCTTGCGCCCATTGCACGCAGGGCATCGGCGGTCGCGAGGACATCCTCGCCTTCCAGCAGCCCGGTGATCCGGCTCTTGCCGACGGCGAGCGCCGAGAATATCAACGCCCGGTGTGAAATGGACTTGTCTCCGGGAACGGAAATTTTCCCGGAGAGCGGGCCAGACGGTTTGAACGTCGCAGGCTGTAAACTGTTGCTGGTCATGTCAGAGCTTTTTTAGCGGAACGCACAGATGATTCGTGCAGGAATATCAAACGGCTTTTGACAGCGCAGCAAAGCTATGGCAAGGCGCGCCGGATTTCGCGGCTGATTTCAGGTAAAGCTTGAATCGCTGCGTCACGGACTTAAACCAATCAACGACTTGATTTAGACAGGATTTGGACACCAGCCATGGGTAAACCGGAATGGGGCACAAAACGCACATGCCCGAAATGTGGAACGCGCTTTTACGATCTGGGCAAAGAAGACCCGGCAACCTGCGTTGAATGCGGCGAAAGCTTTGTGCCGGAAGCCGTGCTGAAATCCAAGCAGCCAATGCCTTTTGAAGCGCCGAAGAAGGCGGTCAAGAAGGAAGAGGATTCGGTTGACGATGATGATTTGGACATCAACATCGACGATGATGATCCGTCGCCAGACAATGAAGTTGATCTGGGTGGAGACGATGATCTGGGCGTCAGCAAAGGCAAGGGTGACGACGAACCTGCCGATACTTGATTTTTGATTTGCATAATGGAGGGCGTCTGGATTAAAGGCGCTCTTCAAATGGGGCCTTAGCTCAGCTGGGAGAGCGCTTCGCTGGCAGCGAAGAGGTCAGCGGTTCGATCCCGCTAGGCTCCACCAACCTTCGCTCGCTGCGCGAGCTTTGGTTGGCAGGCCGCCCGCGAGCACGGGCGACCAAAAAAATTCCCGAGCATAAGCAACGGGCCCGAAGCGGGCGGCACTCGCAATCTGTTTTTCGACTTATTTGTGAGCTAACGCCAATCCATGCCCAAAGTCCCAACCCATTATGACGCAATAATCCTCGGCGCAGGCGGAGCCGGCCTGATGTGCGCTGCCGTTGCCGGCCAGCGCGGCCGCAAGATATTGCTGATCGATCATGCCGATGAGCCGGGAAAGAAAATCCTGATCTCCGGCGGCGGACGCTGCAATTTCACCAATATCGGCACTGCGCCGGATCGCTATCTGTCGCAGAACAAGCATTTCGCGAAATCGGCCCTGAGCCGCTATTCAGCCGGTGATTTTATCGCGCTGGTCGATCGCTATGGCATCGACTGGCACGAAAAAACATTGGGGCAATTGTTCTGCGACGGGTCTGCGAGGCAGATCGTCGAGATGCTGATGAAAGAATGCCCGGCTGACGCGGTCACCCTGTCGCTGGGGAAAGCGATCACCAATGTCAGCCATGGCGACGGCCGTTATCGGGTGGAATATGGCGGAGAGACCGCCTTTGCCCCTTCGCTTGTGGTTGCCACCGGCGGTCCGTCGATCCCGAAAATGGGGGCGACAGGATTCGCTTATGATCTGGCCCGGCAATTTGGTTTGAAAATCGTCGAGCCAAGGCCGGCGCTGGTGCCGCTGACCCTGGGCGGGGAAGAAACCCTGTTCCGGTCCCTGTCCGGCGTGTCTGCGCCGGTTACCGCGCGCTGCGGAAAAACGGCGTTCCGGGAAGCGGCCCTGTTCACTCACAAGGGCTTGTCGGGGCCGGCGATCCTGCAAATTTCGTCTTACTGGCAGCATGGGGAGCCGGTTGAAATCGATTTTCTGTCCGATTTGCCGAGCGACTGGCTCACTCAGGTCAAGCAGCAACTGCCCCGGCTCTCGCTGAAGAAAGCGATTAACGCCCATTTGCCCGCGCGCTTGACCGAGACTTTGATCGAGCGGATTGCGCTTGATGGCGAACTGGGGAATCTGACCGACAAGAAACTGGCTGAAGCGGCGCGCCGCTTGTCCCATTGGCGCTTCATGCCCAACGGAACCGAGGGTTTTGCCAAGGCTGAAGTCACGGCTGGCGGGATCAGTACGGCGGAAATTTCGTCCAAAAATATGGAAGCTAGGCAAGTACCCGGATTCTATGCTATTGGGGAAGCCGTTGATGTCACCGGCTGGCTCGGTGGCTATAATTTTCAATGGGCTTGGGCGAGTGGCCATGCTGCCGGTAAGGCAATATGATCCCCAGCGCAGGCCCTTTTAAAACAACCTAATCTTCATAAACCGCAGGCGACTGGCATTTCCGCGCGGCTTTAACTTTTGCCACGGAATTAGAACATTATGCCTTTCACGAAAATTTCTCCGCTTCTAGCTGAGGCGCTCACGGCGCGCGAATATATCAAGCCGACCCCCGTTCAGGCCGCTGTGCTTGAAACAGAAGCGGAAGGCCGCGATCTTATCGTGTCCGCCCAGACCGGCTCCGGGAAAACCGTTGCCTTTGGTCTGGCGATGGCGCCGCAATTGCTCGATGAAAACGGGCGCTTCCCGTTTCTGGTCGAGCCGCTGGCACTGGTAATCGCTCCGACTCGCGAACTCGCCCTGCAGGTGAGTCGCGAGCTGACCTGGCTGTATCAGCCTGCTGGTGCGCAAATTGCGACCTGTGTCGGCGGTATGGACGCTTCGAAAGAGCGGCGCACGCTGCGGCGCGGCGCGCATGTCATCGTCGGTACGCCCGGCCGCTTGCGCGACCATCTCGAACGCGGCGCGCTCGACCTGAAAAATCTTCGTGCGGCGGTACTCGACGAAGCGGATGAAATGCTCGACATGGGCTTTCGCGAAGATCTGGAAGAAATTCTCGATGCAACCGGCGAAAATCGCCGGACATTGATGTTCTCGGCGACCATACCGAAGCCGATCATCAATCTTGCAAAACGCTATCAGAATGACGCCTTGCGCATTTCAACGGTTGGCGAAGATCGTGGGCACGGCGATATTGCCTATCAGGCGATAACCGTTGCTCCGGCCGACACCGAAAATGCGGTGGTCAATCTGCTGCGCTTTCATGAAGCCGAATCGGCGATGCTGTTCTGCGGCACGCGCGAAGCGGTACGCCGTCTGCACGCCAGTCTGGTCGATCGCGGGTTCAGTGCTGTGGCGCTGTCCGGTGAACATACCCAGAGCGAGCGCAACCAGGCGATGCAGGCCCTGCGGAGCAAGCGCGCGCGCGTCTGTGTAGCAACCGATGTGGCTGCCCGAGGCCTCGATTTGCCGACGTTGAGCCTCGTCGTCCATGTCGACATGCCGCGCGATGCAGAAACCTTGCAGCATCGGTCCGGACGAACCGGACGTGCCGGCAAAAAGGGCACGGCGGTTATCATCGTGCCTTATCAGCGGCGCAAGCGGGTTGAAGCGATGTTGCGCGGCGCGAAAATCAATGCCGAATGGAAAGATGCACCGACCCGCGCCGACATTCGCAAGAATGATGCCGAGCGGCTGATCGAAACATTGTTGCAGCCGGTCGAGATTGATGAAGATGATTTGGCATTGGCGAAACGTCTGATGGCCGAAAAAACGCCGGAAGAAATCGCTGCCATGCTGGTCCAGTCGCATCGCGCTAAAATGCCGGCTCCGGAACAGATGCTTGATCGCGG
Source organism: Parasphingorhabdus sp. (assembly GCF_036964675.1). GTDB lineage: Bacteria > Pseudomonadota > Alphaproteobacteria > Sphingomonadales > Sphingomonadaceae > Parasphingorhabdus. The sequence continues at coordinate 12,207 of NZ_JBALTF010000035.1, read as the reverse complement.
TGCGCAGTCGCAAGCCGCTCCAGGCGGTCCGCGTCCGGGATTTGAAGATACGGTCTGGTTCAAGATGAACGTCGGTCATAATCAGCGCGCCGATGCTCGCTGGCTGTTGCCGGTATTGTGCCGCCGTGGTCATATCACCAAGAATGAAATTGGTGCGATCCGGATCAACGGCGACGACACATTGTTCGAAATTCCGCGCCGGGTGGTTGATAAATTTACCGCTGCCGTTGCCGAGAAAAGAGAAGCCGGCGGGGATGATACCGATGATATCGTAATCACCCAGTTCGAAGGCAAGCCGCGCGATGAAGCGAAGCGCAACCGCAAGGGTGGACGCCCGGACAATGCTGGAGGCCAACGCGATTACAGCAACGCCAGCAAAAAACATGGCGGCAAGCAATTTGGCAAGAACAAGTTTGGCGACAAGAAATTCGGTGACAAACCGGGTGGCGGCGGCAAGCCTTATCAGAAGCGCAAGCCGGAAGGCGAAGGCGGTTCTGACGGCGGCGGACCAAAGCGCGAATTTGGCGGCGGTTTCAAAAAGAAAACCGACTTTAAAGGCGATCGCAAATCCGGCTCCGGCGGCAATTTCGGCGGCGATAATAAAAAGCCGCATCGCGGAAAGCGTCCCTATGAAGGCGCGAAACCCGGCGGTCCCAAAGCCGACTGATCCTTTCGATGTCCGACGCCATTCAAATATTGGTTGATGCTGACGCCTGCCCGGTAAAGGATGAAATTTACCGGGTGGCGGACCGTCATGCGGTGGCGGTGGTGATTGTCAGCAACAGCCCGTTTCGGGTGCCGGATCATCCGCTGGTCAGCCGGGTGGTGGTCAGCGATGCCTTTGATGCCGCAGATGACTATATCGCCGAAAGAACCAGCCCGCGCACCGTCGTGGTCACGTCCGACATATTGCTGGCGGATCGATGCGTGAAGGCTGGCGCGGCGGTGGTCGGGTCGAATGGCAAGCCATTTACCCCCGATTCGATTGGAGCGGCCGTTGCAACGCGGGCGATCATGGCCGACCTGCGCGCCGGCATGGGGACAGAGAATATCGGCGGTCCGCCGCCGTTTGGCAAAGCGGACCGTTCCCGGTTCCTGTCTGCTCTCGATGAAATATTGGTGCGTCTGAAGCGTCTCGGCTAATCTAGTTTTACCCGGAAAATCAGCGCGAAACTGCTCGCCGGTGCCAATGATGCCGCGGTAGCGGTGATCGTTGAACCGGCAATATAGGCGCCATAAGGGTCGCTTTCATCGGCACCTGTCGCATTGTCATCTTCCACCGTTGTGGCAGACCCGCAATTGCTGCCGCTCCGCATCGACCCTGTAGCATAAGTGAATGGACCGGTCAGGCTATCGGTGGCGACAACCGCGTCGGCTTTGGCTGCGCCGCTGTTGCTGATCAGAATGCAATATTGCACGATGGCATCCGGGATGCGTTTGGGGTTTGTCGAGCCATTGACCGGATCGCTGATGATTGAGCTGATTTTGGTCACACTCAAAGTTGTTGTGGGCTTGCAGAATGTAATGTCATGGATCGACATCGCCTGATTGCCCGATGATGTCGGGGTCGTCGGCAGATGATTGCCATAGACGACGGTTACCGAATCCACCGGCGACGTGAAGGTCACGACGACATTGCCGAACGGGTCTGTCGCGCCGGATGCGCCGTCACCAATCACGCTGTTGCCGCTGACATAATTGGCCGTATTGTTCGACAGGGTCGGCAGCACAGTGGCGCCATTATAGGTACCGGTTACCGTCACTTTGTCGGTGAACTGGTTGGCGGCAAAGTCGATATCAAAAATCCTGAACTGAAGGCCGGGGACCGCAGCCGGCAAGGTGAACTTGGTGCTGGAAACATGCGTTTCATTGCCGTTGTTCATGTAGAAATAGAGGGCCTGGGTTCCGGCTGCACCACCGCCGCTATTGTCGGTCGTGATGGCGGGCGTGTTGTTGGCGAATCCATTCGGTGGTTGCGTTACATTAACAGCAATATTGCCGAGACCGGTGACATTATAGGTGTGACTGAGCGAACCCGAAGGCGACCAGGCGGTCGCTCCACCCCAGCTGAAAGTGATCTGGTTGGCAATCGAACATACCGAGGTCAGCGGCGGTACGTAGCCGGGCAGGCGCCCGCCTGCGGTAAAGCTCACGCTGGCATAATCATCTTCGCTGGCGACCCCGTTATTGGGGGTTGAATCAATATCCACAGCGGATGACGAGCGAATTTGCGCTGTGTTTGTGATCGTACCCGAGGTCGCCGTTATGGTGACGTCCAGATTGATCGACAGAGTCTGCCCCGGGGCAATCGTCGTGCCCAAAGTCCAGATGCCACCACTGTAGGTCCCTGTGCCTGAAGTGGCGGTCAGCGTCACACCGCTGGGCAGCGTGTCACTCACGGTTACGCCTGACGCCGACAATGTCGATGCCGAGGCATTGGTCACCGACAAGGTATATCGTCCCGTATTGGTCGATGTCGCGCCAAATATCTTGGTTAGCGAGAGATCGGCATAGTTGGTTGGCGCGCTGGTCAGGTACAGATCGGCGCGGCGTATTGACCCGGTGTCGACACCCTGTTGGTCACAGATTTTTAGCGTCCATATACCCTGCGCATTTTCACCATCAAACGCAGCCAGGGTGGCTTGTGGAGTCTTTGTGCTATTGTAGGCCGGCGTCAACGGGTCATTGGACGTGTGCGAGGCAATGGTTCCGCCGCTGGCTTCGTCATCAAATCTGACGTTGAGATTGTCCGCGCTTCCGCCGACATAATCCATCAATGTGACGACGCTACCGGTCGGCGACGTCAATGTGATTCTCAAATCGCGGCGGTAGGTGTGATCCAGCAAGATACCGATATCGACGTCAGCCACCGCATAGCTGGCGCCGACGCTGAAAGTCCGGTTAACCGTCGCAGGACAGGCATTGTCCGGGATCGCAACCGTGCTGCTATTCGAATAGGTAGTGACGGTCTGGGCCTCGGCCTTTCCGGCGGGCAGTAGGGCGATCAGGCACAGGCACAACAATCCCCACACCAATGTGTGGATGGTCAATCGGCTCTGGCCCCCGATAGATTTCCCCAAAAACATCGATTTGCCCTATCCACTATGGGCTAATTAATGGTTAACCAGGCCGCATCGGCCATCAGATTTTACAAGGATTTCAGTATGTTTCCATGGCTGCTGGATGCGCGTGAAAAATGCCAAAGCCCAAACCAAGGTCTAGGCAGGATTCCAGTCACCGCGACCAGCCATCCACAGGCTGATCGCCGCTATCGCAGCGGTATCGGCACGCAATATTCTGGGGCCGAGCGATACCGCGACGGACTGGGGCAGGGCGCGGATCATTTCATTTTCGCTGTCGGAAAAGCCGCCTTCGGGGCCGATCAGGATCGCCGCCGGACCAGCATGGGCGACCAGCGCCTTGCGAAAGTTGCCTTCGCCGGTGGCGTGGATGCGCTCGTCGGCAAAGAAAAGATGGCGATCTTTGGGCCATTGTTCCAGCATATCGTTAAGTTTCGTCAGCGGATCGAGCGAGGGCAGGGCCGTGCGTTCGCATTGCTCCGCTGCCTCGATCATATGGGCGCGCAATTTCTCCAGCTTGATGCCCTGACCCTGGGTCCGTGCGGTTTGCACCGGCATGATCCTGGCCACGCCCAATTCGGTGGCTTTTTCGACGATCCAGTTGAAGCGGTCCTTCTTGATCGGTGCGGCGCACAGCCACAGATCGGGGACAGCTTCCCGGTCCCGGGTCTTGCCGTCGATCATCAGGATCAGATCGCGTTTGCCCAGGACTGCCACATGAGAGAGATATTCACCGGTGCGATCATCAAACAGCTTGACCGGATCGCCCTGTTTGATCCGCATGACCTTGAGCAGATAATGGGCATGGCTACCGTCGAGACGGATGTCAGCGCCGTCTGACAGTTCGACATCAACGTAGAGGCGCGGGGCGCTGTGCGGGGGATAGGCAGGGGTGGCTGGCATCGACCTTGTTTAGCGCCCCGTTTCATTCTCGTCATGCTGAATTTATTTCAGTATCTCTTGAGGAAGAATGCACATGTCCGGGGGAGGTCCTGAAACAAGTTCAGGATGACGAGTTAGAGAAGTTCAGGATGACGAATTAGAGAAATGACGATAAGCGACTATCATGTCCAACCAATCAGATCATATCGTTCCAGACACGGAACATAAAGGAATCATCGGCCTGTTGCCGACCATGGTCCGGCCCTATGCCATGCTCGCCCGTTTTGACCGGCCGATCGGCTGGTGGCTGCTCTATTGGCCCTGTGCCTGGGGCATCGCGCTGGCTGGCGGCGCGATCGAGCGCTGGGATCTGCTGCTCTGGCTATTGCTTGGTTCGATTGCGATGCGCGGAGCGGGCTGTGTCTATAATGATATCGTCGATCGTGATCTCGACCGTCAGGTGGAGCGAACCCGCTCGCGGCCTTTGGCCAGCGGTGCCGTATCGCTCAAGGCCGCCTGGATATGGCTGGCTACGCTCTGCCTGATCGGGCTGATCGTCTGGTTCCAGATCAATGGTACCGCCAAGCTGGTGGCGCTGGGCAGTCTGGCTCTGGTCGCCGCCTATCCGTTCATGAAGCGCATCACCTGGTGGCCGCAGGCCTGGCTGGGACTGGTGTTCAGCTGGGGCGCACTGGTCGGCTGGCTGGTGATTGATCCGCAATTCCACTTGGCGATGGTTCTGCTCTACCTCGGGTCGATATTCTGGGTGATCGGCTATGACACGATCTATGCGCTGCAGGATCGGGAGGATGACGCCTTGGTCGGGATCCGTTCAAGCGCGCTACGGCTGGGAGAGAATGTGCGCTTTGGCGTGCTGGTCTTTTACATGACGGCACTGGCTAGCTGGGCAGCGGCTTTCTGGATGCTCCGCCCGCAATGGCTTGGCCTTGTCGCGCTTGCGCCTATGGGACTGCACCTCCTTTGGCAGGTAACGACTTTGAAAAGTGGTGATGGCGATGATGCACTGGCCAAATTCCGATCCAATCGCTTTGCCGGCTTTCTGATGTTTCTCGCCTGCCTCGTTCTCGGACAGGCAAGTTAGCGACCAGAGAAATTGGATTGCGTTTCGCAACCCATAGGGGTTATGATACTTAACCGTACAGTTAAGCCATCGCCCTATTTCCCGGAGACATTTGCATGAAAACACGCCGTCTGGGCCGAAGCCCGATATACGTATCCGAAATATGCATGGGAACAATGACCTTTGGCAGCGGCGCTGACGAAGCCATGTCGCACAGGATCATGGATGAATCCGTCGAGGCCGGGATTAATTTTTTTGACACGGCGGAAAATTATCCGGTGCCGCCGAAGCGGGAGTGGGCAGGCGAGACCGAGAATATTGTCGGCCGCTGGATGAAGGGCAAGGATCGCGACAGTCTGATCATCGCGACCAAGGTCTCCGGCCCGAGCCACGGATGGATCGAATCCTCGCAACGCGCCGGAATGACGGCGATGGATCGCCACAATATCGTCAAGGCGCTCGACGACAGTCTCAGGCGGCTGCAGACCGATTATATCGATCTCTACCAGACTCACTGGCCCGATCATGGCACCGCTTATGACGAGACCATGGAAGTGCTCGACGAAGAAATTCGCAAGGGCAAGATCCGCACCATCGGTTGTTCCAACGAAACCAGCTGGGGCCTGATGAAATCGCTCGAGGCTTCCGAGCGACTGGGCGTCACCCGCTATTGCACCATCCAGAATAATTTCAGCATGAACAACCGCCGGTTCGAGGACGAACTGGCGCAGGTCTGCCGGGAGGAAGGGGTCAGCCTGATCCCTTATTCGCCGCTCGCTGGCGGTGCCTTGTCGGGCAAATATAATGATGGTGCGACGCCCGAAGGCGCACGTTTTTCTGCCTATATCAATATGGGTGGCCGGCAGAAGAAAATGGCCGAACGGTTCGTCAATCCCAAGTCGGAAGAATCAACCAAGCGCTTCATGGCCATTGCCGACGAACTGGGCGTTGCGCCAGTGACGCTGGCAACCGCCTGGTCGAAACAGCATGATTTTGTCGCCTCCACCATTGTCGGCGCGACCCACACTGATCAGCTGCCCGAGATTTTTGCTGCCGCCGATCTGGTGCTCAGCGACGAGATGATGAAGCGGATCTACAAGATCAGCCGGGAAATCATGTACCCGATGGGTTGAGCGCCGAACGACAAGCAGCAGAAAGAACAGTGATGAACCGTTTCCTCAAACATTGCGGCGCGAAATATCCGATCGTGCAGGCGCCGATGGGCTGGATCGCCCGGTCGCAGCTGGCATCGGCTGTCTGCAACGCTGGCGGGTTTGGGATAATTGAGACCAGTTCCGGCGAGACCGAAGCCTGTATGGCCGAGATCGAAAAGATGAAGGATCTGACAGGCGCTCCGTTCGGCGTGAATCTGCCGATCATGTTCCTGAAGGATCCCGCGATCCTGGATCATATTTGCGAATCCGGCGTGAAATTCGTGACCACCTCGGCCGGCAGCCCGCGCAAATTTGTCGGGCCGCTGCAAGAGGCCGGAATTATCGTCTATCATGCGGTTCCGACCGTCGCTGCGGCAATGGGCTGCGTCGAAGCGGGCGTCGATGGCCTGATTGTCGAGGGCGCAGAAGGCGGCGGCTTCAAGAATCCGGAGGAAGTCTCGACATTGGTATTGCTGCAGGCAATCCGCCGGCAGACCGATATCCCGATGGTTGCGGCTGGCGGCATTGCCGACGGCAAGGGCATGGCGGCGGCCTTTGCACTGGGCGCGGAAGGCGTTCAGATGGGCACGCGCTTCGTTTCGAGCGCCGAAAGCCCGGTGCATATGAACTATAAGCAGGCGATTATCGATGCCAGGGAAACCGGCACCTATGTGCTGAACAAGAAGGCCTCGCCCTGCATTCGGGCGCTGAAAACCGAGCGCACAGCGAAAATATACGAGGACGGCCTGATGCCGGCCGATACGTTCAAGGGCATCATGGATGTCTATTTCGGCGGCGACATGGAAGCGTCCGTTGGTCTGGCCGGACAATCTTCCGGTTTGATTGACGAGGTAAAAACTGCCAAACAGATTATCGACGAAACGGTGACCGAATTTTTCGAGATCACCGCAAGATTGGGCGCGCTAGCCGCCACCAAAAGTTTCTAGAAAAACAAGAGAGAGGAATATCCAATGAGTCACTTCCCCGACGCAAAGCAACTATTCACCACCGTTACCGAAGACGGCAAATCCATTTTGTCGATCGAACCCTATGCCGTGCCCGAACCGAAAGAGCATGAAGTCGTGGTCCAGATGGAAGCGGTGCCGATCAATCCCTCCGATCTCGGCCTGCTGACCGCTGCTGCCAATATGGACACAGTCCGCAGCGAAACTGTTGACGGCCATCCAGCTCTGGTTGCGGACGTTGACCCCGTGATGCAACCTTTCTTCAAAGGCCGTGCCGGCAAGAAACTGGCTGCCGGCAATGAAGGCGCGGGTACTGTTGTTGCGGCCGGATCATCCGATGCGGCGCAGGCCCTGATGGGCAAGGTCGTGACAATCGTCGGCGGCGAAATGTATCGCACCCACCGCGTCATGCCGGCGATGATGTGCGTGCCGCTGCCCGAAGGCGCGCCAGCAAAAGAAGGCGCTTCGCTGTTCGTCAATCCGATGACCGCGCAGGGCTTCATCAACACCATGCGCGCCGAAGGCCATGAAGCCTTGGTTCATACCGCTGCGGCCTCCAATCTCGGTCAGATGCTCGCCAAGCTTTGCATCAAGGAAGGCGTGCCACTGGTCGCCATCGTGCGCTCCGACGCACAGAAGAAAATCCTCACCGACATTGGCCTGACCCATGTGATTGACAGCACCAGGGACGATTTCATGGACAAGCTGATCGCCGCCCTGGCCGAAACCGGTGCGACGCTCGGCTTTGACGCGATTGGTGGCGGCAAGATGGCGAGCCACATCCTGACCGCGATGGAAAAGGCAGCGGCCGTGCGCGGCGCGGAATTCAGCGTCTATGGCTCTACCGTCAACAAGCAGGTCTATATCTATGGCCGTCTCGACACTGGCGAAACGATCCTTGGCGGCGGCCTTGGCCTCTACTGGGGTGTCGGCGGCTGGCTGCTGACCCCGCATCTCGAAAAGGTCGGGATGGAACGGATGATGGAAATGCGCATGTATACCGTCGCCGAACGCAATGGCATCTTCCACAGCGACTATTCCAGCGAGATCAGCCTGATGGACATGATCAACCCGGACATCGCCAAGGGCTATGAGAAGAAGGCGACCGGCGAGAAGGTGCTGGTTAATCCGAGTCTGTAGTCGACCGGCAACAAACACTTCAATGATGAGAGGTGGCTAACTACAATTCGTCACCCCGGACTTGATCCGGGGTCTAGGGCGGCAATGCGCCAATATGGCGGTTGCCGCTCTGGATCCTGAAACAAGTTCAGGATGACGAACCCCTCTGCCTTGAGGGAGTTTGGTTCTGCTGCAGGTAAAACATGCCCCCGGCATGTTTTAGAAACGATCCGGCGGATCGTTTCGACCTGAAGCCGAATCAAACTGGTTGTGCAGACTTGGCAGCTTGCTGCCTAGTCGGAGCTGGGTGAGGGTGTTCTGCCGGTAGGTTGGTGCCACCCTAGCACCCTCATCCAACTGCGGCTAAGCGCCTTCGGCGCTAAGCCTTCGTATCCTTCTCCCTTAAGGGAGAAGGCCTAGTTGTAGCTCACCACTTCCCACTCGATGCCGTTCCAGTCGAAGAAATAGAAGCGTCGCCCCGGAGCATAATCGCCATGGTTAAACGGCTCGAGCCCAGCCGCGATAACCTTCGCCTCTACCGCATCCAGATCATCGACGGTTACGCCGATATGGTTCATCGGTTCGCCCTTGTTGAACATGGGGTCGTCCGCCCGCACTTCCTGATTGGTGTATAGCGCGATATAATCGTCATCCGTCCCGATGTGGATCGTGTGGCCATCCGACATTGATGGCCCCTCCCACCGGATATGCCAGCCAAACAGATCGCGCAGCAGGGCGGCGCTCCGTTGCGGGTCGCTGACCGTGATGTTGACGTGCTCCAGTTTTCCGTTGGTCATTTTTCATTACCTTTCTCCATTGTTGATTGAGTGATCCGCCAGGGCGGGAAGCGGCGGTTGTCGCCGCCGTAAAACAGGCAGATATCATTGCCCGCCGGGTCACGCAGCTGCGCTTCGCGCCAACCCCAGCTCTGGTCGGTGGGTGCCGTGTCGAAGGCGATGCCGGCGGATTGCAGATCCGCGACTTTTGTGTCGAGATCGTCGCATTCGAAGTAGATGATGGTCGAAGCGGCGCCGATCCGCTCCACCTTATGGATCGAGAAGGTCTCCCCGGTCGGCGTTTCGAAGCGGGCGTAGCGGGGCGGGGCATCGACGATCTGGGTCAGGCCAAGCCTTTGATAAAAGGTGAGCGATTGATCATAATCCAGGCATCCGACGGTGACCTGATTGAGTTTCATCTGCTGTTTCCTCGCTGTTTCGGCATCGGTTTACTGGATGAATTGGAAGCATGTTTGCCGCTTTGCCGGCGGCTGTCCGAGCCCGCCAATTCTCCATGCTTGCGATTCGTACAACCTCAAGCTAAGTTGAGGTCAAGATATTATTTCTGTGCTCCTGCGCAGGCAGGAGCCCATCTCGTGAAGAACCGTCTGGGTGTCAGGGCAGTTAGAGAAAACTGCCAGCGCGCCCAGTCCAGAATGCTGGAGATGGCCCCCGGCCTTCGCCGGGGAACAGGAGCCGCAAAGGAACCAAAATGCCCGAAACCAAAACCCTGACCATCGGCGCGCTCGCCGCCCGCACAGGCCTCTCGGTCTCGGCGATCCGCTTTTACGAGGAAAAGGGGCTGGTCGAACCGTTCCGCTCCGGCGGCGGCCAGCGGCGCTTCCTGCGCTCGGACATCCGCCGGCTCAGCTTCGTCCTGATCGCCCAGCAACTGGGCCTGAGCATCGGCGAAATCCAGCGCCAGCTCGCCAGTCTCCCGCATGGCCGCACCCCGACTCAGGCCGACTGGACCCGGATCAGCAAGGCGATGCGCGGGGTGATTGACGCAAGGATCGCGCAACTGGAACGGACGCGCGACCAGCTGGATGGCTGTATCGGTTGTGGCTGTCTGAGCCTGAAAAAATGCGCGCTTTATAATCCCGAGGACCGGGCGGGATTGAAGGGGCCGGGGCCGCGGCTGGTGTTGGGGGATTGATAGAACCGGTCAGTCGGGGATTTCCGTTAGTCCTGAGCTTGTCGAAGGACGCCTCAAGGTTAGAACGCAATCATGGCCTTTTACACCTATATATTGAAATGTTCGGACGCCAGTTTTTACACCGGTCATACGGACAATCTGGAACAACGTTTCGCGCAGCATCAGAGCGGGTATTTTACCGGATATACCTACAAACGTCGGCCGGTTGAATTGGTGTGGTCCGAGAATTTCTCAACCCGCTATGAGGCATTGGAGGCGGAAAAGCGGATCAAGGGTTGGACGAGGGCCAAGAAGCAGGCGCTGATCGATGGTGATTGGGAATTGCTGTCTTTGTTATCCAGAAACTGCAGTCATAGACGATAAGCGGGGTTCGACAGGCTCACCCCTGACGGAATTTACCGATGGTCACTAGGGACCGTTTGACCTGAGCCTATCGAAGGGCGCTTATCCTCTAAAAAGTAGCGCACCTATAGACTAGGGTCGGGGTTCGACAGGCTCACCCCTAACGGAATTTTGGTCACCATGAACCGTTAGTCCTGAGCTTGTCGAAGGGCGCTTATGTGTTGAACGCTAATCTCACTCCGCCGCCAGCAACTCTTCCGCCGCATCGAGATCGACCGAAACCAGCTGGCTGATCCCCCGCTCGACCATCGTCACGCCAAACAGCCGGTGCATCCGGCTCATGGTCACGGCATTGTGGGTGACGATCAGATAGCGGGTGCTGGTTTCCGCCACCATCTTGTCGAGCAGGTCGCAGAAACGCTCGATATTGGCGTCGTCCAGTGGCGCATCCACCTCGTCGAGCACGCAAATTGGTGCCGGATTGGTTAGAAATAAACCGAATATAAGTGCCACAGCGGTTAATGCCTGTTCACCGCCCGACAGCAGCGTGAGCGAGGTCAGCTTCTTGCCCGGCGGCTGGGCCATGATCTCCAGCCCGGCTTCCAGCGGATCGTCGCTGTTGATCATTTCGAGATGGGCCTTGCCGCCATCGAAAAGGGTGGCGAACAGCCGCTGGAAATGTTTGTCGACTTCTTCGAACGCCGCAAGCAGCCGTTGCCGTCCTTCGCGGTTGAGGCTGCCGATCGAGCCGCGCAGCTGATGGATCGCCTCGTTCAGTTCTCCGCTTTCTTTGGTCGATTTTTCCCACTCGGCTTCCAGTTCCGCGAGTTCGTCGGCGGCGACCAGATTGACTGGCCCGATCCGCTCGCGGCTGAGCGAGAGGCGTTCGAGTTCCGCCGATTCCTCAGAGGCATCGCCTACCGTGTCTTCGTCAAATTCCAGTTTCTTCGGCAATACCGGTGCCGGGCATTCGAATTTTTCCGCCGAAATCCGGCCCATTTCCATCCGGCGCAAATCCTGATTTTCGGCCCGCGCCTTGGCCCCGGCGCGCGTTTCGCGGGCCTGGCTGAGCATTTCGCTGGCCTGGGCGAGCCGGTCCTCATGGTCGCGTTGGGCCAGTTCGGCGGTCTGCAGCGCGCTGTCTTTCTCGGCCACCCTGGCGTTGAGCGCCTCCTGCTGTTCCGCCAGTCTGGTGACTTCCACTTCGATCACCCGCGGTCGGTCGGCGAGATTGTCGACTTCGGCCTCGATCATCGCGCCGCGCTTGGCCATTTCCTTCATCCGCGCTTCGGCCTCGCCGGAGCGATCCTGCCACGAGCGGATTTGCGCGCTGGCGACGGCTTTCTGTTCCTTCACCTGCGCCAACCTCTGGTCGATCGCGGACAGCGCTGCTTGCGAGGACATCACCTGACCGCGCGCGGCATCGCGCTGATCCTGCAGGGCGGCTCGCGCCCGTTCCTGCGCTGCGCCATCGGGCTGGCTGGCGCGCTCCTTTTGCGTCGCTTCCAGTTCGGCCAGCGCGGTGGCATTTTCCGCTTTCAGCGCTGCATCCCGTTCGGCGAGGCTGGCAGTGCGCTTCTGCAGCCAGGCCAATGCCTCTTCCGCCTGATCGGCTTCGCGCAGCGCCCGGCGCAATGCTTCCTCGGCATCGC
>NZ_JBALTF010000034.1:0-28443 GCF_036964675.1 Parasphingorhabdus sp. | reverse complement strand
GCGACCAATTCGCCCTATTCATCGACATGGAAATCATCCGCCGCGCCACCGGCAAGCGCGAACCATTCAGCGAAATCGCCACCTACACCGTCCGAGACGGGCAGATTGTGGAAGAAAGATTTTTTTATGGCTGATGCATCCGTTCCCGTGACCGCGAATGACACCTCCTTCCTCGGCCATCCCAAGGGTCTCGCCTATCTGGCGTTCACAGAGGCATGGGAGCGGTTTTCCTATTACGGAATGGGGGCGCTGGTCGTGCTGTATATGGTTCAGGAATTGTTGCTGCCCGGTCATATTGAGAATGTTGTGGGCATGGCGACCTATCGGGGCGCGTTGGAAAGCGTGTTCGGACCGATGTCGACGCTGGCGCTGGCGAGCCAGACCTTCGGTTTCTACGGCGGCCTGGTCTATCTGACACCATTATTGGGCGGGTTTATCGCGGACCGCTGGCTTGGCGCGAAGAAAACCGTTTTGATCGGCGTGCTGCTGATGACCGCAGGCCATTTCGCCATGGCGTTTGAACAAAGTTTCCTGCTGGCGATGCTGTTGCTCGTCTTCGGGTCGGGCTGTCTGAAAGGCAATATCGCGGCGCAGGTCGGGCATCTTTACGCGGTCGAGGATGAGTCTCGCCGGACGCGCGGCTACACGATTTTCAGCACGGGCATTAATATCGGCGGGATGGCCGGCCCGCTTGTCTGCGGCGGTGTGGCGCAGGTTTACGGCTGGCATTATGGTTTCGGGACGGCGGGTGTCTTCATGCTGCTCGCCTGCGCGGTCTATCTAGTCGGGCAGAAACAATTGCCGGAACCGAATGCACGCGGACGTAGCCGCATCGTGGAGGCGCGGCTGACCCCTCATGAACGGCGCACGGTGGTATTGCTGGTCACGATCATGGCGATATCGATATTGCCGTCCATCGCTTATGGTCAGGGCTTCAACGTCGGGTTGATCTGGATATCGGAACATGTCGACCTGACGACATCCATCGGCAGTTTTCCAGTACCCTGGTTTAATTCGGTTGATGCCTTTGCCAGCGTCCTAGTGGCTCCGTTATTGATTCTATTCTGGATGGCTCAAGCGAGGCGGGGCAGCGAACCGGGCGATATCACCAAAATTGCTATCGCAGCGCTGATCCTGGCTGCGTCCCGGCTACTGTTGGCTGGCGGCGCTTATCTGGCGGGCGATGGCAAAGCCAGCCTAGTCATACCGATGCTCTCGTTCATTCTCTCCGGTATTGGCTTCATGTGGTACTGGCCAACCTTGCTGGCGCTGATATCCCGTCGTGCGCCCAAAAAGCTGGGCGGATTAATGATGGCATCGGTCTATCTCACGGCATTCTTCAGCGCCGTCACCGAGGGATATCTCGGTACCTTTTACGAGAAAATGTCGGCCGAGAATTTCTGGCTGCTGCATGTCGCAATTCCTTCAGCAGGAGCCCTGATGTTCCTGATCTTTGGACCGGCATTGAAGCGGGCAATGGACAGGCCTGATCCGGACATTCCCTCAATAGACAATGCAATTGGAGTTGCAACATGATCAAGTCGCCATCCGCACTCGTCCATGTGGTTTACCGAACCCGCCGGTTTGAAGAAATGCTGCAATGGTACGCGGTCGTTTTCGATGCCAAGGTCCAATATCAAAATCCCGCGCTCGCCTTCCTGACCTTCGACGAAGAACATCACCGCTTTGCCTTCGCTGACCTTGCCGTGATCCGCCCGGAGGAATCCGACAACAAGGATGATCGAGGCATGATTGGCGTCGATCATGTCGCCTGGGAATATGGTTCGCTCCTCGATCTGCTGGAGAATTACGAAATATTGAAGGCTATCGGAATTACACCCTATTGGTGCGTCAATCACGGCATCAGCGCCTCGCTCTATTATGCCGATCCCGATGGCAACCAAATGGAATTCGCGGTCGACGGGTTCGCGACCAAAAAGGAATGCGCAGACTATTTCCATGGCGAAATCATGGGCCAAAATCCGGTTGGAGCGGAATATGATCCGGACGATTGGCTGGCGCGACTGCGCAGCGGCCTGCCTGAGGAGGAACTTTTGGCAATCGATCCCGTCGCCGAGGTCTCGCCGATCCGGGGCAGAATGACGGAATCGATGCAATGAAACAACTTGTATGCCGCACCATCGCGCTGGCCATCAGCCTTGCGATTGCAGCGCCCGCTTTCGCCCAGCCGGGCAGCAATGCGCGCCAGCTGGAGCAAGCCATTGATCAGAGCCACCGCGCGCTGGAGGCCATCCTTAACGGCGATCCCAGCCTCTATCTTGCCTTATTCGCTGACCGCGATGACATCACGCTGGGCAATCCGTTTGGGCCGTTCGGACAGGGACGCGCGCAGGTCGCGGCAACGCTGGCAAATGCAGCGAACAAATATCAGCGCGGAACGGCGAGGGTCGAGGGGGTTGCCGTTTATGGCGATGGCAATTTTGTCTGCCTGGTCGAGATTGAACATGACCGGACGCAGTTGGCTGGCAGTGACGAGTTTTCCGAATTCAGCGTCCGTGTGACCAGCCTCTATGAGCGAATTAGTGGACAATGGAAGCTGGCACATCGTCATGCCGATCCGATCACCACCGCGCGGTCTGCGCAATCCGTGCTCGGGAAATAGGATATGATCGTGCAGCCAGCTTCCGCAGGCCACCTTCAGAAACGCCTCGGCCTTGCTTTTGGTCTAGCCGTCGGTATCGGAAGCGTGATCGGATCGGGCATCATGCGGGCTCCGGGGGTCATCACCAATGAAGTGCCCGATCCTTGGATCGCCATGTTGTTGTGGTTGGTCGGCGGCGTCTTCATACTGCTGTCCGCCAATATCACGGCGGAACTGTCCACAGCTCTGCCCAAGGCTGGCGGTTTCTATGTTCCTGTCAGAGAAGCATTTGGTGATTCCATGGGGCTGCTGGCGGGTTGGGCAACCTTCGCGGGTTATACCGCCGGAACTGCAGCGGTTGCCCTCGCTTGCGCCGACTTTCTGGGGATGGTTTTCCCATGGGCCGCGTCGCATGCACAAATGCTGGCAGCATTGATTGCGTTGGTGGTGACGGCTTTGAACTGGATCGGGGTTCAGGAAGGCCGGCTGATCCAGATCATCGGTACGGTCGTAAAACTCGGCCTGTTGT
Organism: Parasphingorhabdus sp.; assembly: GCF_036964675.1. Taxonomy (GTDB): domain Bacteria; phylum Pseudomonadota; class Alphaproteobacteria; order Sphingomonadales; family Sphingomonadaceae; genus Parasphingorhabdus. The sequence goes on along the minus strand of NZ_JBALTF010000034.1, from coordinate 25,312 downwards.
CTGTGGTGATTATTATCGCATTCACCGTTGACCCTGCTACTGCGGATTCGGCCGCCACGGCGAGCGCAGTCGTCGGCGGCGCGGTTACAATGGTTGGCATCATCACCGCCCTTCAGCTCATCGTGGGCGCCTATGATGGCTGGTATAGCGCCATGTTCTTTGCCGAAGAGGATACCGACCCCGGACGCAATATCCCGCGCGCGATGTTCCGTTCCTGCGTGATTGTCATCGCCGTCTATCTGACACTGAATCTCAGCATGTACATGGCATTGGATATCGCCACCTTGCGGCAGTCGGACCTGCCGGTCGCGCTCGTGGTGGAACGCGGCTTCGGTTCGATCGGCATGACTCTGGTTGCCCTGCTTGCTGCATTTATGACCGTTGTCACGCTCAATTCCCTGATCATGATCATGCCCCGCGTATTGTTTGGCATGGCACGCGACGGACTGTTCCTGCACAGCGCCACCCGCGTCAATCGGGGTGGCACTCCTGATATCGCGCTTCTGGTCTCGGCGGTCTTGACGGTCGGGCTGATATTCTCTGGCGGCTTTATCTTCGTGTTCAAGCTGATGGGCGCCTTATCGATATTCGTCAGTGTGCTCTATGCTGTGGCATTCTTCGCGCTCCGCCGCCGCCAGCCCGATCTGCCGCGCCCGTTTCGTGCCATCGGCTATCCGCTTCTCCCGATAATTGCCTTGCTGGTGAGCATTGCGCTGCTGGGTTCCTTCATTTTCGCTGACCCGATCAGCGGGCTATACATGCTGGGCTTGATCGCAATCTGCATTCCAGTCGGCATCGTGCTGCACCGCAGGCGGATTGCCCATCGAACGGCTGTCGGGTTTGTGATTGCGAAATGAGAGTCGAAGAGCAGTTTGAGGAACCCTTCACGGTTGGCGACCATCGAACAAAGGCGCTTGCATCACCGCAAGCTTGCCGCATAATATCAACCAACAGATGGAACCAAATACTCGCCTGTTTTAAAACGCCATATGTCTCAAATTATCTGACGACGGACATCTGAGCGTCGTTCTGCAAAACCCAATGGCCGCGGCGAAGGCGCAAAAACTATTCGCTGCGCTATCTATACTCGTAAATCAACCGAGGAAGGACTGGAGCAGGAATTTAACAGTCTTGATGCTCAGGCAGAAGCCTGCGCTGCCTATATAACCAGCCAGCGTCATGAAGGCTGGATCCCAGTTGACAAACAATATGATGACGGCGGATATTCAGGCGGAAGCATGGAGAGGCCAGGCCTTAAAAGACTGATGGCCGATGTCGAAGCCGGCAAGGTCGATGTCATTGTTGTCTACAAGGTTGACCGGCTAACCCGCGCCCTATCCGACTTTGCAAAGATCGTTGATGTACTGGATGGGGCAGGGGCCAGCTTCGTCAGTGTCACGCAATCATTCAATACCACCACCAGCATGGGCCGGCTGACATTGAATGTACTTTTATCCTTCGCGCAGTTCGAGCGCGAGGTGACCGGCGAGCGCATTCGCGACAAGATAGCTGCTTCTAAAAAGAAAGGCATGTGGATGGGAGGACCATTACCGCTCGGATATGATGTTAAGGACCGAAAGCTGATGATTAACAAGAATGAAGCCAAAACTGTCAGGCACATCTTCGAGCGCTATTGCGCGCTCAAATCCATCGGCGCGCTTGCAGGCGAACTCGAGCGCGATGGTATCCGCAGCAAACCACGAACCTATCGCAGTGGACGCAAGGCTGGTAATCAGATCTTTGGTAAAGGGGCCTTGGCCCATTTGTTGCAAAACCGCATTTTTATCGGCGAGATCACCCATAAGGACCAAAGCTATGCGGGCGAGCATAAGCCAATCATTGATCGCAAACTCTGGGGCACGGTGCAGGCCCTTATTCATGACAATCGCAACAATCATCGTTTGCAGTCCCAAGCTGATCAGCCGAGCCCATTTGCCGGGATGCTAACTGATGGATTGGGCAGGGCGATGACCCCAACACATGCCAAGCGCGGTAACAGGCGATATCGCTATTACGTTACGCGGCCGCAAAATATCGACGGTAAGTCGCCACGTGATGCATGGCGTATTCCGGCGAGTGAGATTGAGCGGCCGATCCAGGCGCGGCTTGCACTATGGCTGCGGGATGAGGCGAATATTGTAGCAACGCTCAGTGATTTAGCCAGCAAAGTGCCAAGCCAGAACTTGATCAGCGATTGCGCTGAGCTTGCGGTCAGAATCGAAACTGCCACGCCGTCGCGGTTGCGAGATATCCTGCTTGGCGTCAATCTGCAGATCAAACTGGCTGACGATGCCATTAGTTTAAGCTTTGATGCTAGTAAGTTGGCGCAGCATTTATACCCCAAGCTGAACGTCAGCGAGAGGAATGCCAACGTAAAAATTAGTATCGCGATGACCCTTGCCAAACGGGGTCAAGAACTGCGACTGGTATTTGCCTCCAGCGAACCGGTTCAAACCAAACGTATCGATGCAAAACTAATTGGTCTGATTGCGAGAGCAGAAGCTGCATACTTCACCTTGGCCAGCGGCGAATCGGTCCCTTCAGAGCAAAGGCCTCATCTGGCAAGGCTTGCGCGGCTTAAGTTTTTGGCTCCTGATATCGTTACTGCCATTTTGGAAGGGCGGCAGCCCGCCATGCTTAGCTCGCGAAAGGTATTGCGCGCGACAGGAATTCCACATTGCTGGAAGGCCCAGAGGGTGTTTTTCGGGTTTGAATGAGTAGAAATCTCGTCTTTTAAACCACAACACGCCAAAGCAACGAAATCCCCCAAAATCAGCATCCTAGGACACTTTTTGGCCGACGGAGAAAATACTCCATTTTCGGGTATTTGGCCGCAACTCAGCGGTCTCCGTGTCCTGGTCTGAACATACATATCCGCCAAAAGCCGCAGAACTGCGGTATTGTCAGGCCCGTCGTCCGCGAATTTGTGGAGACCGTAAATGCAGAGGACTGGGTGGTGCCGAATATCCGACTCGAACGGATGACCTACCGCTTACAAGGCGGTTGCTCTACCAGCTGAGCTAATTCGGCATGCACTGGATTTGCTGGGCGCTATTAGCGTCAAACCACGCCAAAGGTCCAGCCCTCTTTTTGCGCAATCTCATCGGTCATCACAGGTGGGTTCCAGAGCGCGGGATTGGCCGCTGTCTGCTTCATCCAGGCGGCAGTGATCAATGCATCGGTGCTGTGGTCGTCATAGCGAGCCAATCTTGCGGGCGTGGCCGTGTTTAACCGCGTCAGGGCGTGTTTGAGACCGGCGCGATCGCGGACTTTGCTGCGCCCCTTGGGCAGACCTGCGGCCAAAGCAGCGACGGTTGTATAAATCTCTACGATGACCGGGCCGTGATCGGGAACGGGATCAAAGGGCCAGACCGGGATGGCGCCGCCAAGCTGGTGCAGCATTCGCATCCCGGTCAGACTGGATTTCCCGACCTGGGCCGCACCGACCAGATTGAAACAACTGGCGCTATTGGCTTGCCCGGTGATGCGTTGATAGCGTTCAACTTCCCGCAAGCGACCGATACCGCCGGCGAACAAATCTCCGACATGGCCCCCGCCGTGGCGGAAATGCCGGCTCGTCTGCTGGTGGTTGAGAAAGCTGGTGGCGTTCAAATGCAGATCATCATCGCATATTGCATCCACTTTGCTCCACAGCGCTTTCGCACTGTCCGGGCTTTCTCTCCATTCAGGGAAATAGCAGCCCGTGTCGAGGAACGGCAGCGCCATCGACAGATCAAAACCGATCAACATGTCGCGCCGGTCCTGCGCAATACGCAACAGCCAGGCGAGCACATCTGTCCGCGACCAGCGCGGCATGGGAGTCAATAAGGCAGGCGGACCTTCGGGACCGATGACCGACACTGCAATGCCGTCCGGACGCTCGGTCTTGGCGCCGGACCAGTCGACGCAGGCAAAATGGGAGAAGCTTCGCACCAGGCGTCTTTAGCGGATCAAACCGGCAAAAGAAAAGGGCAGGTCCATCGGACCCGCCCTTGTTCTTTGATTTTTCGGCCAGTGCCTATTTTTTGGCAGCTGGCTTCCCTGCTGCAGGTTTGCGAGCAGCGGGTGCTTTTGGCTTTGGCGGATTGGCGTGGAGGTCTTCCAGCAGCTTGCCGGCGACATGGCGTCCACCCCAACCAAAGGCCAGTGCTGCTGCCGCAGCGCCGCCGATGACCAGAGCCGTGAATGCCGTTTGCACGATTTCCTGTCCGACGCCCATGAATTGCAGACCCATGAAGGTGAACAATATGATCGTTGCATAGCGCACGATGGATGACGCCATGCTGCCTTCAGCGGCACCACCGATAATCCGCGAGAGCAGATTGGCGATCAGGAAGCCGACAGCGATCACGATTGCGCCGAATATGACACGTCCGCCAAGTTCGAGAACCTGATCGAGGATTGATGTCAATTCTGCAAATCCGAGCAGGCGCATCGCCGCGATAGCAAAGAATAGCATGATCGCAACCTGAGCAATTCTCGCAACCACGGAGGTCAGCGAGGTTTTTGTTGGCAGAATATCGAGCGCAGCCATTGACTGATCGACGCCCAGGCCGGGCAGAATTTCAGTGATGATCTGAACCACGAACTTGCTGATCAAATAGCCGATACCCAAGATGATGGCAGCACCGATGATGTTCGGAATTGCCTCGAGGATCATGCGGAGCATATCGCTGGCCGGTCCTGAAACCGATTCCAGATTCAACGCTTCCAGCGCCAATATCGCGACCGGGATGATGATAAGAACATAAATGATTGTTCCGATCGTCTTGCTGATCGTCGAATTGCCGGTAACCGCGTCAATACCGCCGCGATTGGCCCATTTGTCAAAATCGACTGTCTGCAAGAAGGTCACGACAATGTCCCGGACAATCCGTGCAACGACGATACCGATAAAGAATATGATCGCAGCACCCATCAGGTTGGGAACAAAGCCCATGATCGAGTTGAGTAACGTCTGGATGGGTGCATCGACGCCGCCCAATCCGAGAACGCGAAGGATGATGAGCAGGCCGAACAGCCAGATCAGTAAAGATACAATTTTGCCGAGAGACTCCCCGACAGAAATGCCGGAGGATGTGTCACGCTGCAGAAACTTTACATTGTCGACAAGCTTGGCGAAGGTCCATTTTGCTGCCCTCGCTACAATCCATGTGCCGATGAGGATGATCAAGGCCAAACCCAGTTTCTCTCCCCATGCCATCATAAGCTCCGTATCCAGAGCATAATTGCCTATTCGCATCCCATCCATATAGCTTCCCCTATTCGGTTAGTTGTTACGGCTGAAACCTTCCTAGCACATTCAACGGCAAATAGACAGAAAGCAATATTTTCCTTGAAATGACCGGTGGTAGAAAATCTGAAAGATCAACAACTTGTATCGATCTCTATGACCACCCGGCCAATAGCTTCGCGTCTTTCAAGCACGGCAAGGGCCTTCGTCAAATCTGTAAGGGCAAAGCGGTGAGAAATTTGTGGGCGTATGGCACCCTGCGCGGCCAGTTCACTTAACGCCATACTTTGTCGTCTAGCGAGTTGGGGGTCGCGGCGCGGGCTTTCGCCGGCGCGTACGCCAATCAGACTATAGGCCTTGATCAGCGCGTGATTAGCCGGAAAGGCCGGGATCGTTCCGCTGGCAAAGCCGATGATGAGATATCGTCCGTTCCAGGCAATAGCGCGCGTTGCGGTCAGCGCGAGATCACCGCCGACCGGATCATAAATGACATCTACACCTTTTCCATCCGTGAGCTGCTTGACCTTGGCGGCTAACTCCTCGTCGGCAGGATCGAGCAGATGATCAGCCCCAGCCTGATCGATGGCTTGCAGTTTTTCTTCGTTGGACCCGGTGCCGATGACCATTGCACCGATATGTTTGGCCATCTTGACGGCGGCCATGCCGACGCCGCCGCTTGCGCCCAGAACAAGAACGCTTTCCCCAGCTTGCAGATGGCCCCGTTCGACCAGTGCATGCCAGGCAGTCGATGCGGCGGTTTGCCAGCAGGCACCTTCGCTGAACGACAGAGCCGCGGGCAGGGGTGAGACAGATGCTGCGCGGACGACCCATTGTTCCGCCAGTGCGCCGCCCTTGCCACCCGCCATCACCCGATCGCCGGGTTTTACGCTGTGAACATCGGAAGCGACCTCGATCACCTCTCCTGCTGCCTCCAGTCCGGGCACGAACGGCGGGTCTGGACGAAACTGATATTTGCCCTGGGTCATCAGCAGGTCGGGGAAATTGAGACCTGCCGCATGGACCCGGATCCGAACCTCACCGCTTTGCAACGGCCTGACGACCTGTTCGACAAGCCGGATCGATGAGGGTCCGGTGAGCGCAGTGCAGGTGGCTGCGAGATAGGTGCTATTCACGATTTTAACGCTGCCACGACATCTCTGGTAAAGGCTTCTATATCAAAGCGGCTATCGCTGTTGTCATAACCGCGCCGGACGATGACAAGGTCGAGCGAGGGGATGATCACCAGATATTGGCCGCGATTGCCAAAGCCGGCAAATGTGTCTTTTGGTATTCCCTCGGACTGGTTCATCAACCAGAAGGTCGCGCCATAGCCGAAATTGCGATCTTCCGGTTGTGGTCCGGAAGGCGTGCTGACAAATTCCCGCCAATTTTCGGGCAGCAGCCGTTCTCCGTCCCACATTCCGTTGTTCAGATAAAGCATCCCCAGCCGTCCCAGGTCACGCGCCGTGGTCCAGACCTGGCTTGAGAGGATATAATTGTCCTGCCAGTCGGTTTCGGCATAGGTCCGGGTCATCCCCAGCTTCTGGAAAAAGCCGAAAGGATCGAAATCATGTTCTGCGGGCATATAGGTCTCGAGTTTGGATTTTGTGTCCAGATGAGCAGCCTGAGTGGCCAATACCGCTAGCAATATGTCATTATTGGCATAGCGAAAGCTTGTGCCGGGTGCATGGAGAAGCGGCCAGGTTGGGGCTTGCTCGCCAGCGCTGGTGCCGCCCATATAAATTGCATCGGTGCGGTTTCCAGCCGTATCGCTGGTCAGCCCGCTGGCCATGCGCATGAGATTGTCGATCGTGATAAATTGGCGCGGATCGCCGAATTTCTGCCATTGCGGCAGGCCGGTTCTGGCGCTCACATCGACCATGGCTTGCTGTACGGAATGACCAATCAACGTGCCGGCGATGGATTTAGCCACCGACCAGGTGCGCTGCCCGGTGTGCAGATCATGCCCCTCTTTGTATTTTTCTGCCTGGATCAGGCCATTATGCAAGATCAGCACGGCGCTGGTTTTGCCGCCAAAGGCTTGTGGCTCAAATGCCCGCGCGGTGACGGTCTCAAAGCCAGTTGATCCGGCGGGTCTTTGCGCGACTGCGTCTTGATCTCCCATTGGCCAGGGGCGTTCGTCATGAAATTCGCGCCGCTTGGTCTGCGGGCCGGCTGTTATTCCGCCCAGTCCGATTGGCATTGCGGTACAGCCACTTTTGCGATTCCAGATAGCAACACGCGGCGGCGCATCATCAGCAAAGCGGACGCGAACCTGCCGTTCGGTTTCGTCCACTTCCTCTGCCAGTGTCGGGACGATATCCGCGATCCGTTCGTAGATTCCGGTGAGTTCATCCGCCTTGATATCGGCTAGCGATTTCCCGCCATTCCAAAGACCGGAGCAGATGAATTGCGCTTTATAGCCCGCCGCCAGAGCCCGGTCATAGCGGGTAGATTCTGCTTCCTGGGCGAGGGCACTGATGGAAAACAACCCGCCGACAACAGAAAGGCTAACCAGTTTTTTCAGCACGCAAATTCTCCCAATAGTCCAGCCGCTCGCGAATCTTATGTTCAAAACCCCGATCCACGGGCTGGTAGAAACGCTGTGGTTCCATTTCTTCCGGCCAATAATTGTCACCCGAAAACCCATCATCCGTTTCATGGTCATAGCTATAGCCTGCGCCATAACCAATTTCTTTCATCAGCTTGGTCGGCGCGTTGAGAATATTTTGCGGTGGCATCAGCGAACCGGTGTCCCTGGCAGATTTCCATGCGGCTTTCTGGGCCTTGTAGGCGGCGTTGGATTTTGGCGCGGTCGCGCAATAGAGGCAGGCCTGAACGATCGCCAGCTCGCCTTCCGGACTGCCGAGAAATTCATAGGCCTGTTTCGCGGCGAGTGCCTGAACGAGAGCCTGCGGATCGGCCATGCCGATATCCTCGACGGCAAAGCGCACGATCCGGCGGAGCAGGAATAGCGGTTGTTCACCCGCCACCAGCATCCTTGCCAGATAGTATAGCGACGCCTGCGGGTCCGATCCACGCAAGGCTTTGTGTAGCGCCGAGATCAGATTATAATGGCCCTCGCGGTCCTTGTCGTAGACCGCCATCCGGCGATGCAGGATTTTCGCGAGCTGGGCAGGATCCAGCGGGTCTTTGATATCCAGTGAAAAGAGCGTTTCGGCCTGATTGAGCAGAAACCGCCCGTCGCCATCGGCGCTCGCGATCAAGGCCTCTCTGGCATTGCTGGTCAGCGGCAGTGATTTGTCTTCGAGCTTCTCGGCTCTTTCCAGAAGCTGGCCCAGAGCTAAGGCATCGAGCCGGTTGAGGATCAGCACCTGCGCACGGCTGAGCAGAGCGGCATTCAGCTCGAATGATGGATTCTCGGTGGTGGCACCGACCAGCACCACTGTCCCGCGCTCGACATAGGGCAGGAAACTGTCCTGCTGCGAACGATTGAAACGGTGGATCTCATCGACGAACAACAGGGTCGCCTTGCCCGACTGAAACCGCATTTCGGCTTCGGCAAAGACCTTTTTCAGATCGGCAACGCCTGAAAAAACCGCTGAAATCGACTTGAAATGCAATTCCGTCTGATAGGCCAACAGCCGTGCGAGGCTGGTCTTGCCGGTACCCGGTGGCCCCCAGAGGATGATCGAGGAAAGCCTTCCGGCGGCAACCATTCGACCGATCGTGCCTTCTGGTCCTACGAGATGGTCCTGACCGACGATGTCGGCCAGCTGCCGGGGACGCAACCGGTCGGCCAATGGTGCATCGGGCGTGTTTTCCGCCTCGCTCTGCTGATCATTTTTGTCGTCAAACAGGCCTGGCATGATTAGCGGACAGCAGCTTGCTTGATTGGACCATGTCCGGCCTGCCGCTGACGGACCAGTCGTATATAGGTCTGGGCAACGGCATTGTTGATCTGATCCCAGCTATATTCCTCTGCGCGCCGTTCCCCGGCCGAGCCATGGCCGTTACGCAGGTCAAGGTTCTCGCAATAGACTTGCAACGCATCCGCAAATCCGCGGATTGCGCCCGGTGTGATCAACTTGCCGGACTCGTTGTTCTTAACCAGGCTCTGGCTGCCTGTGGCCTTGGCCGCCACCACCGGCAGTCCGCAGGCCATGGCTTCCAGCGTTACATTGCCGAATGTCTCGGTAATTGAGGGGTTGAACAGCATATCCATGCTGGCAACCGCCCGGCCAAGATCGCTACCCTGCTGGAAACCGGCAAAAATGGCGCCGGGAATTCTGTCTTCGAACCACTGTTGGGCTGGCCCTTCGCCGATCACGAGGACCTTATGCGCCACCTTGCGGCGTTTAAGTTCGTCGATCGCATCAGAAAAGACATCGAGTCCCTTTTCCATCACCAGCCGTCCGAGAAATCCGATCACCGGCACATCATCCGCAATGCCCAGTGACTGGCGCCACTCCAGATCACGGCGATCGGAATTGAATATCTCGCGGTCTACACCGCGCGACCAGATGCCGACGTCATAGTTCATCCGCTGGTCGCGTAGCACCTGGGCCATCGATTCTGACGGCGCCACCAGAGCGTTGCAGCGACGATACAGTCGGCGCAATATCGCCTCGATCACAGGTTCCAGAAAGGCGAGATTATAGTAGCGGGGATAGGTTTCAAAACGGGTATGGACGGAAGCGAGTACCGGAATATTCTGACGGCGGGCCCAGGACACCATCCTGTGCCCGACCAGATCGGGGCTCGATATTTGCATGATATTGGGATTGAACCGCTCGAGATCCCTACGAACATCGCCGGAAATACGGGTAGGGAAGCGATATTCACCACGTCCGGGAAACGCAACCGATGGTACGCTGACAAGGTCTCCCGTCGGTTCAAACGCTGGCGTATCGGTGGTTGGCGAATAGACGCGAACGGCGGCTCCCTGACGCAGCAGATAGTCGACCAGCCGGTTAAGCGCCTGGTTGGCGCCGTCGCGGACAAAATTATAATTGCCGCTGTAAAGGGCAATGCGAAGGTCACTTATTTCCATAGGCGCCTTGAAGCATAGTCAGCGGAAAATTGCCAATATGAACTTGGTCGGCTAGCAGACTGAAATGATACGGACCCCGCTCGACCATGTGCTGATCGGCACCCCGAAACCATTTGGCGATGACGGCGAAATGAGCGCGATTGCAAAAATTCCGGCTGATCGGCCGCTGATGCTGACTTTTGCAGGCCTGGAAGGCAATCAGGTTGCCGATCCGGTCCATCACGGTGGGCGTGACAAGGCGGTCCATCTCTATTCGTTTGAACATTATCCGTTCTGGCAGAATAAATATCCGGATATCGATGTCCTGGACCGACCGGGCGCGTTCGGGGAAAATTTCAGTTGCGCTGGATTGACCGAGGATCTGCTTTGCCTTGGTGATATTTTCCGTGTCGGGGAAGCGCTGATCGAATGCAGCCATGCCCGGCAGCCGTGCTGGAAACTCAATCATCGCTTTGGCAAGTCCGACGTTCTGAAAACCGTGATCAGGACCGGAAAATCCGGCAGCTATTTTCGGGTGCTGGAAGAAGGGCGCGTGACGGCGGGGGACGAGTTGATTCAGCAGGAACAACCTTTGCCTGACTGGCCACTGGATCGCCTTTTCAGACTGATCATTGGTGGCCAGCACAAGGGCAGGGAGGGCGAACTTAAAGCGCTCTCGTTGAATCCGGTGCTAGCGGAGACCTGGCGGATCCGGGCATCGCAACTGGCTAATGCCTGACCGTTCTATTTAGAATGATCTTCGGTGGGCGGATGCAGTCGCAATCGGGTTACCCGGCGATCATCGGCTTCGGTAATTTCCAATATCCAGCCGCTCGGATGTTCCAGTCGCTCGCCGACCGTGGGAATATGTCCCGCCAGAACGAAGCACAGGCCGCCGATCGTGTCGACATCTTCGTCAATTTCCTCGAGTGCGCGGTCGATGGTGTCGCCGACGTCATCGAGCTCGGCGCGGGCATCCGCTTCCCAAATGCCATCGTCCAACTTGACCAGCAAGGGGACCGGTTCGTCATCATGCTCGTCCTCGATCTCGCCGGTGATTTCCTCGACAATATCCTCGATCGTGACCAGCCCTTCGGTGCCGTTATATTCGTCGAAAATGATCGCGAGATGGATCCGGGTTGCGCGCATCTCGGCGAGCAAGTCGAGCACACCCATGGATTCGGGGACGAAGCGGGGTTGCCGGAGAAACGGTGTTATATCGTCCGGAAACGGACCGCCTTTGGCAACAATCGCGAAAATATCCTTGATATGGATCATGCCAATAATATTGTCGAGATTCCCACGATAAACCGGGATACGGCTGTGTCCGTGCTCGGAGAATATATCGACAAAAGCACTGAACGGAGAGCTTTCCTCGATGGCGATTATGTCGGCACGGGGCACCGCGATATCATCGACCCGATGTTCGCTGAAATGTAGCATGTTGCGCAACATTTCCAGCTCGAGTGACGATACGTCCGGCTTGTTATTGGGATCGGATTCGGCATCGCTTTCATGGTCGTCGAGGACTTCCTCGATCTGCGCACGCAGGCTATTGTCATCACTGTTGCCGAATAGCAGAGCCTTCAGGTTCCGCCATATTCGCCCGGGTTCTTCTTCTTCCCTGGATTGGCTGCTGCTGCGAGCCATGCTGGTACCATTGTCTTTTTCAACGTCGGTCATTCTATTTTTTGATTACCTGCTTTGCGCTTGTTCTGCGTAAGGATTGGCAATTCCGAGTGTTGCCAATGCGTTGATTTCGCAATTTTCCATCACCCCGGCATCTACCTCATTTTCGTGATCATATCCTAGCAAATGCAGGGACCCGTGCACAATCAAATGTGAAACATGAGTGGAAATCGAAATCTTCTTTGCCGCTGCTTCGTCGCAACATGTCTCATAAGCCAGGATTATATCCCCGAGCAATGCCTCTCCGTCGTCGCTATTCTCCAGCGTGTCGAGCAGGTCTGGCTGGATCTGGGGAAAGGACAAGACGTTGGTTGGCTTGTCCTTGCCGCGATAGGCCTTGTTCAGAGACTGGACTTCGGCATTGTCGGAGAGCTTGACGCTAACCTCTATTGCGAAATCCCGGGACAATAGATCACCATGAGAAGAAGCGGTGATTGCAGCCTTTGCCGCCCGCGCAGCCAGGTCCGTCCAATCCTGTTCATTTCCCCATGGAGGAGACGCGATCAATTCAGTCTGCAGCATCTTTGCCCTCATAGGCTTCGACAATTTTGCCGACCAGAGGGTGGCGTACAACATCGCCGGCGCCGAATTGAACCACGCTGACGCTCTCGATATCCTGCAATTTGGAAACCGCGTCAGCAAGCCCCGATACCGCTTCCTTTGGAAGGTCGATTTGTTTGGGGTCACCACAAATCACCATGCGGCTGTTCATGCCAAAGCGGGTCAGAAACATTTTCATCTGAGCTGCGGTGGTATTTTGTGCTTCGTCGAGAATCACAAATGCATCGGCAAGGGTGCGGCCACGCATGAAGGCGATCGGGGCAATTTCGATCTCGCCGCTCTCAATGCGCCTCTCCACCTGCTCGGCAGGAAGCGTATCGTAAAGCGCGTCATAGAGGGGGCGAAGAAATGGATCGACCTTTTCTTTCAGGTCACCTGGCAGAAAACCGATTTTTTCGCCGGCTTCGACCGCAGGGCGTGAGAGTATGAGCCGATCAACGGAGCCACTGATCAGTTGAGAAACCGCTTGCGCGACGGCCAGATAGGTTTTGCCTGTCCCTGCGGGACCCAAAGCGAAAATCATATCGTCGCGGGCGAGGGCTTCCATATAATGGGCCTGCCGGACACTGCGCGGGAAGATCGTTTTCTTGCGTGTGCGGATCATCACCTTCGGCGCATCGGCGACATCATTTTGCTTGTCGACCGTGCCGGTTTCAGAATGTTTCGCGGCTTTTGCCACCCGGGGATCCGCAGCCATGGCAATAATCGCTTCGACCGCCCCGGCGTCAATCTCCTGACCCTGTTCCAAGCGATTATAGATTCCGGTCAGCACGGCGCGTGCCTTGGACACAGCGGCTTCCTCGCCCTCAATTTTCAATTTCGTCCCGCGTGCGGCGATATAGACGCCGAGCCGGTTTTCGATCGCGACGATATTCCGGTCATATTCACCAAACAGATCGCCCAAAATCTGCGGATCATCAAATTCAAGATCCAGTTTGATGAGCTTTCCAGCCATTCCGGCTTTCGTTTTTTGGACCATCAGGCAGCGAGTCTTTCTTTAATCTGACCGGTAAGGCTGTTGGGACCGGCCCGGGTGATTTCCACTTCAACCAAATCGCCAATTTGCAGATCGGGCGAGATGATATGCGCCGATTGCAACCAGGGCGTCTTGCCAATCAACTGGCCGTCGAGCTTGCCCTGGCGTTCAAGCAATATGTCGGTTGTGCGGCCGACAGTCTGCTGATTGAACGCATATTGCTGCTCGTTCAGCAATGCCTGTAATCTCTGCAGTCGTTCGTCCATCACTTCCGGCGCTATCTGTTCATCCATCACCGCTGCCGGCGTGCCGGGACGCGGCGAATATTTGAAGGAATATGCCTGCGAATAATTGGCGTCGCGAACAATTTGCAGCGTTTCTTCGAAATCCTGATCGCTTTCGCCGGGGAAGCCGACAATGAAGTCGCCCGACAATGCAATATCCGGCCGCAATGCGCGCATCTTCTCAAGAATATCGAGATAGCTTTGCGCGCTGTGCGAACGGTTCATCGCCTTGAGAATCCGGTCGCTGCCCGATTGCACCGGCAAATGGAGAAAGGGCATGAGCTTGGCGACCTCGCCATGCGCGGCGATCAGCCCTTCGGTCATGTCATTGGGATGGCTGGTCATATAGCGAATGCGTTTCAGATACGGTATCTTGTCGAGCGCCCGGATCAGGCCATCGAGACCCTGAATTTGACCCTTGTCGTCCTCGCCGCTCCATGCGTTGACATTCTGACCGAGCAGCGTGATTTCTCGTGCCCCGCCATCGACGAGCGCCTTGGCCTCATCAATCAGATCGGTCCAAGGCCGGGAGATTTCCGCACCACGGGTATAGGGAACCACGCAATAGGTACAAAATTTGTCGCAGCCTTCCTGCACTGTCAGGAAGGCCGTTGGTCGAGCCTGCTTCCCGCGGGATGGCAGAACATCGAATTTTGATATGGCGGGCATGTCGGTGTCGAGCGCCTTTTTGCCGGATTTCGCCACTTCCATGAGTTCTGGCAGTCGGTGATAGGCTTGCGGACCAACGACAATGTCGACGCTCGGTGCCCGGCGGGAAATTTCTTTCCCTTCGGCCTGGGCGATGCAACCGGCTACGGCGATCATCGGGCTGCTGCCGTCTTTTCTGCGCAGCCGCCCGATATCCGAATAGACTTTGTCGACCGCTTTCTCGCGAATGTGGCAAGTGTTCAGCACCACCAGATCCGCTTCTTCGCTATTCTGGGCGGCGCTCATGCCCTGATCGACGAGCAATTCGGACATGCGCTCCCCGTCATAGACGTTCATTTGGCAGCCAAAGGATTTGATGTGGAATTTTTTAAGATCGGCTTGAGTCATAGACTGGGCCTATACAATGGGTTTGCCGCCCAGGGAAGCTGAAAGCGGTTCGACAATTCGCCGTCTCGCTTCTGCCGCGATATCTTTGCGGCAGGAATAATGGTCTGGGTCAAATGGCTCGAGAAAATGGACTTCGACCAGAAAACTGCTGCGCCGGGTGAGCAGTCTCCAGGCGTTTGATGGCGCACTTTCTTCGCCGGTCCAGCTGATTTCATGGGCATTTTTCCCGTAATTCAGAAATATCGGCTGCACCAATATGCCCGGTGGTGGCGGCTCCAGCACTTTTAGCAGAGGTGCCTTGAACGGGAGTAGGGTGGAGCCGTCGGTTGTCGTGCCTTCGGGAAAGATGGTGATTGCCCAGGTTTCCTCCAGAGCGTCGCGCAACTGATTGATTTGTTGCGCTATACCCATCCGGTCCGATCGCGAGACAAAGACCGTATCATTGAGCCGGCAGAGCCAGCCGATGATCGGCCAATTGCCGATTTCCTCCTTCGAGACAAAGGCGGTGCCGCTATGCCCGCCCAGAATCGCAATATCCACCCAGGACAAATGATTGGAAATGAAGAAAACGTCGCGCTTGATCGGGGTGCCAATGATATTGACTCTTGCACCACAACAGAAGGCCGCGACCTTGAGAAACGTCCGTGGCCACGGATTGGACAGCCTGAAAAACCGCCAAATATAGTAAAATGGGATGCAAGCAAATAGCGCTGCAAACAGCAGGGTCATGCGTAGTGCAAATCTCAGATAACCCATTGATGTCGCTCCATCCCACAGCCGATATGCCATCGGCTGGGTGTCACAAGGTCGTGCCTCCGGGTCGGGGTTAGGCACCTTAGTTTTTTCTGGCGAGAGATACGCCATATAGCTCCATGCGATGGTCAACCAGCCGATAACCGAGTTTCTCGGCAATCTGTTTTTGCAGTGCTTCCAGTTCCGGATCGACAAATTCTATGACTTTGCCGGTTTCCACATCGATCAAATGATCATGGTGCGCCTCGGGAACCGCTTCATAGCGGGCCCGGCCATCTCCGAAATCGTGGCGGTCCAATATGCCGGCTTCTTCAAACAGGCGAACCGTCCGGTAGACGGTTGCTATCGAGATGCGGGGATCCACCGCCGCGGCCCGTTCGTGCAGGGTTTCAACATCGGGATGATCCTCGGCATCGGAGATGACACGGGCTATCACCCGACGCTGGTCGGTGATGCGAAGCCCTTTTTCCGCACATAATGCTTCAAGATCAATTTTCTGCGGCATGGAACCCTTCCGTTACACTGGGGCAGACTCTATGCGGGGTGCGGGATATTGCAAAGAGAAAATTGCGGCGACCTCGCCGCAATTTTCTGAATTCAATGCAATAGGAAAGCAGCTTAAGTCTTTTTGCCCTTTTTCTTGCCGAGGCCGATGGCCTTGGCAAGCTGCCGGCGCTTTTCCGCATAATTGGGCGCAACCATTGGATAATCGTTTGGCAGGCCCCATTTGGCGCGATAGTCTTCCGGTGTCATGCCATAATGTGTCATCAGATGGCGCTTCAGCATTTTCAGCTTCTTGCCATCTTCCAGGCAGACGACATAATCTGGCTTGATCGATGCTTTGATCGGAACGGCAGGATCAGGACGCGCCTGTTCAGCCGCTTTGCCCGAAAGGGCAGCAAGTGCTCCATGAACACTGCTGATGATAAGCGGTAAATCAGATACCGCAACGCTGTTGTTGCTGACATGCGCAGCAACAATGTCTGAAGTGAGCGTAATCAACGTCTCATTCAGAGCAATTTCTTCCTCTGTCATATTCTATTACCTTTGTGCGACCATTATTATTATATTGCATATTTTGCGGGCCGGTAATTACACGAACGGGGACAAGCTGCAACAGTCAAACTGCTGTGCCATTAGTTTAGTTGGTTAATATCGCTTTGTAAGTAACCGCGTCGAACTTCTCCATATTCGGGCCAGTGTAATAATCCTTACGCAAACCAATCTGGTGAAATCCGAACTTGGAATAGAGATTTTTCGCCGGATTATCCGTCCTCATCTCCAGAAAAACCGCAGAAACACAGTGGTTTCGTGCGGCCTGCAGCATATGCTCCAGCAGCAAATAGCCTACTCCCCGGCATTGGCGTTCCGGCGAAACGGCAATCATCAGAAGCTCTTCTTCATCTGCCGCCTGACGACTGATCACAAAGCCGCAAATTATGTCCTGCTGTAGTGCAATCAAGAGCTTGGCACTGGGCATGACAAGCATGGACCGGCATTGATGATAGTTCCATGCTTCGCCATAAGCCTTGGGAAAAGCGCTTTCCATCACTTTCATCACGTCGTTCAAGTGGTTGAGATCGCCGAACTGGATATCTATTGGGGCAATGTCCCAAGAGCTGCGGCGACTGGCCATCTGTTAGACGGTCTTCACTGGCTGGGCATCGGGTTTGCGCCCGTAGATTGGCTTGGGAGGTAATTTCTTCATATCGCTTGCTACTAAAGCGACATGAGCGGCATTTGGCAATATCTGAAAGTGAAAATTGGTTCCGACGATCGCGGCAAGTTCTGTCGCGGCCGATCCGGCAATGACATCTGCTTTAACCTCGCTCGCCGCCTGTTCCGGTGTGAGCGCGACAAACGGGCCCATGGGTTTGCCACTATCATCAAAATTCTGCAGAAAATATTCGCCATGGCCCGCGAGCATCGCCACGCAGACCGGACGAGGTGCATCCAATTGTTTCTGGGCCTGCGCCGCAACCAGGGCAAGGCAGCAATAGCCTTGAATTTCTGCACCCCAGGCAAATGCCAATGCCTTCGCGGCGGAAATGCCGATACGGACGCCAGTGAAGCTACCCGGTCCGCAATTGACCAGAATCCTGTCGGCTCTGCCTCGATCCGGAAGCAGGGCGATCGCGGGAACAAGCTTTTCCGCATGTCCTCGCCCGATTTCTGCATAGTCCGAGGCGATTAGCGCGCCATCTTCGAACAGCGCGACGGAACAAGCGATCGTGGCTGTGTCGATCGCGAGAAGGCGCTCTCCCATCAGCCGGTCATATCAGGCTGTTGAATTTATCGAATCCCGGGCGTGGGCTGCGATCAAAAATTGTCTCCGGATCACCATAGCCCAGAGTCGAGATGAAATTGGATTTGACATTGGGCTGGCCGCCGAAAAATTCCTTGTCTACCGCATCATTGTCAAAGCCGGACATCGGTCCGGTGTCGAGACCCAGTGCGCGGGCCGCGAGAATGAAATAACCACCCTGCAGCGAACTGTTGCGCATGGCATGGACTTTGCGCGCTTCGGCGTCTCCAGCAAACCAGCTTTTTGCGTCGGCGTGAGGGAAGAGCTCCGGCAGATGCTCGTGAAAATCCTGATCCATGCCGATGATGACGGCAACCGGGGCCTTGCGGATCTTGTCCTGATTTCCTTCAGACGACAGCTCTGCCAGCCGGTCTCGCGACTGCTGACTATGGCACCAGATGAGCCGCGCCGGCAGCATGTTCGCGCTGGTCGGGCCCATTTTCATCAGATTCCAGATCGCGTGGAGCTGGTCCACTGATACCGGCTTGTCCTGATAGCCATTATAGGTCCGTGCTTCGAGAAACAGCTGATTCAGCGCCGCTTGATCCAGGGGAGAATTCATTGATGTGCCTTTGGTTGTATCGAGTTTATGCGGCCCGGACTTCAGTGACCTCGGGAACATAATGTTTCAGCAAGGATTCGATGCCCTGTTTCAGCGTCGCAGTCGACGAGGGGCATCCGGCGCAGGCGCCCTGCATTTTCAGAAATACGATACCTTGGTTGAAGCCGCGATAGATGATGTCGCCGCCATCATTGGCGACTGCGGGGCGAACTCTGGTTTCGATCAGTTCCTTGATCTGTGCGACGATGTCGGCATCTTCCGGATCGTCGTGCACTTCCTCTTCCGGCGGCACAATAATTTCGCCCGCGCTGCCCGGCTTGAAAAGCGGCAGTCCGGCCGAAAAATGATCGAGCAGGATGCTGAGTACCTGTGGCTTCTGATCACTCCAGTCGGCGTCCGGGCCGCACGTTACCGAGATGAAATCCGAACCGAAGAACACGCCGGTAACGTCCCCCAGCGTGAATAAAGCTTCTGCCAGCGGCGATGTCTCGGCATCTTCCGGCGATGCGAAATCGCGGGTTCCGTCAGTCATGACCGGTTGCCCAAGCAGAAATTTGAGGGTTGAGGGGTTTGGTGTTTTTTCGGTTTCAATTAACATAGTGCTTATCTGGCGATTATAAGTGGTTCGATCAAGGGTTAAACACAATGCATTGGCGGTAGAGACCGCAAATGTTCAGAATATTCACTGGCCAGTAAGATTGGGCCTGCTTATATCCGCCTCATGAAACCAACATTCCCCCGCCTGACTCCGTATCTGTCTTTGTTCTTTCTGCTAATCGGTTTGCTGGCGATGCCCGGCACGGCCAACGCGCAAGATGCCAAGTCCGATGACATATTGCCGTGGCTCTACAAGAATAGCGATGTTCCGGTCGACAAGAGTTGGACCTTTGGTGAACTGGACAACGGCATGCGCTATGCGGTGAAACATAATGGTGTTCCGCCCGGGCAGGTGTCGATCCGGTTGCGGATCGATGTTGGCTCGCTGATGGAGACCGATGAAGAACAGGGATTTGCTCATTTCATGGAGCATCTGACCTTTCGCGGATCAGCTCATGTGCCCGATGGGGAAGCGAAACGCGTGTGGCAGAGGCTGGGCGCGACATTCGGGAGCGACAGCAATGCCGAAACCACACCAACGCAAACTGTCTACAAGCTCGACCTGCCCAATGCCAGCAGGACCAGTCTCGACGAAAGTCTGAAAATATTGTCGGGTATGGTGCGTTCGCCGGGACTGAGTATTACGGCGGTCAATGCGGAGCGCCCGGTGGTGTTGGCGGAATTGCGTGAGCGCGCCGGTCCCCAGTCCAAAGTACAAAATGCGACACGGGAATTATTCTTTGCCGGACAACTTATGGCAAATCGCGCGCCGATCGGTACCCCGGAAACATTAAGCGCTGCGACACCGCAAATGCTGCAACTATTTCATCAGCGCTGGTATCGCCCGGAGCAAGCGGTGATCGTTATCGCTGGCGATGGTGATCCAGCATTGTTCGAGGAACTGCTGAACAAGCATTTTTCCCAATGGCAGGGCAAGGGCGAAGCGGGCACCATTCCAGACTTCGGTCAGCCCCGGGATATATCCGATATCAGCCAGTTGGTTGTCGAACCGACATTGCCACGGTTCATTTCGATGGTCATTGCCCGGCCCTGGGAACAGGTTGCGGATACTATCGTTTATAATCAGCAGATCTTGATCGACCTGCTCGCGTTGCAGCTGATCAACCGCCGTCTCGAAGCGCGAGCGAGAGCTGGGGGTAGCTATTTGCAAGCAAGCGTCGGGCAGGATGATGTCAGCCGCTCGATTGACGGAACTTTTATCAGCATCATTCCGTTGGGTGACGACTGGGAGGCCGCGCTCAAGGATGTCCGGGCCGTGATAGCCGATGCCACAACCATTGCGCCGTCCGAGCCGGATATTGCCCGTGAGATTACGGAATTTGATGCTGCGCTAGCCATTGGTGTTGAAAGCTATCAAACCGAGGCAGCGCGGCAACAGGCCGACAATATCATCAATGCCGTCGACATTCACGAAACCGTAGCAACCCCGCAGGTGGCGCTCGATGTGTTTCGCGCGATGCGGGATCTTTACCCGCCGGAGAGGCTACTCGATTCGACACGCAAATTATTTACCGGTGTCTCCACCCGGGCCTTGCTGACATCACCCGATGCGATCGAAGACGGCAAGGTCAGGCTGGCGCAGGCGTTGCGACGCACCGTCGACGCGGCGAGCGATGTTCGGGTCACCCAATCCGACATCGGGTTTGAATCGCTGAAAAAAATTGGCAAGAAGGGAAGGGTCAAATCCTCCCGTAAAATCGAGCGCTTTGATGTCGAACAGCTGGAGCTTGCCAATGGTGTCAGGGTGCTGTTGTTCCCGAACACGGCCGAGCGCAACAAGATCATGGTCAATGTCCGCTTTGGCAATGGCTATAGTGGCCTTTCTCCTCATCAGGAATCGCTCGCATGGTCCGGCGCTATGGCATTGATGGCCAGCGGTGTGGGCGACCTCGGACAGGAGGACCTTGACAAGATCACCACCGGGCGCCGGATCGGAATGGGTTTCGGTATCGACAATGACGCGTTCGAGATTACCGCGGATACAAGGCCGTCCGACCTTCAAGACCAGTTGCATTTGATTGCGGCGAAGTTGGCCTTTCCGCGTTGGGATGCTGCCCCGGTGATCCGCAGCAAGGCTGCGTCATTGATTAGCTATGACAGTTTTTTAGCATCGCCTCAGGCGGTGATGGAACGGGACCTTGAATGGCTTGTGCGCGGCAAGGATCCGCGCTGGAAGACACCGGATAAAGAAGATTTTGACCAGTTGACGGTCAAGAATTTTCGCCAATTCTGGGAACCCATTCTCGCAAGCGGGCCGATCGAGCTGATGCTGTTCGGTGATTTTGATCGGGAACAGGCGGTCGAGTCTATCCTCAAGACATTTGGTGCATTGAAAAGCCGCAAACCGCAGGCGGTTTCGTCCGATGCAAAGTCTCCGCGTTTTCCGGCACCGCAGTCTGGTCCGGAAATTCTGTTCCACAAAGGTGACGATGCACGGGCAGCGGCCATGGTGGCCTGGCCGACCGGCGGCGGACTGGAAGACGTGCGGGAAAGCCGCAAGCTCGAAGTGCTGGCGTCCATCTTCAACGACCGGCTGTTCGAAATCCTCCGGTCCCAGCAGGGTGCAAGCTATAGTCCGCAGGTTATTAACAGCTGGCCGGTCGAGTTTGAATCGGGTGGTTATATTGGCGCGCAAAGCCAGTTGACGCCGGACAATATAGATCGCTTTGACAATGTCGTGGCCTCGATCGCCACGGACCTGCGGGAAAAACCGGTTAGCGCGGATGAGTTGCAGCGGGTGGTTGAACCTTTGCGCCAGCTGATTGCCCGTGCCAGCAGCGGCAACAGTTTCTGGATGAGTCAGATGGAAGGAGCGAGCTTCAACCCACAGAAATTTGTCGCCCTGCAAAGCCTGCTCAGTGACTATACCGTCATTACACCGGAAGAAGTGCAGGCTTTGGCGGTCAAATATCTGGATGACAAAAAGAAATGGAAACTGGTAGTCCTGCCCGAATCCAGTCGTCTGGCTGCAAATGACAATGATCCGGCAGCACCATCGGCAGAGGCCGCTGTCAGCAACTAGGTCCTGAACCTAGATTGAGTCCACCAGCGCCAGTATCTGTTCGTTGGTCGGGCGTTTCTTATAATTGCCGGATACCGTTTTCGCGATGATCTTGCCGCTCCTGTCGATCAGGAATACCGAAGCATAAGGAACGCCAACGGCACGGCCTTCGGTATATTGCGGATCGCGTAATCCAAAGGCATCAATCACAGCCGATGGCTGATCGGACAGCATCGCATATTGCAACATCTGGTTCTTGGAGAAGCGGTCCTGCTTGTCAGGACTGTCATAGCTGAGACCATAGAGATTGTAGCCGCGGTCCTTCAGGTCGCCAACGATCGCGTTGATCGATTTCAATTGCGTCTGACAATAGGGACACCATTCAACCGAACGCGTGAAAACCAGCAGGGCAGGGCCGTTTTCCAGAATCTCACCCAATGTGGTTTCGCCGTCATTGGTCAGCAAACTGATGGTCAACGGAGCCTGTTCTCCAATCGTCAGTCCGGCATCGATATTTTCCGCTTCCGTAATCGGTGCCACGACCGTTTCTGGCTTGCTTTCCGCCTGTTCGGTGCCTTCGGCGCCGGCCTTGGAAGCCGGTTCGGAGCAGGCGGACAGCGCAAGCACTGCGACGGAAGACAATGTTAGCGCGGTTCGTTTCATGACATGATCCATTCAGCTATCTCTGTCGTTGTTCGCGGTTCAAAGAAATTCCGTTACAGCTCCGGCAAATTTTTTCCCCAAGGTGCAAAATTTTTCCGCAAGCCCTACTGAACCTCATCAACAAGCAGCTTTTATCATCATAATATATATTTGGACAGGTCGGTATCTTTGGCGATATCTGAAAGCTGCTTTTCAACATAGGCCTTGTCGATGCTGATTTCTTCGCCAGCGCGATCTTCCGCCGTGAAGCTTATCTCTTCGAGCAGCTTTTCCATGACAGTCTGAAGCCGGCGCGCGCCGATATTCTCGACCGTCTCGTTCACGTTTGCGGCAATCTCGGCAAGCTTCTTGATCGCATCTTCGGTGATGTTGATCGTGACATCTTCGGTTCCGAGCAGGGCGATATATTGTTCGGGCAAATTGGCCTTGGTTTCGGTCAATATCCGGACGAAGTCGGCTTCGGTCAGCGCCCTCAATTCCACCCGGATTGGCAATCGGCCCTGCAATTCGGGGAGCATGTCGCTGGGTTTGGAAAGAGAAAAGGCACCGGATGCAATGAACAGGATATGATCGGTTTTCATCGGACCATATTTGGTCGCGACTGTCGTGCCTTCGATCAGCGGCAGAAGATCGCGCTGCACACCCTCCCGGCTGACGGATCCGCCGCGTACATCGCTCACGGCGATCTTGTCAATTTCATCAAGGAACACAATCCCATTGGACTCGGCATCGGTGATCGCGGCCCGCGAAATATCATCATCATCAAGGCGCTTGTCGGATTCCTCTTCAACCAGCTTGTCCCAGGCGTCAGCCACGCGCATTTTCCGGCGCTTCAGGCGGCTTTGATTGAAAGCCTTGCCCATCATGTCCGACAGGTTGATCATGCCAACCTGACCATTCGTCCCGGGAATATCCATCGGCGTATTGGGCGTATCCTCGACTTCAATCTCGATCTCGGTGTCGTTCATGTGATTGTCGACAACCCGCTGGCGGAAACTTTCGCGCGTCGCTTCGCTGGCATTTTCGCCGCACAATACGTCGAGCAGCCGTTTCATCGCAGCTTCTGCCGCAGCCTCATGCACAGCCAGACGCCGGCGTTCGCGTTCGAGACGGACGGCTTCTTCCGCGAGGTCGCGGGCGATCTGTTCGACATCTCGGCCGACATAGCCGACTTCGGTGAATTTGGTGGCTTCTACCTTTATAAACGGCGCATCTGCCAGTTTCGCCAGGCGCCGGGAAATTTCGGTCTTGCCGCAACCGGTGGGCCCGATCATCAGGATATTCTTGGGCGTCACTTCTTCGCGCAGTTCAGCGGGAAGCCGTTGTCGCCGCCAGCGGTTGCGCAGCGCGACGGCAACTGCTCGCTTGGCATCCTGCTGGCCGATAATATGCTCGTCCAGCGCCTTGACGATGGCTTTGGGGGTCAGGTTCGCCTGCATGCTATTTTCTCTTCATTCATGTGGTAAGGGGCGACAGGAGCTAGGTTTCGCTGTCGAGCGTTTCAATCGTGATCTGGTCATTTGTGTAGACACAGATTTCCGCAGCGATTTCCATGGCTTTTCTGGCGAGTTTTTCGGCGTCCTTCTCATAGTCCATCAGCGCACGAGCCGCAGAGAGAGCGAAGTTGCCTCCGGAACCAATCGCGGCAATGCCTTCGTTGGGTTCCAGCACATCGCCATTGCCGGTGAGTATGAGGGTAATATCCTTGTCGGCCACGATCATCAGCGCTTCCAGATTGCGCAAATATTTGTCCGTGCGCCAATCTTTCGCTAGCTCGACGGCGGCGCGCATCAATTGTCCGTTATGGCGCTCTAATTTGGCCTCAAGCCGCTCAAATAATGTGAAGGCATCTGCGGTCGCGCCGGCAAAGCCGCCAATCACCGATCCATCGTGCAATTGCCGCACCTTGCGCGCGTTCCGTTTCATTACTGTCTGTCCCATCGAAACCTGACCGTCGCCGACAACAACGACCTTGCCATTTTTCCGCACCGATAGGATTGTTGTACCATGCCATTGTTGCAGGCCATGTTGCTGATTTTCTGTCATGAAACGGGATATGGGCAGTCCAGCCCCGTTGTGCAACCAAAGGCTGTCCAGCTTGGCATTATGACAGAAAATTGATCACCAAAATTTCGGTTTTCTGCCTGCCCTGAAAGTCAAAAAAAAATGGCGACCAATTGGCCGCCATTTTTAAATTTCTATGCCTGAACTGGTTCAGGGGGAGGTTGGCGTATTTTCGCTTCCGTCAGCGGCAATGATTATGCCACCGATCACTGCTGCTGCAGCGAGGATTGCAATAATGATGCCCGAACCACCCTCTACTTCATTTTCACCTTCAACAGTTGCACTGGTCCGTGCAACGGAAGACGTAGACTGTACAGCCTGTGCCAAAACTGGCGCGCTTACAAGCGATGCGGCTACTGCCGCAGCCATTCCAAATTTACCGAAACGCATAATTTGCTCCTTCAGGGTTTCGCATTTCACTCAATACCAGACAATCATTGGCATAACAGGCTACTGAAATCAACCATGTTATTGTTCAAAATAGGAATATCGGGAATTAGTTGCAAAGATCACACAGATTCGATTTTTGCGAGAAAAATTGCGACTCTGGCCGG